>JAZLFA010000070.1:0-2026 GCA_045615545.1 Bacilli bacterium | reverse complement strand
TGTATCTACTTGTGTAATTCACTATTTTTCTTCCTCCTTAGTTATCATTACTTTTTGTCTTTTAACACTAGAATTTGAATGTTTGTCTAATAGATGTATTTCTTCTAAAGATTCATCATCATTCACAACATATATCTTAGATAAATCAGGTGAGTATCTTAATAATAGTTTTCTACCTGCATATTTATAATTGACTTCATATTCTTTGTCTTCAATGACGATTACATTATCATTTGATACTTTTCTTTCTATTTCAAGTAAGAAAGCTTTATCAATTCTCTCCTCAGACATTCTAATAATCATATTAGATTCTTCAAAAAAGCGATCTATTGGTGAGCTACCATTCAATGATGAATGAATCGTATTATTGTATGATTGAACATATTCCAATAATGATTTTCTTAACTCATCTAAACTTTTAAAGTCATTATAGTTAATACTAGCCATCCAATGATCCTTAAGCGTTCTAAACCATCTTTCTATTTTAGCTTTACTAGTTGGAGTATGAATGGGATTATAATTAATCGCAACGCCAATTCTAGCAGCTAATAAAGTCATTTGATTACAGCGGTAGTTACTACCGTTATCAAAGTTAAACATCTTTGGTTTACCATACTTAGTAATAGCTGATTTAATAACAGCCATAAGATTAATGAAGTTATCATTAAAGAAGATATCAATACCTACAATAAATCTAGAAGCATCATCAATTAAAGCAATAATATATGTTTTACATTTTTGACCATCTACTTTTATGTATGGCCCAACACTAGAATCACCACACCATAATTCATTGATGTGCTCCTTTTCATATCTGCGCATGTCTTTATTGGTACTAAGCTTAAGTTCTTTCTTGTATTTACTTACAAATCTTGTGATAGTAGATAATGAAACGCTTTTAGAAGTAATGGTGTTATTATCTAATAACTTTTGATAGATAACTGTAGCTGGGATTCTAGGATATTCATTTAAGTTAAATTTAATCTCTTCAATTGCATCATTAGATAGTTTACGATACTGGCTTATATCGGTTCTTCCTTTAGGTTTTAAACCATCAAATCCATCTTTTAAGTAAGCTTTATACCATCTAAAAAATGTGCATGAATGAAAACTTATATCTTTTCCATTAACACTTACATAAGTTTTAGATGCAGCTTCATGACAAAACTCATAAGTTTTACCTTCATAACTTCCTGTGATTAATGGCGACAAGATACCATATCTAAATAGTGCTATTTTCTCTTTTTCTTTTTCTGTCATATATGTTTTTCCTCCTTACTCAAATATTAGGGAAAGAAAAACATATATGACAGTTAAGTAATGTGGTTGAAAGAAAACAAGATATTAGATGTGCATTTAATCTGCATAAATTGTCTTTTAAAGTATTTAAAACAATTAAAAACAAGATCATCATCAGTGGCACTTATACTTACTGATAACAATCTTTCTTTAAAGTATCTATTAAACGTTCTTAATACGTAAGCAACATTAGATTCATCTATATCACTTATTTCTATCATTAAACCATCAATATCATCATTTTTGATTATTCTTATATGACTATTTAAATCAATAGATGAATACGGAACTAAGCACGACAATAATAAAGCATGTGTAGATCCACAAGCTTTACAGATAACCCTTATTATTCTTAGATATATCGTTCCAATTCTGGTTTTAAGCCTTCTAGTATAATATCCATGTATTACTAAGTCAGAATGACTACATGAAGGACAAATTAGCCTTTTAAAGTCTAAATTATTAATAATTTCATCATATTTTTCTTGATTGATATTGCATAAATCGCATTTTATAGTTATCATTAAATCACCTTGATGGTAGGAGTTATAGATGGTTCGTCAAAACAAAATATAACTCCGTTTTTTTATTACCACTTTCTTTGAGACTAATATACTACAAGTGCTTAAATAACAAAAAATATGACTAGAATCTAGTCATATATGTGCAACAACATTATCATTTATTTTGATTAGATATTATCAATTCATATACAAATAATTTGGTG
>JAZLFA010000069.1:0-2437 GCA_045615545.1 Bacilli bacterium | reverse complement strand
TCCTACGTCCCCGCCGAGGCGCTTACCAAGTTTTTCATCAATTTTTGGAGTTAGAATTGATATTACTATTGCAGATACTAAGTAAGTTGCAAGTATTGGAGTTGTGTCAGCCTGTAAAATATATTTTCCATAATATTCAATAGCTTTCATAATTAAAGCTGTTTCAATACCATAACAAATTATATATAACATATTAAATATCCAAGATTTACATTTGAATAACATTTTATATGCTTTCAACATTCCAATTTTTTCTTCTTGCTTATCTTCTTCTTTTATTCTTTCTTTAGCAGTAAAGTAATGAATTAATGAACCAACTATACATAAAACACCCATAAAACATGCTGTATAGAATAATGCATTTGCATCGCTTTTAGATATTGCATCACTATATTTCAAACCACCAAATAATCTTACAAGTGGTTTTACCGCAACTGATCCAATACCTATTCCAATACAGCTGCCAAGAGAACGATATGCGTTAATTGATTTTCTTTCACCATCATCTTTAGTAGCTAAAGATGCTTGTATTTGTCAACTCAATTCTATGCACAAAATCAGTTGAAATTTAGGCACCCCATTTAGGAGTATTTGCTACTGATAGTTATGAATGTTTTTTTAGAAATGTGAGAATAAGATTCCATAATTTATTAAACACCAGCTATGATGATATTAATCATAGCTGGTGCTTTTGTTATTAGTTTTTAAGAAGCTTTTCTTCTTTGTGTTTTAATCTTTTCATTACTGATTTGTAATGTTTTCCAATATCTTTACTACTACTTATAGGTATATATGAACCGTAGTATTCATCAATGGTATCAATAAATGGTGTTGATAACTCTACATATGGTAAATCTTTGTTTATTGGCTCATTAAGCATAGTACAGTATTTATTACCTTGTTCATCATATTCAAAATCAAATAAATATAAATGTGTATCATTTTGTTTGTCATATAAGACAACAGATATAATTCCTTTAGAATACGATACAGTATCAATTAAATCTATATATTCTTTAATGTTCATGTTTTTTCATCCACTCCTTTGTTTGTCTAATACGATATGAATCACCAGTCATATCAATCATATGAGCTTTATTTGCTAGTCTATCAACGATTGCACCAGTTAATACTTTATCTTTAAATACTTCATCCCATTTATCCATAGTAAGATTTGAAGTAATGATAATAGAACCAGCGTCGTTTCTTGATGATAATAGATTAAATAGTATTTCACCTGAATTTTTAGAGAAAGAACTATAACCAAGTTCATCAATAATAACTAAATCATATTTTTCAAATCTTCTTTTATATCTTAAATATTCAGAATTAGAGAATGCTTCTTCAATCTCAATTAGTAATTGTGGCACAGATATAAATAAGACTGTTTTGTTTTCTAGACACGCTTTCATACCTAAAGCTAAAGATAAAGCTGTTTTGCCTGTGCCAGGATTGCCTACTAAGATAATGTTTTCTTTGTTTGTGATGAAATCAAGAGTTTCTAATTCTTTAATCTTTTGTTTGATTTCAACAGAAAAATGATCTCTTTTAAATTCGTTTAAAGTGATTTTATAAGGAAAATGTGCTTGTGATATACGATGCTGTATTGAGTTTGAAAAACGTTTTTCAATTTCTCCTTTAAGTAGATTTTCTAAATATTGTTCATAAGATAAATCTTCACGAGATGCTTGCTTAGCTAGTTCAATATAGTTATCTCTAATATAAGAAAGTTTTAAAGATGTTGTGTATTCATTAACTGACATATTTTTGTCCTCCTGTAAATAAATCGTTGATATCTAAAAGCTGTTTGATTACTTCTTTTTCAATCAAACTATCTTCTTTACTTAATTGTTTTATGTTATTTAAAGGCTTTAAAGCCTCGATTAACTCTTTAATATCTAAATCTTTATTAGCGTTTAAAAGCTCTATAAATTGCTTAGGATTATCTTTATAATAAAGATTGAAGATATCTTTAAGTTCAGGAATACTATTTAAAGCGGTCGAATTCTTTAAAGCTCCTGGCTTTCTTAGAAACGTGTGTAGATAATGCTTAATATCGATACACGTTTTCTTTTTACCTGTTAAACGAGAATGAGTCGCAACTTTTTCTTGTTTATAGAAAACTTCAATATCATTTGGGTAAATCTTAACGACGACATGTTTTCCTACTAAATCATCTGGAACTGAGTAGAAGTTATTGTCAACGCGAATAAATGAATATTTGTCAACGTTTAGGCTAGTAATAATTGCACTTTCATATGGCACACGATACGCAGATAAACATTTCTTTTCTTCTTCAATCGCAGTATTTGAATTTAATACTTTTAATTTTTCTTGTAGATAGTCTTGAGCTTGTTCGAAACTATCAAATTCATATTTAATTGCGAATACTTTGTTACGTATCACTTTAACTGCTTCTTCAACATTTCCTTTCTCG
>JAZLFA010000068.1:0-14333 GCA_045615545.1 Bacilli bacterium | reverse complement strand
ATCTAACTTCCAAGCATTATATGCAGTAGAATCACCAATTAAACCCGTACCATCTGCATTTTCAAAATACATTCCACACTCATCACAGTAGTAAACATCTTTATATCCTGCTTCTGTACAAGTTGGAGATTGACCATCGACCTTAGTTAAATCATGACCAGTTTTTGTAAATGATTTTGTAAAAATTACTGCGTCTGCTGTGCTTCCAATAGATTTAGTCCATCCATCAGGTCCTGCCACATCATTTGCAAAAACATAATTTCCTTTTTCGCTATCTTTAATTGTTAAGGTAATAGTTGCAGTATAAATAGTATCAAAATTGAACTTTCCATCTATTAAATCTGGAGACCAACTCAATGTTCCTGTATATTTTGCATCAGCAGATATTCCTTCAACTGAAGTTGGAGCGGTTTGATTCGCAACAGGAGCTGAGATATCAGTGAAAGACACAGTTGCAATTGCTGATTCGCTAATAGAAAACTCTGCTGAATCAAAACCACTTAAATGTGAATCACTTGTAGCGACACTCACTCTAACGACATAACTTCCTACATTTGATGGAGCGGTTGTTGTGTATTTTGAGTCGTCCTCATTAGCTAATTTATATTCAATCGTAACAACGCCTTCACCCAGTTTGGTATATGTTGGAGCTGATACAGGTTGGCCGTCATAAGTCTTTGAAATATCATTTATTATAGTGACTGTTTGCGGAATTTTACCTGTTTTTTCAAATGTTTTAGTATAAATAAGTTTTGTATCATTACTTTCTACAAAATTAGACAGCATAGATACAATGGAATTGTTGACTCAACTTACTTAACTTGCAGTTCAAATCAGAGCATAAAGAAATGCAAAAACGGAAACATCCCCACTGCAGTATTCAACGATGCTCTAATAAAACAATTAAGCTTATTAAGAGACAACCTTATGCCCTTAAAAAACGCGCTAATTCAAGCGTTCACTAGTCCTGAAGTAAATAATCAAAAAGATGAAATCGAAGCAACACAGGGCCAAATAACCGCCTTACGTGCGAAGTTAGAAAAGCTTAAAGAGATACATGATGATTATGCGGAAGCATTGAAAGAAGAAATCTCAAATGAGATAGTTGAAAAAACTCAATTAAAAATGAAAATGCAAACTGAGCTTTTAATTTCAGATTCAGCTGAAAATAGAGCTTCTAAAATAATAAGTCTTATTAGAAAACTACCATCAAAACTAGAATCAATCGAAGATTTGAATTTTAGAGATATACTCTCAAGAGTTATTGTTAAAAGCAAAGATCAAATATGGTTTATAATAGGCAATGACAATGTTACTAATGTGTCATTAAAATCAAAATCAATCTTTAATTCAAAAGTTGAATATATGGTAAGAAAGACAAAATTTACATTGAACTTTGGAGTAATTATAAATAGATAAAAATAGATATAAAAAAAGACCTTCTAGGATAATAAATCCCAGAAGGTTTTTCATTTTCGATTGAATTAAGGTAAGCATAGCGAGATTTGAATACCGGTCAGGTTGACCGCTGACACGAACTATAGTTTTTAGAATACAATGTTAAAGAAAATATAAGAAATGATACTTCCACTACTTAGTAAACATATAAAAGGTGTTGTTTTGTATATGTTTTTAACAAAAAAAGACGATACAGTACGTATCATCTCTTAATCTTTTAAATGGTGACCGCAATGGGATTCGAACCCATGAATGTATCCTTGAGAGGGATATGAGTTAAGCCACTTCTCCATGCGGCCAAGTAGGGTTAATATAAACCCTTTAATATATTATAGTAAAGAGATAATATAATCTATTCTAAAATTACATTCTTCTTTAGAAAGTACTTTCATAACCCAATAAAGATTAGGTGTATTCTTTCTACCAGTTAATGTTAATCTTAAAATCTCTGCGACATCAGATACACTTCCAATGTATTTATCTGGTTCCGCTTTATATATCTTTCCACTAGGAGCGTATCCTAATGATTCACCAATTTCTTTCATATTGTTAAACCATGATTGTTCATCTTGCTCTAAAGATAAATCACTCTTCACTTTTAATAACAATTCTTTTAATTGATCATGAGTGAATTTTTCATTAAATAATGGGAGAGTTGCTACTAATTTTAAGTATTTATCGTGATAAAAGAAACTAATCATTTCTTCGAGAGTAGAGAATTTATCATAGTCTTTACGAGGATTATCTTTTTCTCTTTCGATATTAATAATAGCTTTAAAATAATCTGGATCACTTTCAATTAATTTTAATAATGATTCATCATATTCTTTTGCATATTCATATGCCATGTTAAAGAATGTCTCTTTATCTTTTTTAGCGAGTATCTCGCGAGAGAAGAATGTTAATTTACCAATATCAAATAACGCTCCTTCAAGGGACATTTTATTAAAGGAGAATTTAAATTCTTCCATATGTTCAAACTTATTTTGTAATATCCATTCTTCAAAGTTTGAATTTGCAATAGTCATTAGATACATGATTAATGCTTCAGTTGGTAAACCATCTTTTAAGAAATAGCTAACTGCTGCTTCATTATCTAAACGTTTGGATAATTTACGTTTATGACCTTGTTCATCAAGTTTCATAATAACTGGTAAATGAGCGTAGTTAGGTGCTTTCCAACCCATCGCATCAAATAATTCTACATGAATTGGTAAAGAAGCAATCCATTCTTCTCCTCTAATAACTGTAGTTGTTCTCATAAAGTGATCATCAACACAGTGAGCGAAGTGATAAGTAGGAAGTCCGTCACTTTTATAAATAACGATATCTTGATCGTTTTGAGCGATTTCAAAGTTACCATGTACTAAATCAGTTACTTTAATTTTTCTAATATGGTTACCATTAGATTTAAATCTAATAACAAATGGCTCTCCCGCTTTAATTCTTTCCGCTCTTTCATCGTTAGTTAAAAAGCGGCATTTAGCGAATTGTCCATAATATCCAGGGATAAGTTTAGCCCCTTCTTGGATTGAACGAATCTTATCTAATTCTTCACTGGAACAAAAACATGGATACGCTCTACCAATGGAAAGAAGATATTTAATACATGTTTTATATATCTCAGCACGATGGCTTTGTTGATATGGTCCGTAATTACCTTCTTCATGGTCACCCATATATCCTTCGTGAGGATAAACATTAAATTTCTTTAGTTGAGATAAAAGTTGCACACCACTACCTTCGATTTCTCTTTTGGTATCAGTGTCCTCTAAACGCACATAAAATACACCATTACTTTGATTAGCGACTTTATGGCAAATCATTGAAGTAAATAAGGAACCAGTATGTAAAAATCCTGTTGGACTAGGAGCAAATCTAGTTACCTCTGCCCCAGTAGGTAAATTACGTGGTGGATAACGCTTTTCTAAATCTTCAACAGTGTCTTTCACATCCGGAAATATTAATTCCGCAAGCTCTTTGTCTGTAATCATTTTTAATTCCTCCAATTTAAGTATTGCAACTTTTACTTACTTTGCTATAATAATTAGGCACTTAACTGCAGACGTAGTTCAGTGGTAGAACACTACCTTGCCAAGGTAGTTATGCGGGTCCGATTCCCGTCGTCTGCTCCAGATGATTAATAATGGCCTAGGCCATTTTTTTATTTATCTTTTAGATTACCATCTGCAATAATCTTTACCGCTTTTGCGAGATTTTCTTGATTAATGTTTCCAACATTTCTATTTTCAACAATACTTATAAGTTTAGTCAATTTCTTTCTTTGAACAACAAAAAATTGTTTCGAGTTAGAAAGAATATTAATTTTACAATCATCATTCACTAATGTAATACTAATCATTAATTCAGTTGATATAGTTGTAGAAGCCGATAATTTTCTAAGCAACGCATTTGAAGAAATATATGGGTTTCCACCCACATAATTCTTGGAACCGTTTTTATTAATAACCACTAAATCACTATCAGTGTCTTTACCAGTTAAATCACCTTCAATATATTGATCTTGGATAACATAAATATATTTATTACCAAATAAAAGGTGATCAATAACAGTTGTATTAATGTCATCTGATTTAAAAGTAAAATTGTTAATTAAATAATAATCTTTAATTTGTGCAATTTGATGAATCTTGTGATAACAATGCATCTTAAAGTTATTAGCGATATATCTTTTATATAGTGGGAAAAATAAAACTAATCCTAAAATGATAACAATGATGATTGGTACCACAATACAAAATGCTAGCTGAGGAGTTGTTAGATATATCATTTCGACTAACATAATAACAAAAAAATGCCCTAATATATAGGACATTTTATTAATTATTTAACTAATGGGAAACTAATCTTCGTTAGTTCCATCCATATAATTTTCAAATACTCTTAAGAAGTTGGTTTGATCAACACTTTCAAGTTGGCCATTAACCGCAAAGGAAATTCTACCAGTTTCTTCACTTACTACAACAGTAACGGCATCACATATTTCACTGATACCAATAGCCGCTCTATGTCTAGAACCATATTTTCCAGCGAATGCTTTAGTAGTTGGAGTAAAGAAAACACTAGCGGCAATAATTTCGTTATTATGAATAACAACAGCACCATCATGTAAACGCGTGCCTGGATAGAATATTGTGCATAGTAACTCCGCTGTTAATGGAGCGTGAACTGGAACACCGTTTTTAATGATGTCAGCTAATGAGGTATTTTTTTCAAATGTCATTAACGCACCAATTCTATCCTTAGATAATGCAATAACAGTTTGTTCGATAATTTTATATGTTGTTTTACGATCAAATACTTTTTCAATCTTAACTGTACCTGCTTTCGCACCAGTACGTTTAAATGGGTTAGCAATAAATTTACGTAAGTCACCAATATTAATAAATAACGAAATGATCACAACAATTAATACAGCAAAGCCACCAACAAGTAAAGTAGCAAAGGAATTACAAATGAACCCTAAAACCAAAACAGCGTATGAGCCAATTAATAAAATTAATGGAGCTTTTCTTCTAACAACAACAAGGAAAAGAGTAAGTAATAAGCCAAAGGCAACTGCAAGAATAACGGCATCTAAAATAATATTACCTATCGCCATTCCTTCTGCATCCCAAATAAATTTCATTTACATATCCTCCTTGCTAATTAATTATTTTAACCCACTAATAAGCAAAAAACAATTTTATTTAATCAAAAATTAAATATGCACAATCGTAATTTTTTCTTTTGTTTTACGTTTAGTGAAATTACGTTTGTTTTTCTTTTTATAATCGAATAAGGTGGACTCACCTAAATCAGTTGTTCTTAAATATAATTTATTCGTTTTACTATCATAGATTTTATCAAGATAAAGATATCTTTGTAACATCAAAACATATCGACAAATTTTCTTGCTAGGAAAAGAGATTAATGTTCCGTATGTTGGACAGGAAACAAATTGCATTGTTTCATCATCTTTTGCGCCTTTTAAAATTTTGCCTATTCCTTCAGGAAGAGGATAAAAATGGCGTTCATTTAAATATGACACTGTTTCAATGATTTTGATATGTGATGAAGTGATTTTTAATCGTTTAGTTTCTCTATTCATAACTATACTTTATACTTGTTAGATTAATATGACAACTCAATTACCTATTGAGGTAAAAAAGTTAACAAAGTAAAATATTAGTTAGATAATTTAAGGAGTTTAATTATGGGAACACCACATATCAATGCCGAAAAAGGTGATATCGCAAAGGTTGTTTTAATGCCGGGCGATCCTAAAAGAGCAAAACTAATTGCTGATCAATTTTTAAGAGATGTTAAAGAAGTTTCTGATGTTAGAGGTATTATCTGTTATACAGGTAAATCTCCTCGCGGAAAAAGAATCTCTGTTATGGCCTCTGGAATGGGTCAACCATCAATTGGTATATATTCATATGAATTATTTAAATTCTATGATGTCGAATTAGTTATTCGTGTAGGTACATGTGGTTCATACCAAAAACATATTAAAGTAAAAGATATTATTGTTGCCTCCACTGCTTCTACTGATAGTAACTGGGCAAGTCAATATAATCTCAACGGTACATTCTCAGCTGGAGCAGACTTTGTTGCCGCTAACGTCGCGTATGCCGAAGCAAGAAAACTAAACAAGAAAGTATATGCTGGTAACGTATTAAGTGCTGATGTCTTTTATAACGATGATGTTGAAGATTGGAAGAAATGGGAAAAGATGGGTGTTTTAGCAGTTGAAATGGAAAGCTATGCATTATATTGCAACGCTGCTAGATTAGGCAAAAAAGCATTATGTATCTTAACTGTTTCTGATTCCTTCCACGAATCAACCATTCTTACCCCAGAAGAAAGACAAACTGGCGTAATGGAAATGGTTGAAATCGCTATAGAAACGGCAGAAAAATTTGCTTAATAAAAATTTAAATTATCCTTGGCTATAAACCAAGGAACAATATGAGTCATCAAAACAATTAGAGTTTGAATTAATTCAAGGTTATTTTAGTTAAGTCTTTAACAGAAGAAGAATATTTACTCTTAAGAGTAACATAAAAATAATTATTTTATAATTAATAATTAAAATCTTGTTTTCATTTTTTTCTATATCTTTGAACCTTGGTTGTAGGTTTGTTTGGAAATTCTATTTCAATTAATCCAAGTTTAATCGCAGGATTTAAATAATTTTTTCTAAAGTTTGCTCGGTCAGATAAATTTAATAATCTTTGTATTTCTTTGCTTGTATACCATTTATTTTTGACAAGAACTTTCAATAATTTATTTAAATAAACATTGGCGTTATTTATTGTTAAAGATATATCTAAAATTAAATCAGTAATTGATAAATCAATCATTTTTAGCATAAATGTTATAAAGACTGTAGACTCACCATTTTTATTCGATTGCGCTATAGCATCGTAATACTCAGTCTGATTTTTCTTAATTAATGATTCAACAGGAATATATTCAAATATTGGTTTCCATTTACTTAAAATTAAATTCTGCCACAATCTAGCCATTCTTCCGTTTCCATCTCCGAACGGATGGATGAAAACAAATTCATAATGAAAAACGGAAGACAAAATTAAAGTATTTATAACATTGAAATTTTCTTTACTCCAAAGGAATAAATTAGTCATTAATTCCGAAACGACATTCCCTGGAGGTGCAATGAAAATTACATTTCCATTTCCATCAACTACACCTTCGCCACCTGTTCTATATTTTCCAGGAGTTTTAACAACGTCTTTTGTCATCACAAAATGAACGGATTTTAAATCGACTTCAGAAAATGGGTTTTTATCAAACGCCATATCATACGCCTTAATGGCATTATTTATCTCAAAAATGTCTTTCTGTGGCCCAATTACCTTATGACCATTAATTACATCTTCAACTTGCCCTAAAGATAACGAATTCGCTTCAATAGCACAGCTCGATTGAATCGATTTAATTCTGTTTTGCTTTCTTAGCATTGGAAACTTAGAAAGATTGTTAAAAGAAGAGATGCTTCCGATCTTTTCCATGATAGAAGAGATATATTCTAGCATTTCATTTGTTATTACAAATGGTGGTATATATTTTTCCATAACAATATTATATCATTTAGTGTTAATATTTCAACATTATCTTGTAGGGTATCTTGTAGGGTATCTTGTAGGTCGTTTGCTAAAAAATAAAAAATAGTTAACTATGTTAACTACTAATTGATGTTTTTGGCGCGCCCAGTAGGACTCGAACCCACAACTTTCAGATTCGAAGTCTGACATTCTATCCAGTTGAATTATGGGCGCATAATGATATTATCGCACTTTCCGCCTAACTGGTCGATATAAAAGAAGAAGTGAATTAAGCACTAATAAGACAGTTAATCCTGTATCCGCTAATACGGCAACATACATCATAAAGTCTTGATCGTGATAAATAAGGGCTAGAACAAAGACAACAATCTTAATTAATAAAGCAAACACAATATTAAACAAAGATGTTCTTCTTCCTTTTTTCGCTATAGTAATCGCATCATACACTTTTGCAGGATCGTCATTCATGATAATGACATCAGCATTCGAAACAGCAATATCACTACCAATACCGCCCATAGCAATTCCAACATCACTACGAATAATACTTGGAGCATCATTTATTCCATCGCCAATAAATGCGACAGTTTTTTGGTAATCAGACATTTCTTTTTCCAATATTTCAGTTTTCATATTAGGCATTAGTTCACTATGCCATCTATCAATTCCTAGTTTATTACATATGTCGCGTGCATTTTCTTCTTTATCACCTGTAAGTAATATAATTTCAACTCCAATACCATGTAATAAATCAACCATAGGTTGAGCATCTTCTTTTATTGTATCCGCTAATAAAACATAACCAACATATTTGTTATCAATTGCAACATACACAATTGAGCCGCTTTCTTTACTAGCTTCTAAACTAATGTGATTTTCTTCCATCATCTTTAAATTTCCGGCTATAACTTGCTTACCATCAATTATTCCATAGCAGCCAACGCCAGCAATTTCTTTAAATAATTTCACTGATTTCTTTTTCTTTAATTTATAGTCATGACAAATAGCTTTTCCAATTGGATGAGATGATAAATATTCTAATGAAACTAAATAAGACATAAACTCTTCTTTATCTATATCAATATTCTCTAATTTTTGAATACTAAATGATCCATGAGTTAATGTTCCTGTTTTATCAGTGATTAATTTGCCAATTTCTGCTAATTTATCAATGTAATTTCCACCTTTAACCACAATACCATGTTTGCTAGATAAACCAATAGCAGAGAAGTAAGCTAAAGGAACAGAAATAACTATCGCACATGGGCAGCCAATAACTAATATTTCAAGTCCAGTATGTAGCCAAGTTAGCCAAGCATTTGGAACCTTATTAAACATTGCAACAAGTCCACCTATAACAAATACTAAAATTGCTAAAACAACTACAATTGGCGTGTAAATCTTTGCAAATTTCGCAATAAATTCGTCTGCTTTAGATTTCTTTTCACCACTATTTTGAATTAATTCTATTATCTTATTTACTGTCGAATCTGCATATAGCTTTTTAACAGAAACAGTCACGTTTCCTTCTTTCACTAAACAACCACTATAGATTTCACTATCTTTGCTTGCGTGTATAGGAACATACTCTCCAGTTAAAGAAGAAGTATCGATATAAGCATCCCCATCAATAACCACACCATCAACAGGAATTAATTCGCCGGTTTTTATAATAATTTTATCACCAATTTTTAATTCTTCTGGTTTAACTATTTTAATTGTGTCATTTTCTAACAAATTTGCTGTATCAACTCTTAATTCAACAGCGGACATAATTGCCGCTTTTGACTTATTAGTTGCAATATTTTCAATAATTGATCCAATTTGAAATAACGTAATAACCATTACCGCTTCAATCGTATCATCTAATGCAATATTGTTATGAATTGGGTTTTCTCCATTAACTAAGTCAATTAACGCAATGCAAAGTGAACCAAGCGCCGCTATACTTATTAATAAATGATGATCTAATATACTTACTCTATTTTTTATATGATTAAAGACTTTATAGAAAATATCGTAACCAATAACAACTACGGTGCCACAATATAATCCAAACCTAAGCCAATTAAACTCACTTCTAGCAAGTCCAAACATACATACAATAATCATGGCAATAGCAAAAATAATACGAACAACCATAACTTTCATGTTCATTGTAAAAATGGAGACTTTATCGTGACTCTGTTTTTCTTCGCTGATATTTAATGGATCCGATTCAACTTCCGCGATTACCTTTACTAATTTTTCTTTTTTCCAAGGCTCACCTAAATAAGTAATAAAAAGCTTATTGGCGGAAAAATCTATATGCACATATTCAACATCTTCTTGGGATGCTAAATGTGCCTCAGTTTTTGCAGCACAATTAGGACAATCAAAACCGGAAATATTATATACTTTTTTTGTCATAAAAATGGAGCACTGAACGGGAATCGAACCCGCGTATTCAGCTTGGGAAGCTGACGTTCTACCATTGAACTACCAATGCAGCAAAAACATTATACATCATAAATATTTTTTCTCATAATAAGATGCACATTTTTTACAACTTTCTTACTCAAACAAATACCTGTAAAACAACCATTTACAAATTTTCACAACATATTTTCATAATGTTTACAATGTTTAACATATTGATAATTTAGCGTTTTTATTGTATATTTGTAATAGACAAGTATTTTGTAATAAGGATAATTTGTATATGAATAAGATTAAAGAATACAGGAAATTAGCAAATTTAACCCAAAAAGAGGTAGCAGAAAAGCTTGGAATTACCCAGCAAGCATATGCTACTTATGAAACATCAGGACGTAATCCAAGTGGCAAATTATTAGATAAATTAGCCTTCATTTTACACGCTGATCCTAATGAATTAATAAGCAATACTTTGTTCTCAAATTCAGATATAAATTCAATCGAAGAATTTTTAGCAAAATCATATACTGCATATCACTCAACTGTTAACGCAATTTCCATATTAGAGAAAAACGGTTTTGTAGAACTTGATTTATCGAAAAAATGGACGTTAAGAAAATTTGGAAAATATTACATCCAAATGAATCAAAGTGCATTCGTTGCTTTTAAAGTTGGAGATTTAACATCATATACATTTAATATAGCTGGTAGCCATACAGATTCACCAAGCCTACATATTAAAGGAAATTCATTATTAAGTTCACCTGAAGGCAAACGAATCAATGTTGAAATGTATGGAGGCTTATTATTATATTCAATGTTAGATATACCTTTAAAAATAGCAGGCAGAGTTCTTATTAAAAAGGATGATTACATTGAAAGTAGAATTATAGCAACAGATTTTAATGTAAATATTCCAAGCTTATGTATTCACCACAACCCAACCGCTAATAAAGAATTATCATTAAGCGTACAAAACGATATGTTACCACTACTTGGTGATTGTGATGATTTATATAAAACAATCTATCCAGAGGCCGAAATATTAGATGCAGATTTATATTGTGTATCAGATATCCAACCTTCTTACTCAGGAATCAAAAAAGAATTTTTAGTGTCACCTAGAATTGATAATCTAACAAGTGTGTATTCCTCAATTAACGGTCTAATTAAAGCAAATAATAAGGGAATTGCTATTGTTTTTGCATCTGATAACGAAGAAATTGGTTCTGAAACAAAACAAGGTGCTGAGTCAATTTTTATTCAAAATGTTTTACGTAAAATAAATTCATCATTAGGCAAAACTGAAGAGGATTATTTCTCCGCAATTGAAAACGGATTCCTCTTATCTATAGACAACGGACACGCTGCTCACCCAGCTTATTTAGGAAAAAGTGATGTAGATCAAAAGGTATTTCTAAATAAGGGTGTTGTCATCAAACACCACGTCAACTACTCCACTGACGGGGTGAGCAGTAGCATTATTAAAGCTATTTGTAAAAATAACAATATTGAATATCAAGATTATTACAATAACAGTGATGTTCGCTGCGGTGGAACAATTGGCCTTCCACTATCCACTCACCTAGGAATAAATAGTTGTGATATTGGTTTAGCCCAATTAGGAATGCACAGCGCTATCGAAACTGTTGGAAAAGACGATATACTAAAAATGGAAAATCTCGTAAAAGCATATTTCGAGACCACAATATATAAAGATGGGGCAACATATCAACTAAAGTAAATTAAAAGGCCACAATGTGGCCTATATTTTTAAATGGTGGATACTGAGGGGATCGAACCCCCGACCTTCTGTACGTCAAACAGATGCTCTCCCAGCTGAGCTAAATATCCATGGGATTGGTGCCGACTACAGGAATTGAACCTGCAACCTACTGATTACGATTCAGTTGCTCTACCAGATTGAGCTAAGTCGGCAACTAAGTCGCTTAATTATATTAAACAAGTTAGACAAAAGATTCAATACTTAATTAAAACTAAAATCGTTATATCTTAATTATTAAACGCTACAGCCAACAATTTTATCGTTAAAAGGAAGTGCAATTTCCTCTTCTTTAACTCTATAGCTAACTGAAATAATTACATCTAGATATAAATATCGTAATTATATATTTTTCTAAAGACTATGTTTATACATATGTTCCCGTTTTGACAACATTTTTATTAATAAAAGCCTGATTTTTGTATCAGACTTGTGTAACCAACCTGTCTTTATTTTTTGCTAATAACACGCTTTTTTTATCAATGATACCGAAATGATACATGATTATTTATAAAGGTCTTTCAAAAATGACTGCATTCTTGTTGTGACAAGAATATTTGAATTCATTTTCAATAATTCTTCTTTATTAACCCATTTAAAGGCTTGAGTTTCTCCTTCTTGAAGGGTGATGCTGTTTTTATCAATATTTGTTACACAAAGAAACTCAACATATATTGAGTGATTTTCATTTGAAACAACTCTTCCAATTTCCTTTAATTCTCTTTCTATTATTCCAGTTTCTTCTTTAAGTTCTCTTATTGCACATTCTAATAGAGATTCACCTTGAATTGCAGATCCACCTGCGGTAAGTTCCCACATACCACCAAAATGTTTATTTTGACTTCTTTGCATTAATAAGTAAGTTCCATCAATATGATTTACAGCTATATCACATACAAGATGATAAACGCCATTAGGGATAAGTTCTCCTCTTATTAATGTAAAATTTTCTATTTTATTAAAGCTTTTATCAAAAGCATCCCATTTTTCCATATTTAGTCCTTCAAGCAGCCAATTGGAATAACAAATACTCCATCTTCTCTTTTATATCCATATTCTGTACCAGTAATAACGATTTTTAAATCAGGAAGTCTAATTGGTACTTGTGTTTCATTTATATTATGTTCATTTATTAATCTTTCAATTTCACAAAGATGTTTCGCACCTTCATCGACACCATTTTGGCCAAGTTTTATTTCAATCAAAGCATATCTACCATCTTTTAAATGTAATACAGCATCTGCTTCAAGGCCATATCTATCATGATAATAAGAGATTTCTCCTCCTATTTTTGAGGAATATATTTTTAAATCTCTTATAACTAATGACTCAAACAAAAAACCCAACGTTTTAAAGTCTGTATTAAAGTATTCAGGATTCAATCCCAAAGATGCAACTGCAATTGAAGGATCTATTAGATTTCTTTTTTTACTAGATCTGATAGCAGTTTTTGACCTTATAGCAGGACACCAAGCTTCAATATCATCAATAATATAAAGTTGTTCAAATTTATTTATATAATCATAGAATGTTCTATCAGAAATTTCATTTGATTCACTAACATCTTTATAAATACTTTTATAATCAGATAATGTACAAATATTTCTTGAATATGATTTTAAAATTGCTCTAGCGGTTTTTGGATTTCTTTTTACACCATCAATATGAGAAATATCAACGTTACAAGTTTGATAAACCAAATCTTCTACTACATCATATTTATTTTTTAAATCATTTACCATAAAGCAAGATGGCCAACCGCCCCTACATATTGCATTAATTAATCCATCAATATTTAGAGATGAAATACATCCATTATAATCATTGGGATTATTAAACAAATTCTCTAATGATATTTCTCCATTTGATTCATTTGTTTCGAATAAACTCATTGGATACATCATCATTGTACTTATTCTCATAGTACCTGTATGAGGTGTATCAACACTTTTAGAAGTTGATCCGGTTAAAATATAAAGTCCAGTTTTTTGTTCATCATCAATTGATTTTCGAATTGCTCCCCAAATTTTAGGAGCGTCTTGCCACTCATCAAACAATCTTGGCTTTTCTCCAATCAATAATTTTGTTGGAGCAGTATTAGCAGTAATTAATAATTGATCTCTTTTAGATTCATCTTGAAACTCAATTATACTTTTTGCAAATTGCTTTGCGGATGTAGTTTTTCCACAACCTTTTGGGCCAACTATTAAAACACCACCGAATGTCTTTAATTTTTTTTGTAATATATTATCAGTTACTCTATTCTTATATTCCATAATTCAACCTCGATAATATTATATTATAAAAATACAACGTTTCAATAATTTGTTGTTTTTTATTTCATTTGTTTGTTGCAAAGTATTTCAATATTTTGTTTGAATAAGTAAATCTTTGTATTAGATACAACTGCAACCTATTGCAAAAATACAGAATATTGTCCATTTGAACTACTCCCACTTAATCACAAGTGATTTGAAGATGGGAGATTCCTAGGCAAGGCTAGTATTCTAGCCAGTAAGTAGGCTATCCCCGTAGTTCCTACGGTTAGATTGTATTTGTTAATTAGGAAGGCTTAACAATCT
>JAZLFA010000067.1:0-82585 GCA_045615545.1 Bacilli bacterium | reverse complement strand
CTATCTGATTCATTAATTGGAGATATGTATTGAATAGAATATCCATCTTGATATGAATATGAATCAAATAAGGATATGTATTTATCGCTAATATAATAATCGGTACTGATAACATGTTTTAAATAAGTAACACTATGCGATATTCCATTGATATCAGTAAAGTTATCAATGTATGAATCTTTACTATCAAAAATAGTTCCCCAGTGATTAGAGAAATATTGATTGGTAAATAAGACGAACGCACTATCTTCATCAAGAGCAAGTTCGCGTTTATCAAAAGAAGAAAATGGGGAATGTTCAATTTGCCAATTAATCATTTTATTAACATCTTCTTCCTTGCTTAAATCAAGGTTAAATGCTTCTACGTATTGATTAGTTAACTCTGTTAAATATTCGCTTTTTAATGTATATGAATCATCTAAAAAGAAACCATTATATATATACATACCATTATCATCTCTTGTAAAAAAGTTATTTTTATATGCATTAACATATGAATTATTTCTAAGATTTTTATTTGCGGATAATAGTTCATCAAATGCACTTTCAAAAGAAGAATCCGCCAGCGAAGATAAAATATCAAAATGGAAATATAAAGATAATGGAGAAAAACCAAAATTATTCTTTTCCCTACCTAAGTTATATATGTTATCTGCGAATTTATTTATTGCATTAACATATTCAAGACTAATTGAATTATTATGTTTATTACCATTTGGATATGTAACTGTATTAAGTCTTTTAAATGAATTAGTGTCCGCTTCTATTCTTTCCGCTAAGTTAAACTCTTTTCGAATTACGGAATTGTGACTTGTTTTATGAAGTCCAATAGCTATTACAAATGCCGCTGGAGCAATAAAGAATATAGCTAGAAAAGTTGACAGCGAAATAATTAGACCTTTTTTCGCTTTTTTATGTCTAGCAAGCTTAACTTTCTTTACCTCATAACCACTATTAACTAAATCATCACTTAAAATAGTTCGATCAAATTCAGGAATTTTATTTTCTTTTTCATATTCACTAAATAATTTCTTTTTCATCAAAATACCTCCTTATGTAAGGAAAGGATTTTTTTCGTTTCGAAATAGATACCACGACATCTTGCAGGGGTTTTATTTATTATCATTGCAATATCTTTAAAAGAAAGATCGTAGTATGCATGATAAAAGAATACATCATACTGTTCTTTATTTATTAGCTGACGTATCGCCTCCAACATAGGTGAAATATACTTATCATTTGTAGAGGCCATATTATCATCTATAGTAACATTAGCCATTCTATTTATTTTCTTTACCTCTGTAAGTGCGTTGTTACGTACACATTCACATAGGTAATTTACAAATTCCCTATACGTACCCTTGAAAGGTTCTTCTTTTCTTAGCATATCCTGATAGGTTTTACTAACAACATCTTCGCTATCTTCTTTATTAGTTAATATAGAATTAGCGATATGGAACAAAAGGCGATAAGTAGCGTTATAGACATCTTTTACAGCTGTTTCATCTTTTAAAAAGAAGTACTTTACAACATTGTTGGGTAATTTTGTCATATCTCTCCTTACATTATATATAACTGATGTTAATAGAAAAATGTTTGGAAAATGTTTTGAATCTAATGAGGAGCTCCCTCTTGCATTTAGGAGGGTGAAGTGGTTATCATAATGGTGTCTGTTGGGAGAACATCTTGATAACCAGAGATGTTTCCCTTTTTTTACCGCTTATGTAAAGCTACAAAAGTGATACAAATAACTAACACCATTAGGAAGATAACTTCCAAAAAGTTTCATACCTTTCTGCAAGAGGGCTTTCATGGGTCATGACGCCATGCCTCCTAATGAGGAAATCAATAATTCCCCCATATTTATAAATAGGGGTAAAAAATTAATTTTTCATAAAAATATAAATAAAAAAGAAAAGGTTTCCAGAAAAAGAAAACCCTTTCTTAAGTATTAATATTTTAATATTAACTATTCGTCTTTATGTTTTAAAAATGTTTGTTCTTTTTTTGCTGGAGTGACTTCTTCTATATTTTCATCACTAGTTTTTTCTTCTACTAATGCAGAATTGGCTTTTTTCTTCTTTTTCACTCGTAAGTAAATAGAAACGGTCGGAATAAGTACACCGACTCCAATCATACACCCTCCACCAATAAATAAACCTGTAAATGTAGACATATTCGCATACATAAATTGTGTTGGATTACTTGGATTTACTTTAATAGGAATAATTTGTTGTGGTTGCATTGATGAATCGTAATAGTCGAGTATCATGTTTTCGTATTTAACATCATTAAATGTATACTTTACTTTTACTTCATGTGTTGTAGATGAGCCACTTGATATTGTTCTAATTTCTGTTATTTGAGCAGTAGTCTCCACCCAGTTGCGGCTTTTATTTAGTGATGTTGCATTAAAAGTAATTAGTAAAACGCCAAATAGAATAAGCACTAAAGAAATGATTATTATACTTTTTAATGAATTCTGTTTTCCTAAACTAATTGATACCGGCATAACTTCACTCCTTATTTATCTTTTCTTTTGAATCTCACATAAAGAATTGCGCCCACCAAAAGAAGTCCACCACCGACACAAATAAGTGCAATACCCCAAGCTGGTAAACCATTATTTGTTGGAGTTATAGGAATAGGGGTTTCTTTTTGTTTAACAACTACCGTATATTGAAAACCATGCTGATAATCGCCTAAGTCAGCGTGATTTTTATCTCCTTCAAATAACCACGCTATATTATATGTGCCAGGTTTGTTAACTGAAGGTATCTCTTCTTCAAATATATATTGACCGTTTTCTTCTAAAGCATAGGTAAATTTTCCAATATCAGTTTCACCTGGTTTAAATAAATTAACAGGTTCTCCGTCTGTCTCTAAATCTGTTAACGCTACTGGTAAAATACCTAAATCTTCTAAATGAACTCTTTTCTTGGTGATATTAACAAATACATCAATTACATCCGGATCTTCATCATTTGGCCACTTATATCCATCTTCTAAAACGATTTCAAATTCATATAATCCAGCATCTATTCCTTTATTAGTTGCTTCATCTTTAACGTGAAAGCCAACTCCAGGCTTAACGAATGTAATTTCTTCACCTGTATATTCATAGTTTTCATGATATAAAGGCGCTTTAATTGTGGAATCTAAAGAATAATTTTCATTTCCAAATAAAGTAGGGGTTGAATGAAGCCCATCAGGGTCACATTCTCCGTATTTATCTTTAGCAATTTGAAGTGCTTCTTTAATAGTATGGTAACTTCCATCATCTTTTTTGGTAGTAAGGTTTTTAACAGTTGTATATTGCATTAAGTCGCCATAACGCATAGAAATAGCTTGAGTGTTTGCCACTAACGCAGCCGCTCCTTTAGCTAAGAAACAATTAGCGAGCGCATTATCTTTCGCACTTTCACATTCACCAAAATAGATAAAAGTATTAGTGAGGTCACCAACATATTTTTCAATATATCTTGTTGTGAAAGCTTCTCCCCCAGGAGTATCCACGATTAATCCATTGCGGACATCCTCCCTATAAGTAGGATCGTTTTGATAATCTTCCCAAGAAAATTGTCGACCAGTATTTAAGGTAGAATGATATCCTTCAACATAAGTTCCATGTCCAAGTAACATCACTAATTGATTTGGTCCTAATGATTGTAAAAATTCTTTTGATAAAGGAACTGCTTTAACAAAATCTTTTTCATCATAGTTTACATGGGTGAATTCATTCGCGAGGTCTTTACATACTGAAGGCATAAGTTCAGCGTCATTATGAAATCCTTCTGGAAGAGGTTGCCTTCCTTCCACCACATCTTTTGCCTCATTATAAATCATCATATTTGGTAATACTTTTGTGTAATTTAAAACGATTTTATCACCACTATAGGTACCACTAATAACAGGGGAAAAAGCTGCAATAAGCCCACATTTATTAGTAATTACAACACTTTCCTTATTTATTTGATAAGAAGATATCTCTTTTTCTTCATATAATTTTTTCGCGTAATTACCTACTTCAAAAATTGCCTTTGATGTGATTTGTTCTTTAAAGATAGGATCGTTAATTAAATATTTTTCTTGATATTCATCTAATCTATTTTGAATTTCTTGAGCTATATAAATTTGATCATGAACGATAATATCTTTTTTTAACGAAAATAACGTAGAAAAAGCTGAACCAAATATAAATGCACTTATTAAACCTAAACTGATAATTTTTTGTCTATTCATAATAATTTATCCTTCTTACTATTTCTTCTTTGGAACATAAGGTGTATATGGTTCATCTAGTTCTTGTTGTTTGATACATAACATCAATATCCCCGGAACGATCATATTAAATATTAACGAAAGTATTCCCATAATAATTAATGGCTTTCTTACTTTGGCAGTTTTAATGTAATAAGCCGAAAGAAAGGCTACGGTAAGATTAATTATTACAGCTAATGAGCCACAGCAAATAAATACGGTGCATGCAAGCACTACATCTTTAGCAGTCGCGCCACTAATTTTACTTGCTACGGCATCAGCTTGAGCCATATCAACTATTCCTACTAAAACAAATAATAAACCCGCTAGTGAGCCCAAAATCATCATTAAGTAGTTCCAAAATATTGCATGGTTTCTCATTGACATAATTAATTATTATCCTTTTATCTTTACCATAATAACACATTGAGTGTTTTTATAAAACAAAAGCACCCATTTTGCTGGGTGCTTATTAACTAAGTTAATTAGTTTTTGTGTTCGATTTTTTGCTTAATTTCATTGATTGCACGTTCATGGTCTTCAACGTATCTATCTTTAACGACATCCATTGTACCTTCAACGGTAAATTCATCAATGATTCTTTCTGCTTCAGCCTCATCCATTAAGCCACGTCCTGCTGGAATTAAGTGACCAGTAATGACGTTTTCTTTTAAACCGTGTAAGTAATCGATTTTACCTTTAATAGCGGCATCGGTTAATACACGAGTTGTTTCTTGGAAGGAAGCTGCTGATAAGAAGGAATCAGTTTCAAGAGCAGCTTTAGTGATACCTAAGATTAATGGTTGGAACACCGCTGGACGTTTGCCATTAACAATGGCTTCGTTATTCTTCGCTGTTACAACATTAATGCTAGCGCGGGTACCCGCTAATAAGTCGGTATCGCCAGCATCGATGATAAATACTTTCTTAAGCATTTGTCTAACAATAACTTCGATATGCTTATCGGAAATACCGATATCTTGTAAACTATAAACTTTTTGAACTTCTTTTAAGATGTAACGTTCAACTTCAGTAACATCACTAAATTCGAGTAATTTCTTAGGTGAAATTGCGCCTTCAGTAATCTTACCACCATTTTTCACTACGCTACCCTTACTGACGCGGAGTTTCGCGCCATATGGAGTATCATAAGTTTTTTCTTCAAGATCGTTTTTAACAGTAACTCTATAGAAGCCACCTTTTTCTTCAATCGCAGTAACTTTACCACTGATTTCAGAGATAAGGGCTTCACCTTTAGGATTACGTGCTTCGAATAATTCTTGAACACGAGGTAAACCTTGAGTAATATCGCTACCAGCAACACCACCAGTATGGAAGGTTCTCATTGTTAATTGAGTACCAGGTTCACCAATGGATTGGGCAGCCATAATACCGACAGCTTCACCAATTTGTACTTCTCTACCTGTAGCTAAGTTACGTCCATAACAGTGTGCACAGACACCATCTTTAGTTTCACAGGTGAATAAGCTTCTGATTTCAACTTCGGTAATACCAGCATCAATAATCTTTTGAGCGCTTTCTTCGTTGATCATAGTGTTACCTTCAACAATGACTGCTTTAGTCTTTGGATCAACTACATCTCTAAGAGCATATCTACCAACTAAACGATCATATAATTTAACAATGACCGCATTTCTAGCAGTATCTCTAATTTCTTTAACAACATAACCATGGTCAGTTCCGCAGTCAATTTCTCTAACGATAACATCTTGAGAAACATCAACTAATCTTCTTGTTAAGTAACCAGAGTCAGCTGTCTTAAGGGCGGTATCAGCACCACCTTTACGAGCGCCGTGAGTAGCAATAAAGAATTCAGAAACACTCATACCTTCACGGAAACATGACTTAACTGGAAGTTCAATTGTACCACCAGAAGTGTTACCCATAAGGCCTCTCATACCAGCTAACTGAGTAATGTTAGAAATATTACCACGAGCACCGGAATCAGACATCATGTAGATTGGGTTCTTATTATTAAGTTTCCATTCATTTGTAAGTCTAGTTCTAACTGTATCAAGAACATTTGTCCAAACCTTAACGACTTGTTCATGTCTTTCTTCATCAGTTAATAAACCATAATTGAACATGCTATTGATTTCTTCAACCTTAGCATCGCCATCTTTAAGGATTTCGGCTTTACCACTAACGATAGGAACATCGGTAATAGAAACAGTAAATCCAGCAACAGTTGAATAACGGAATCCTTGATCTTTAAGTTTATCAAGAACCGCACTAGTTTTTGGATTACCTTTACGATCATAACGTTGGAAGATTTCATTAATAATCTTACCTAAGTCTTTCTTCTTAAATGGAGACATTAATGGGGTTTTTGCAACGATTTCTTTGATATTTGTACCTTTTGGTACGAAATATGAAGGGATGTTATCAGCAAGATTATCCGCATTAACAGCATTTAAATATGGGAAGTCATTAGGGAAGATTTGGTTGAAAATAATTTTACCAACAGAAGTAATTAAATATCCTTCTTCCATTTCTTTAGTTAAGCCAACTTTATGGATGGCTCTACCTAAGATTGCAATACGGTTATGTAAGTGAATTTGTTTTGTTTGATAGGCCAATAAAACTTCATTAACATGACGGAAGACTTTACCTTCACTAGCAGCGTAAACTTCAAATCTTTCTGCCTCATCTAAATCCCCAGCTTTTTCAAATTGCTTTGCTTTCGCTAAGAATTCTTCTTTGGTTTCTTCCATTGTTAAATAGTAGTTACCTAAAACCATGTCTTGGGATGGAGTAACGATTGGTTTACCATCTTTAGGACCAAGAATGTTATTACTTGCGAGCATTAAGTGAAGAGCTTCTTCTTGAGCGGCTTTACTTAGTGGTACGTGAACAGCCATCTGGTCACCATCGAAGTCAGCGTTAAATCCGGTACAAACAAGTGGGTGTAAACGGATTGCACGTCCATCAACTAAGATTGGTTGGAATGCTTGAATACCTAAACGGTGAAGTGTAGGAGCACGGTTAAGGAGTACTGGGTGTTTAGAAATGATTTCTTCGATAATATCAAATACAACATTTTCATAACGATCAATAATCTTATCAGCTTGTCTATGGCTTGTAGCAACTTTACGTTTTAAGAGTTCACACGCGATAAATGGACGTAATAATTGAATTGCCATTTCACGTGGAAGACCGCATTGATACATCTTTAAGAATGGACCAACTGCGATAACGCTACGACCACTATAGTCAACACGTTTACCTAAAAGGTTTTGTCTAAATCTACCTTGTTTACCTTTTAAGCCAGAGGATAAGCTCTTTAAAGCTCTTCCACCAGGACCGGTAACAGGTTTATTTCTTCTACCATTATCGATTAAAGCATCAACAGCTTCTTGAAGCATACGTTTTTCGTTCATCAAGATAACGGTTGGTGAATTCATATCGATAAGTTTCTTTAAACGAGTGTTACGAGAAATAACACGACGATATAAATCGTTTAAGTCACTAGAAGCATATCTTCCACCATCAAGTTGAAGCATAGGTCTTAAATCTGGTGGTATGACTGGAATAACATCTAGAACCATCCACTCAGGTTTATTATTTGAGCTTCTGAAGGCTTCGATAACTTCGAGTTGTTTTGTGTATTTTGCTCTTTGAACAGCACTTGTTTCTTTAATACGAGCGGAAATATCTGCCGCTTCTTTATCTAAATCAACTTCTTGGAGAAGTCTTTTAACTGCTGCAGCACCTTCACCGAATTCCGCTAAAGCGAATTCTTTTAAGAATAATGCACAGCTTTGGAAGTCAAATACTTCGTATGGATTATTAAGTGAGGCTAATAATTCATTACTACGAGCTTCGGCATCACTGCCTGGCACTAAGCCCCATTCTTCACCATATTTTTTAACTTCTTCAATAGCTTCAATAAATTTTTCACGACCATTCTTTTCATTAATGATCATCTTGTAACTTAATTTTGAACTTCTACCTGGATTTAAACAGATATGAGCAGCATAATAAGTTACTTCTTCGAGTTCCTTAGGAGAGATACTTAAAATTAATCCAATACGTGATGGAATACCTTTTAAATACCAAATATGAGTACATGGAGAAGCAAGTTCAATATGACCCATACGATCTCTACGAACATCTTTGGTAGTTACTTCGACACCACACTTTTCACAAGTGATACCGGCATAACGAATTTTCTTATATTTACCGCAGTGACATTCATAGTCTTTGCTAGGACCAAAGATCTTTTCGCAGCATAAGCCATCCATTTCAGGCTTTTGGCTACGGTAGTTAATTGTTTCAGGTTTAGTAACTTCACCATGAGACCAACTTCTAATGGTATCAGGAGAGGCAAGACCAACTTGAATTGCGCTAAGTTTCTTTACGTCAAACATTGTTACTACCTCCTAATTATTCTTCATCTTTTGTGAATATAGTCGTTAAATCTTCCATATCCACGCCGATTTCTTCTGCTTCGCCACCTAAATGACGGATAGAATCATTGGTGCGTTTTTCTTCTTTTTGAATTTCTTTTGCTAACGCATCCATATCAATAGGTTCACTGTTGTTATCAAGTAAGGTAACATTCATCGCTAAACCTTGTAATTCTTTTACTAAAACCTTGAAGGCTTCAGGAATACCTGCTTTTGGTAAATCGTGACCTTTAATGATTGCTTCATAAGTCTTTCTTCTACCAACACGGTCATCAGATTTGACAGTGATAATTTCTTGAAGGACATGAGCAGCACCATAAGCTTCAAGTGCCCAGACTTCCATTTCACCGAATCTCTGACCACCATTTTGTGCTTTACCACCAAGAGGTTGTTGAGTAACTAAGCTATATGGTCCAGTTGCACGAGCGTGTAACTTATCATCAACCATGTGGACTAACTTAATCATGTACATGACTCCGACAGTGATTCTTTCATCAAATCTTTCACCTGTACGTCCATCATATAAGACAGTCTTTCCATCTGGATCCATGCCAGCTTTATTCATTAAATCAAAGATTTCTTCATTGGTAATTCCATCGAAAACTGGGGTTGCAATACGATAGCCAAGTTTCTTAAGTGCCATACCTAAGTGAACTTCTAAGATCTGTCCAATATTCATACGGCTAGGAACACCTAATGGGTTTAACATAATGTCAACTGGTGTACCATCTGGTAAGAATGGCATATCTTCAACTGGTAAGATACGAGAAATAACACCTTTGTTACCATGACGACCAGACATCTTATCACCTTCACTAATCTTACGTTTTTGTACAACGTAGACTGTGACACGTTCATTAACGCCTGCTGCAAGTTCAGCATCATTATCTCTGCCTTCACGTTTATCAATCTTGACATCAAGAACGATACCGGCACCACCATGTGGAACACGAAGTGAAGCATCTTTGCCTTCTTTTGGATTCTTTCCAAAGATAGCCATTAATAATTTTTCTTCAGGGGTTGGTTCTGTTAAACCACGTGGAGTAACTTTACCAACAAGGATGTCGCCTTCACGCACTTCACTACCAATGGTAACAATACCACGTTCGTCTAAGTGTGCTTTTGCTTCAAGTCCAACATTAGGGATTTCAGCAGTAATTTCTTCGTCCCCTAATTTTGGAATACTACGACATTCGAGTTCATATTTTTCAATATGAATTGATGTATAAACATCATCTTTAACAAGTCTTTCAGACATGATGACAGCGTCTTCATAGTTGTAACCATTCCATGTCATGAAAGCGATTGTAACGTTTTGACCTAAGGCAAGATCGCCATTTTGCATTGCAGGACCATCGGCAATGATTTGTCCACGGGTAACATCATCACCAGTTTTAACAATACTAACTTGGTTAATGCATGTACCTTGGTTAGAACGTTCAAATTTTTGAAGTTCATAGACATGTGGTTCTTTAACGCCTTTTTCTTTAATAACAATTTTACGGGAATCGCTATAAATAACTTTACCATCAACGCCAGAGACAACGGCTAAACCACTATCACGAGCGATTTGATGTTCTAGTCCCGTGCCCACGAGTGGCGCGGTAGGTTTTAATAAAGGTAACGCCTGACGTTGCATGTTCGCACCCATAAGAGCACGTGTAGTATCATCGTTTTCGAGGAATGGAATACATCCAGCAGCAATAGAGACGATTTGTTTAGGACTGACGTCAACGTAATCAACTTCTTCTCTAGGAGCTAGGATGTTTTCACCTTTATATCTAGCGATAACTTGTTCATCCAAGATTTCACCATTAGGGCCTAAGTTAATGTTAGCTTCAGCAATAACATAATCCCACTCTTGATCAGCGGAAAGATATTCACTGTGAGCGACATCGCTTAAGACTCTCATAGTCTTTTTATCAACTTTACGGTATGGTGTTTCAATAAAGCCATATTTATTAACTTTTGCATAGCTTGCTAAGTTATTAATAAGACCAATGTTTTGACCTTCAGGAGTTTCAATAGGACAGATTCTACCATAGTGAGAAACGTGAACGTCACGAACTTCAGTAGAAGCTCTATCTCTTGTTAAACCACCTGGACCTAAAGCAGATAATCTACGTTTATTTGTTAATTCTGCGAGTGGGTTTGTTTGATCCATGAATTGGCTAAGTTGTGAACTTGCAAAGAATTCACGGATAGAAGCAGTTAATGGTCTTGGGTTAATTAAGGCTTTTGGTTTAACATTGCCTAAATCGGAAATTGACATCTTTTGTTGGACTGTCTTGACCATTTTTGCTAAACCAACACGGAATTGGTTTTGAATTAATTCGCCAACACATCTAATACGTCTATTTCCTAAGTGATCGATATCATCGGTTGTACCAATGTTATCCATAACGTTTAAGAAATATGAGAATACCGCGATGATATCAGGGATAATCATATGGATACAGGAACTATTTAAATCTGTACCAATGACGTGGCAAACTTTATCTTTTTTAACATTAGAATAAACTTTAACAATATTAACAATGTTATGGTTATCTAATTTTTCGTTAACTTTGAGTTTTAATTCATGAGCACCTTTTTCAAAGAATTCAATATCTCTTAAATGATTGACTTCTTCAGCGGTTAATGTGTGACCTTTCTTATATAGAATTTCACCATCAGCTGTAACTAAGTTTTCAGCAAGAGTGCAACCAGGTAAACGATTGTAGATTCCTAATTTCTTGATGAATTTAAATCTACCAGCACGGCCTAAATCATAACGTTTAGCGTCAAAGAATTTTTGGTATAAGAATGTATAAATACCTTCTTCAGTGATTGGTTCACCACTCTTCATCTTCTTGAAGATATCAGTAAGAGCTTGTTTTTCACTCTTAATCTTTAAATCTTCTTCTTTTTCTAAAGTGTTACTTAAAGCTTCACTTCTACCGAAGAGTTTGATAATTTCATCACTATTTTCAATACCAATAGCACGGATTAATGTGGTTGCGTGTAATTTTCTTTGTCTATCGATACGGACACTTAACATATCCTTTGCATCGCTTTCAAATTGTAACCAAGCACCACGTCCTGGCATTAAATCGCCTTCGTATAAATCTTTACCGGCTTTAGTTTCCTTATGCATATATGCACCAGGAGATCTCACTAATTGAGAAACGATAACTCTTTCAGCACCGTTAACGATAAATGTTCCAGAAGCGGTCATCATTGGGAATTCGCCCATGTAAACTTCACTTTCTTGGATTTCACCGGTGTCTTTATGAGTTAATCTAAGTGTTACATGAATTGGAACACTATAAGTTAATTCTTTTGCTTTGCATTCTAAGAATGTATGTTTTGGCTCGCCTAAACGAACACTAACATAGTCAATAGTTAATGTGTCAGCAAAGTTAGAGATAGGGAATGATTCTTTAAATACTTCATCTAATCCCTTCTCTTGGAATTCTTGATATGAGCTCGTTTGGATTTCAACAAGATTTGGTAAAGAAAGTTCACCAGAAATCTTACTGTAATCACGACGATCATTATTTAATGTTTTAAGTTCGTTAATGTTTCTTGACATTATAATGGCTCCTTTACTTTAGGATTCCTTGCTAGCTTGATATACTAAGTAGCCCTTCTTCCTATTTAACAGAGTAATGTTTCCAAATACTTCTTTGATATATTGGGAAGCACTCTCAGCGCCTTGGGCTTTTCGTATAACAATATAGAGGGAACCGCCATTAACCAATAATTGTTTCGCCCCCGCATACATTTCCCAGGTAACTTTCTTACCAGCCCGTATGGGTGGGTTCACAACGATTGAATCATATGGTCCTTCAACACTTTTATATATGTCACTTTGAAGGCAGTTGACACGTTGGCTTAAATTTAATCTTTCCGCATTTCTCTTTGCGAGTGCAAGAGCGCGCGTATTAATTTCAGCTAGATCAACTCTAGCTTCTGGTGAGAACATGGCTAGCGTTAAGCCAATCGGTCCATATCCACAACCGAGATCGAGGATTTTCCCCGAGAGATGAAGGGGAATTAGTGTCTTTAATAAGATCAAACTACCTTCATCTACTCGATTTTTGGAAAATACTCCATTGTCTGTAATAAGGGAGATATTTACGCCATTAATTTCGTAGATAATAAACTTCTCTTTTGAAGCAACGGAAGAGTCGTTTTCGAAATATTGGCCCATATTACCCCTATAATACAATTTTTTAAATTAAATAATTTAATTACTTAATTTCAACTTCAGCGCCGGCTTCGACAAGAGCTTTCTTGTGTTCTTCAGCTTCGACAGTTGAAATGTGTTCTTTGATAGCGACAGGTGCACCATCAACAAGTTTCTTGGCATCCATTAAGCCTAAGCCAGTGATAGCTTGGACAGCTTTGATGACAGCAACTTTTGTAGCGCCAGCTGATTTTAAGAATAAGCTTACTTCTGTTGGTGCAGCAGCAGCTTCTTCAGCAGGTGCAGCGGCAGCAGCAACAACAGGTGCAGCGGCTGTAACGCCGAATTCTTCTTCGACAGCTTTAACGAGTTCATTTAATTCGAGAACTGTCATTTCTTTTAATGAAGCAATAATTTCTTCTTTAGTTAATTTAGCCATTGTTATTTCCTCCTAATTGGCATTATTTATCCGCCACGGCTTTAACAGCGCAGGCAAATTGGCGGACAGGTGCTTGTAAGCACGATAAGAACATGGATAAGAGACCTTCTCTTCCTGGTAACTTAGCAACTTCATTGATAACACTAGCATCAACAACTTTGCCTTCAACGATACCGCCTTTGATCTTTAAGGCCTCAGGGAATTTCTTTGCATACTTAGCAAGAACTTTTGGTCCATTGCTAATCTCTTTTGAGAAGATAATTGCGTTAGGACCACTTAAATATTCGTCTAAGCCATCATAACCTAATGTAGCGCCAGCTCTTGAAACTAATGAGTTCTTATAAACATTTAATGAAGAACCATCAGCACGTAGAGCACGTCTAATTTCCATTAAGTTAGCGACGGTTAAACCACGATATTCAGCAATAATAACTGATTGGCTTTCTTTAGCTAAGTCAACAATCTCAGAAACGATATTTTGTTTCGCTTTTAAGACTTCTGAATTCATATTCTTTAACCTCCTTTTTCTTTTGTTTTTTGAAGGCTCCAATATACTTGAGTATTTAGGAATTATTTCCATTACCTCGGTAACATTATTAAGACTACACGTCCGTTACGGTCTACGATATATTAGAATCTTTTTAATTAACGACCATCAAATGTGAAGTGGATAGCTGGTCCCATGGTCGTATGTAGGACGGCATTCTTCACGTATGTACCTTTAACAGCGGCAGGTCTTGCTTTGACAACTGCTTCCACTAATGTGGTTAAGTTTTCAGCAATTTTCTTTTCATCGAATGACACTCTGGCGATAGAGACATGCATATTTGCTTCTTTATCTACACGGTATTCAACTTTACCTGCTTTGATTTCATTGATTGCTTTAGTGATGTCTGGTGCAACTGTACCATTCTTTGGGTTAGGCATTAAACCTTTAGGACCTAAGATACGAGCAGCTTTACCGATTAAACCCATCATGTTTGGTGTAGCTACGATGACATCATAGTCAAACCAACTATCCTTAACAATCTTGTCAATCATTTCAGCACCACCAACGAAGTCAGCGCCGGCTTTTGTTGCTTCTTCAACTTTATCAGTAATTGCAAGAACCTTTTTGGTTTTGCCGTTACCATGTGGAAGTACGACTGTACCTCTAACTTGTTGATCAGCAGCTTTTGGATCGATATTGAGTCTGATACTCACTTCAACAGTAGCATCGAATTTAACAGTGGAAGTTTCCTTTACTAATTTTGATGCTTCTTCAACTGAATAGAGTTTTGTGGAGTCCACTAATTTACTAGCGGCAAGATATTTCTTACTTCTTTTCATAGTGATTCTCCTTAGTCATCAATCGCGATGCCAATATTGAAGGCGGTACCTTCGATGACTTTAATAGCTGCCTCAATATCATTGCAGTTTAAGTCAGGCATTTTGTATTCGGCGATTTGACGAATTTGGGCCTTTGTTACATGACCAACAATTGTGGTCTTTCTATTAGGTGTGCCCTTTTGGATTCCAGCAGCCTTTAATAGTAAAGGTGCAACTGGTGTAGTTTTGATGACGAAGTCGTGGGACTTGTCTTCATAAGCCGTAATAATAACTGGAACAATCTCACCTTTTCTGTCAGCTGTCTTTGCATTGAAGTCGGTACAAAACTTTGGCATGACAACACCGGCAGAAGCGAGTTTTGGTCCTGGTTTTGCTTCACCACCAGGTAATTCCATCTTCACGACCTTTGCGATTTTTTTACTCACGTGACTTTCCTCCTTTTAGAAATACGTGCCGTGGTTATGAGTTAATCGTTACTCTCCCACGTCAACATGCGTATATGTGTTATGGGCACAAGACGACATGCTTGTATATAATACCAAATACGTATATACGAACGCAAGGAGTTTTTTACAAATAGACATTTTTATTTAATCGTTATAATATAATTGCGATTTATGGAAGCAACTAAATCACTTTACAAAAAACATTCAATATCACCATATCTTTTAGTTATACTAAGCTTCTTATTAATTATTTTAATAGGCTCCTTTTTATTAGCTCTTCCATTGGCTAATAAAAGTGGAACATGGGGTAATTACTTAAATTGTTTCTTTGAAGCAACGTCTGCTACATGTGTGACTGGTTTAGATGCCTATCGAGATGGAATGGCAAATACATACACTTTATTTGGTCAAATTGTAATGGCAGTTATGATTCAAATCGGAGGCCTTGGATTCCTTACTGTTTTGGTATTTTTTATCACACTTTTCCGTAGGAATATTTCTTTTAGAGATCGTTTATTTTTATCACAAGCACTCAACTCTGAAACTATCGCAGCAGTCGTAAAATATGTACGCAAATTATTGCTCGCGACGATTATTATTGAACTAATCGGTTTTGGTCTTGGATTACCTGTATTTTTTACTATTTATGGTAATACCCCAGAAGCTTATTGGAATTCATTATTCTTATCTATTTCTGCATTTAATAATGCAGGATTTGATTTATTTGGTAATACATCACTTATGTGTATGCCAGGCACGCTTTGTTCCACAATGCCTACGTGGGCTTATTATTATATGTTAAGTTATATGATGATATTAATTATTTTGGGTGGTATTTCTTTCGTCACCATTATGGAAATATTCTCATTTAAGAAAAAACCAAGACAATATCGTGTTTTTGCTAAAATTTGTATTTTAATGACAGCAATTATTATTGTATTTGGTTTCCTTTTATTAATGCTCACTGATGGAATACCTGGAATCAAAGGAACTAACACAATTACCTCAATGGATGCTTTATTCCAAACCGTATCAGCGCGTACTGCCGGATTTGCTACATTTGACGCGAATAAATTAAGTGTTGGAGGTAGAATTGTTACCTGTTGCGTTATGCTTATTGGTGGATCTCCATTAGGCACTGCTGGTGGAATTAAAACCACTACTGTGTTTATCATTATCGTTACTATATTCTGTTATTTAAGAGGAAAGAAGGCACACGCGTTCAATAGATACTTCTCGAAGAATATGTTCATTAAAGCAACATTTGTTACAATGATTTCTTTACTAATTATTCTTCTAGGTTATTTCTCTCTTGCCATGTTTGAATCAAATAACAATAACCCATTCTATTCAAGTGAAAACGCTATCTATGAAACAATATCAGCGTTCACAAACACTGGTTTTACCAGTGGCATGACTGCATATTTATCAATTGGTGGAAAAATCACTTGTTGTATATTAATGTTTATTGGTAGATTAGGTCCAATCACCTTCTTCCAAATCATTTCTAAAAATATTAATAAAGAAGTTAATAACAGCGTAAATTACGTTGAAGAAGATATTATTATCGGATAGGAGAAAACTATGGCAAAAAAATCATCATTTGCAGTTCTGGGACTTGGTAAATTTGGTTCCACTATAGTGGAAGAATTAGTCAAACTTGGCAAGGATGTTATCGCGATTGATCGTGATGAAACGCAAACAAAAAGATTATCGGGTATTCTTCCAACCGTCTTTATTGCGGATGCAACAGACGAAGAAGCATTAATTGAATTAGGTTTGAAAGATGTTAAAACCGCAATTGTTGCCTTTGGTAACAATGTTGAAGCAAGTATTTTAACAACTGTTTTGCTCAAGGACTTAGGCGTTGAACACATCATAACTCGTGTTGATGATGAACACTACTCAAGAATCGTTAAAAAGATTGGTGCTGATGAAGTCATCACACCACAGTTAACAGCAGGTATTTCAATTGCGAACAGATTAAATAATTCAGAAGATGTCGTCGACTATTATAAATTAGCAGGCAAATATTCAATTCTTCAAATTAAAGTATCAGAAAAATTTGTAGCAACAAAATTAAAAGACTTGCGATTACGTAAGTTATATGGTGTTAACATTGTTCTTATCACAAGAGGTAAAAAAGACTTTGTCCCTGATGGAGACGACTCATTACTTCCAAAAGATATTGTTCACGTTGTTGGAACAGAAAAAGAATTGTCTGGATTTAACGACTTCATCAATCCAAAAAAATAAATTTATGGTAATAAAAAAATGGCGGCCATTTGGTCGCCATTTTAAATTTTAAATTAAATACGTTCGATTTCTGAGAAGTCGACTTCCACTTTAGTAGTTCTACCAAAGAATGTAGCTTCAACTTCAACTGCACCTGTATCTTTACTGATAGAAATGATTCTGCCTTCAGTACCTTCAAGTGTGCCGTGGATAACTTTGACGAGATCGCCAACATTATATCTATCGTACATTGATTCATCAACCATACCCATTCTCTTAAGTACTGGTTCAATTTGTTCGCGTGGAACAGGGAATGGTTTTGTACCTTTACCACTAGATCCAATAAAACCGGTAACACCTGGTGTATTACGAACAACATACCAAGCATAGTCTGTCATAATCATTTCAACGAAGATATATCCAGGATATAGGTTTTTCTTTCTTGTTTTTTCAGTAGCAACTCCGTCTTTCATAACAGGAACATCTTGCTCCGCAACAACAATACGGAAAATATAATCTTGTAAACCCATCGATTCAACGCGACGTTTAAGGTTTTCTGCCACTTTTCTTTCGTGAGTAGAATAAGCATTACAAACGTACCATGCTTTTTCACCAAGTTTGCCACTTGATGCATTAGTATCGCTACTTAAATCAGTAGTAGAATCGGTAAACTTAACATCATCTGCCATACTTATACCTCCTATTTAATTTGAGTAAACGCATTTTTAAGCGTTTGGATAAGAGTGTTTCCTGCCCAGTCTTCGGCAAATAAAATTAAACCGAATAATGTTGCTATAACAATAACAACAATAATTGATGGAATAAGCACATCTCTTTTAGGCCAACGAACACGTTTACCTTCTTTAATAACTCCTGCTGTAAATTTCTTTAGTCCCATAATTGGTCCTCCTATTTACTTATCTTGTGTAAAGTTTTCTTTCCACAATGCTTGCAATACTTATTTAGCTCTAACTGTTTTTTCTTTTCTGGATTAATAGTTGTCGCGTAATTTCTAGAAAGGCACTCGGAGCAAATCAAAAGAACTTTTTCTCTCATCTTAGCCTCCCTATCATAATTTTGCTTTTACTAATCTATCACTGAATAGGATAGATGTAAATACTATTTTTTGTTTCTTAGTCGATTATATTTTTCTTTTTGAGTAAATATAAGCCTGCAATCGCAGTCATTCCAATAACAGAAACAGCGATAATAATTGAGATGGTTTTGTCTTTTGGAAGATAACCGACATTTGGGTTAACTGGTTTAGAAAAATATTCGTCTAAATACGTAATTGAATCTTTAATTGTAGAACCGCTTAAATCAACATAACAATCGACATTAACTTTATGTTCTTCACTAAGTGAACCATAAAGCATTTTCATTTCACCATACACTAAACGATCTGTTTCACAAATATTAGTATCTTTATTAGGGCGAATATAGGTGTTCCAATAGTTAATAAATCCTTCATCACATGCATAAAAATTCACATTTTTGCTAGTTGAATAATTAATATCATTCCACTCTTGTTCGCTGCCAGTAAAATAAATTGTACTTAATTTATTAGAAAAAGCTGATTGATCAATAATTTTTACGTAGTTAGAAATCATCACACTATAAGAATTAGTAGCGTTAGCAAAGGCATTAGGACCAATTTCATCTATCTTGCTATTTTCATATATGTAATAAAAAGGAGAAGATGTATCTTTTAGTGAAACTAGTTTCTTGTTTCCATTTTCTTTTTCTTCTAAAACATAATTATCATAACTAAACAATGCATAGGTTTTATCAAAATTAAAAAGAGGACTACCAATTCCTAATGCAATTAAAAATGATAAAAATAATTTCTTAATCATTTTGGATTTACTGGCCCACCAAATTGGAAAATAACCACTATACAAATAATTGCAGCAATAACAAGAACACCTGTAATAATAAGTCCTACCCAAGGAAATGATATCTTTGAGTCATCTTTTCCTTCAGGTATTTCAGCTTCAGTATGTTCTTCATTTGTTTCCGTTACATTTTTTTCTTCTTCCATTTTATTTAAGCCCCTTTGTTAAAAGCATAATATAAGAAATGATAAATGTATTTAAAGGTACATTAATCACCATAACAATTAATTGGCAGATAACGATCACACCAAAAGTAGCAAAGCCAAATGCGCACGCTTTCATCAATGTGCCAAATAACAACATGACAAGTATCTCAATGAGAAAGCAAGAAAATGATATTTGATGTGGATTCGCAACGAGTCGTGGATCGTTCTTTTTTTCAAATAATTTACTTGTTAGTTCAGTAACAACAATTAAAACAATAAAAAGTGCGCCACCAAGACTAGGAATAAGTATCTTTTGCCATAGTTCAATGTTGTATGTTGTGCCATATAAAGTCACCTGATTATTTAAACCCATAAATAAAGAGGTTCCTATAACAACTAACGCAATAGAAATATACTCAATAATGCGCATATGATTTTTGTTTTTCACAAGCATTATTAATTTAAAAATAAAGTAACTAACAAATCCTAAAACAGCATAAATAGCCGTGATTTGCGGGAAAAAACCCATAGTTTTCGGATCAAAAATGAAATATCCCAAGATATCAGAGGCAGCTCCAATAAGCAAGCCAAACCATGGTCCTAAAAAGATCGAGGCAAAGATAATTGTGGCAGGTCCACCTAAAGAAACTCTTAAAAATGGAACAACAGAAATGTAGTTGATTGCGACAACTTTTTGTAAGATAGTTGCAATAGCGATTAAAAGGCCTGCAAAGCATATCTTTTGCACTAATGAAAAATTGTGTTTAAGAAGCGGGGCAAACATCATCATATTCCCCTTTCTTAAATTGTTCTGAAACTATACCTGCAAAAGCCAAACACCCAGTTACTAAGATAATGTCATTTGGATACATTGCCATTTTTTCTTTGATCAATTTCTTATAATCTTGTTCAAATGGGAAGTCATCTAAAAAGATAAAATAATCTTCTTCCTTTCTTGCGCGAGGATTATCAAAAGTTGTTAATGTTAAGTCTTTAGACAATACCGAGAGTTTAGGCAACATAATTGTCATATTTTTATCGATGAAATTAGCAAAAATAATATGAATAGGAATACCTTGGTATTTTTTAAACATTGAATCAACTAAAGCATCAATTGCTTCAGGATTATGAGCGCCATCAATAACAACGGTAGAACATTTCTTAAACTCTTCTAAACGTGCTTGAACTCTAGTATCAACAAAACAGTTACTAATGATTGATTCATCGTAAGGAAGTTTATCTTTAAGTATTAAAGAGGCTTCTAATGCCAATGCCGCATTTTTAGCTTCGTAATAAGCGTTTGAGTTAAGTTTAATATCGTTAAATAATGCATAAGAAAAAACAATGCCACTTGATGTTACTTTAATATGATTAAATTCCCTAGTCTTAAATAGTTTACTTTTGTTAGCAACAGCAACTTCTGAAATAGTCATTTCACTTTCTTCATTAAGTTTTCCAATTAATACCGGGACTTCTTTTTTGATTATTCCAGCTTTGTGATTTGCAACCTCATTAAATGAATGACCCAAAAAATCAGTATGTTCTAATGAAACAGATGTAATAATTGAAAGAATAGGGGTGAATACATTTGTTGCATCAATTAAGCCACCCATTCCACATTCTATGATAGAAACATCACATTTTTCTTTTAGAAAATATGTAAAAGCAATATATGTTTCAATCTCAAATTCTGAAAGTTTATACTTAATTATTTTATCTTTAACAGGGGCAATAATTTCTTCTGCTTCCTCGTCGGTAATGTTCACTGAATTAATTGAAATCATTTCATTATTCTTAATTAAAGCAGGAGAAGTAAATAATCCCACTTTATAGCCAGCTTTTTGATAAATAGAAGCTAAATATATAGCTGTACTACCTTTACCATTTGTGCCCGCAATATGAATAGCAGGCAAATTAAAAGAAAACTTAACAGACTTTAAAAACGCATCAAAATCATCCCTTTGATAACTTTCTCTTCCTTTGGCATCCAATCCTTCGAATTTCATACTAGAAACCTTTGTCAATTTCCCTTTGAAGATCGCGTTTTTTTATTGTTTCGCGTTTATCATAATTCTTTTTACCTTTTGCTAAAGCAATTTCAATTTTTGCTTTTCCTTTAGAAAAATATAACTTAGTTGGAACAATTGTAAACCCACCAGTTTTTGTTTGAGCTAAAAACCAACGAATTTCTTTTTTATGTAATAAAAGCTTTCTTGTTCTAAGAGGTTCATGATTAAATAAATTACCTTTGTCATATTCAGGGATGTGCATATTGACAACTTCTGCCTCTTGGTTACGAATAACCACATATGCATCAATTAATGATGCTCCTTTACTACGTAATGATTTAATTTCCGTTCCCAAAAGAGCAATTCCACATTCCGTAAAATCACTTAGAAAATAATTAAATGAGGCCTTTTTATTTTGGGCAATTATCTTAATCCCTGTTGTTTTCATCTCGTTTATTCTATCACTAAAAAGTAAAAAGGCTCTAATAATTTATATAGAGTCTTTACTTTTTTAAATATATTTTCGTAAAACAATAACCATTTTATTTGGAATGTGCTATTATCATATTCGCAACTATGGAAAATACTGAACAACAAATCATTGCAACATTAGATAAAATTCGCCACTTCTTACAGAAAGATGGAGGAGACTGTGAATTTGTATCTTTTAAAGATGGCATTGTATACGTAAAAATGAAAGGTGCTTGTGAAGGCTGTTCATTTGCCTATAACGATATCAAACAGTTAGTTGAAGTAATTTTGCAGGAAGAAGTCCCTGGTGTTTTAGAAGTTAGATTAGCTGAAGGTGAATCCCACAATTAGTAAATGGGGTATAGCCAAGCGGTAAGGCATCGGCCTCTGACTCCGACATTCCCTGGTTCGATCCCAGGTACCCCAGCCATTAAAAAGCTTCCAAAATGGAAGCATTTTTTATATCAGTATGTTTTCTATTCTATTGGCAATTATATAACCATTACGATTATATACATCTTTTCGATTATAAGTTATTCGTTTGCCGTTTGGTTCCACCAATACTCCACCGGCTTCTTCTAATATTAATTGTCCTGGTGCTGTATCCCATTCTTTAGTGTTTGGAGACATGCGATAAGATATTTCGCCTTTACCTTCCGCGATGTAGCACATCTTAATAGAGGAGCCTAATTTTTCACATTTCCTTATTACACCGGCATGTTTTTCAATCATACTTTTCTCTTTATCATTCATATGGAAAACGGATGTAAAGCAGGTTAAGTTTGTTACTTTATCATTAACATGAATTTGTTGTTCTACATTCCCCAAACGATGATATGACCCGCCATCCTTTGTCGCATAATAAATATCGCCAGTTACAGGAATAATTATTACACCTACAACAATTTCATGTTTGTGGCATAAAGCAATATTGATTGTGAATTCATCATCTTTAGCAACGAAATCTTTTGTTCCATCTAAAGGATCAATAATCCAAACAAAATCCTTGTTTAATCTTGAAAAATCGTCTGGACTTTCTTCTGTTAAAAAAGCGTAATCAGGAAAAAGATTCGTCAAATAATCGATAATGATTTTATCAGAACTTTTATCAGCGAGAGTTACAGGAGATAAATCATCTTTAATTTCAACAGAAAAGTTTGTATTGTATATTTCCAATACCTTGTCTTTGGCTAATAATCCTGCTGTAATCGCTGCTTCTAATTCTTTTTCCCACATAAAAGTAGGTTATCCTATCTCAATTAATAATTATCGCTATTATCAGGAGATGTTGTTTCTTCACCAACATCAGGTTCTTCACCGAAGTCTTTGCTATCAACAACCTTTTCTTGATAAGCTTCTTCGTATTCTTTTTGTTCCATAGCTTCTTCAACATCTTCATCAGTTGTTTCAACATCGCTATAAACATCTTTCATATCAATATGAACTTTGTCAAATGTGTGACGTGATCTTAAGTCCCACATATTTTCGCCAAGAGTAACAAATCTACCATCAAGCATCAATGTTGTGTAGAATTGACCAACTTTTGAATTGGCAACAGATTCATCTAATCCTTTTTCACTAACAACTGTTTCCCAAATTTCTTTGAATGAAACTGGTTTAGATGAGTTTGATACGAAATCATACGCGATTTCTAAAAAAGTTTTTTCAGTCATAATATTCTCCTTTGCCCTACATACGTATAGGGGCACTAACGCCCACTAGACTGAGAGCGTTTTTAATAACTTGTTTTGTCGCTTCACATAAAGCGAGACGAGATCTAGAAAGCTCGATATTATCTTTATCAACAATCTTTGATTCGTTATACCAAGCATGAACCAATTCAGCTAAATCATGCACATAGTTGGTAATATGATAAGGTGCTAATTCTTTAGCACTACTATCAACAATTTGAGGGAAAGAAGCTAATTGTTTTAAAATAGCTTTTTCTTTTTCTGTTGTTAACAATGGGCAATTGGCATCGATTCCAATTTCTTCTCCTAAAGTTAACAAAGAGCAAAGCCTTGCGTGAGCATATTGTGAATAATAGACAGGGTTGTTAGAACTTTGTTCAACAGCAAGAGTTAAATCAAAATCTTGATGGCTTGAAGGAGCTCTCATAGCAAAGAAATATCTTGCTGCATCAGTTCCGACATCTTCAATTAATTCTCTTACAGTATAGGCGTCACCAGCACGTTTACTAGCTTTCTTTTCGACACCATTTTGAATAAATCTAACCATTTGGATTAACTCAATATCTAAAACATCACTATTATAACCGTGCATCATAAGAGCACTCTTCATACGATTGATATAACCATGGTGATCTGCACCAAATAAATCAATAAGACGATCATATCCACGAGAGAGTTTATTTACATGATAAACGATATCAGGCAAGAAGTATGTATATTCACCATTACTTTTAACAATGACTCTATCTTTATCATCAAGAAAGTTAGTTGTCTTTAAAACTAAAGCACCATCTTTATGTTCGATGTGTTTATCTAAGAAAGCAATTTCTTTCTCAACAGCGTTATTACTTCTTACAACCAATTCGCTTGTATATATATCAAATTCAACGTTAAAATCATGCAAAACTGCCTTAATTTTATTCATTTCTTTTTGTATACCAACATTTTTAAAGTATGAAATTGGATCGTCCATTGTTAATCCTTTATCACCAATTTCGTCAACAATTGATTGTGCGATTTCAATGATATCCTTACCATGATAACCATCTTCTGGAAGAACAAAATCAAGACCTAAAATTTCACGGTACCTTGCTTGAATAGATAAGGCCAAATTGTAGATTTGATTACCTGCATCGTTTATATAATATTCACGATCAACATCATAACCAGCAAAAGATAAAATACGACACAATGAATCTCCGATAGCGGCACCTCTAGCGTGTCCAACGTGTAAATCACCAGTTGGGTTAGCGGAAACAAATTCTAAATCGATTTTTATCTTTTTGTTTTCTCCGCGACCATAGTCATCTTTTTCATTAATAATTTTGCTAACAATTGATTGAAGGCTATCTTCCTTCATAAAGAAGTTGATAAAACCAGGCCCAGCAATTTCCACTTTAGAAACTACATCACTCTTCAACACTTCGATAAGAGATTTTGCGGTTTCAATTGGATTTCTCCCAACTAAACGAGAAAATTTCATTACGGCATTAGTCGCATAGTCTCCATGGGCAGGATCCTTACTTTTTTCTATTACAATTTGATCAATAGAAAGTTCGACCCCTAGTTTACTAAAGGCTTCTACAATATTAAGTTTTAAAATTTCAACATTATCCATAGGCTTTAATTATATTAATTTTTGATTAAAGATACATAAGAATATGCTTCAACGGCCTCTAATGTGCCAACTGGACCCATGCCTTCATTTGTTCCAGCTTTAATCGAAACATTCTTAATATCAACTTCGAGCAATAATGAGAGATTAATTCTCATTTGTTCGATGTAATCTTTTAGTTTTGGTTTTTCTAAAGAAATAAAGACATCAATGTTATTAACAACATATCCTTCTTTTTTCATCATCGAAACAATTTCTTTTATTAATAGTAAACTATTAATATCTTTATACTTTGGATCAGTATCAGGAAAATGTTTTCCTAAATCCCCCAAAGCCAGAGCGCCTAAAATTGATTCTCCGACTGCGTGATAAACAACATCGCCATCAGAATGGGCCAATTCACCTTTATCAAAAGGAATAATAACACCGGCCAAAATTAATTTACGGCCAGGCACCAATTTATGAATATCTTTACTAAAACCAACTCTAAACATAATTACTTCTTTGTTACATTAAATTTGAAGAACATAATATCCCCATCTTTAGGAATATAACCTTTTCCTTCAGTTCTTAATTTTCCTGCTTCTTTAACAGCTAATTCACTACCCAATTCTTTTATGGAAGAATAAGAATATACTTCGGCACATATAAATCCACGTTCAAAATCTGTATGGATAATACCTGCGCAGTTAGGTGCGCTCATGCCATTAATAAATGTCCAAGCACGACATTCATCAGGACCAACAGTGAAAAATGTTGATAGATTAAGCAATTTATATGTCGCCTTGATAACCTTGGTTAAACCACTTTCTGTAACACCAAGTTCTGTTAAGTATTCGGTTCTTTCTTCTTTTGTTAATTCAGACAATTCGCTTTCAATCTCGCATGAAACAGGAATTACTTCACTGCCTTCTTTTTTAGCGTATTCAACAACATTATTAAAGTGAGCAGAGCCATTTAAATTATTCAAGTCAGCTTCACTAACATTGGCAACATAAATAATTGGTTTCTTTGTGAGCAAATGATAATTGCCACAAATAAGCTCTTGTTCTTCGGTTAAACTTACTGTTCTTGCGGCTTTGCCATGTTCAAGAGCTTCTTTAATAGGAAGAAGCGTGTTCATTTCGGAAACCGATTCTTTATCCTTAAGGATACGGGCTTTATTTTCAATTTTACCTATACGATTAACAACTGTATCTAAATCAGCCATCACTAATTCAAGGTTAATAACTTCAATATCTCTAATCGGATCAACACCGCCCTCGACGTGAATGATGTCAGCGTTTTCAAAACATCTAACAACTTCGACGATAGCGTCACATTCTCTAATATGCGCTAAAAATTGGTTTCCTAAACCTTCGCCTTTACTAGCGCCCCTGACTAAACCAGCAATATCATAAAATTCTACAGTAGCAGGAATTGTGCGTTCAGGTTTAAAAAGGTTAGATAAAAAATCTAGTCTCTCATCAGGAACATTAACTACGCCAGTATTAGGATTAATTGTTGCAAAAGGATAATTAGCGGCTTCGACGTGTGAATTTGTAATCGCATTAAATAAAGTAGATTTACCAACATTTGGAAGACCAACGATACCTGCTTTTAATCCCATGACACTACCTCACTTCAACCAACATATTATATTGGTTTTAATATGATTAAACAATACTTAATGTTTTAATTCTTCTAGAGGAGTCATTTTTAAAAATGGAATTGCTACGATGATGCATGTGATAATCGAGAGGAAAAAAGCTAGGGCAAACATCGCCAATAAACTAAACGGTTCAAAAGTAAAATTAAAAGATGAGTTCAATGCTGTTGCAATAGACGAAGAAGTCACAATTGAAATCAACAATATCTCAAAGGTTGATAATATAAATGAAATCAAGCACATAATAACACTATGTGTTAGTAAGAATTTAATCGATTCAATTTTATCAATTCCTATACACCGCGCTAATCCAATGTCTTGCTTCATTTCTAAAATATGAAGATAATTACATACTGCTAGCAATATGGTTGATACAATCGTTGCTATTACCGAAAATAAAGAAACTGCTAATTCAAGTTTATTACAAACATCGTCAACACTTTGGTTAATACTTAACATTGGATTACATATTTCGTATTCAGGAAAATCTCTTTTTAACGATAAAACAATGTCATCAACTCTATTTCTATCTGAAACATCAAAAGCAATAGATGAAACAAGTAGATTAAATGCTGAAATACCAAATCTAGTTTGAAAGAAAGTTAGTAACCAATCACTATTTTGGTATATAGCAATTTTAGGTGAATTAATAACACCTTTAATCACTACGGAATGATAAGAATATTCACGCACAAAATTATTCGATCCATATTGCGTTTCTTTTACTTGATATGCCAAATATAAATGCGCATCTATTGGATTAGAAATATAACCGATTTGATCTAAAAATCCTTGCGAAACATAGATATTATCATAGGAATCAAAAGAATAATTTAAATTATCAATAGGGATAAAATTAACTCCATTTTGTAATGATTTTGAATAATGTCCAATCGCTATTTCTCTTGGGGGAACAACTGCAATATTTTCTTCATAAGTTAATGTGCTATAAACATCAACATTTTGAAATAATAATTCCTCATCAAAAGATAAGTATAAATAGTTTGAAAACCCCATCATTAGAGCGCTTGGCATAATGAAATATGAACCCGATGTACCAAACAGTGGATTTGTAATATTTTCATTCGCTTCAATTATGTAGTCAGATACTTTTGGGTTAATTCCGACACCGGGATTGAGATAAAAAATTAACTTGTCCGCCATCACATAATCAAAGTCATAATCATAAGTATTTGGAAAATAATTTCTATCAGCTATTTCGAAAATATATTCTTCAAAGTTGATATCATGATGGATTAAAGATAATAATTCATCAACATCACCTTTTAGTTGAAAATAAAATAATTTCTTTAAAGTCCAAGGCAACTTTTCTTGACGGTACAATGAGGTTGAGGAGGTGAAACGCATTTGGTTTTCAAATACGAACTCGTTCCAAAGATGATTATATGAATAAATACAGGGATCAATTTCTAAAGTAAAACCCTTAAGCAAAAACATTTGTTCATCTTCATAACCCCAATCGTAATTTTCACCTTCAAAAACAATATAGATATCGTTAGTTAACAAATAATCAGACAATGACTCTACAGTCCTAATTATCTGAAGCGAAAAACATATTGATTGAATCTGCGATAAATTTAAACCCAAAATTATCTCATCATCGTTTAAATATTTAGGAAAAAATGGATATACATCTATATTTACATTATCTAACCACTTAAATTCGTTTATTTGGTCAGCACTAAATTTATCTAAATATGCTATCCTGCCATTTGAAGCTAAAAAGAAATCATTCGAAGTCTTGAAATGTTGGTCAAAATCAGTCTTATAAATAGCACCCACATCAACAATATATTCAGAATACTTTTTAGAAACTTCAATCGCCTCAATATATGATCCACCTTCAAAAGTAATTTGCTTATTCATTTCATCTTTACTCGATACTACAACTTTTGAATCACCAATCATATTTGTGTAAGCTTCTTTTATATTGTTAGAAATACTCGAAGATAGAGTAATAGCTAAACCAACACCTATAAGCCCTAACGATGTAGCAAAGTTACAAAATAATGTTCGCCATTTTCTTTCTTTTATCGCACCTATAGTATGTTTAAGTAAAAAGCCAGTTGGTAAGCCAGGTTTCTTATTTGAGAATTCATTTATAACAAGAGGGAGATTAGGCTGTTTTTCCTCATGTTGTTTATAGTAATGATTAATTACTTTTCCGTCTTTCATTTCTATCACTTCATCAGCATATTTTTCTGTTAACTCCCTACTATGAGAAACAACAATTATTAAAGACTTTTTACTTATTTTCCTAAGCAAATCCATAATAATTTCACCATTTTTCTCATCAAGAGCACCTGTTGGTTCATCTGCTAAAATTATTTTTGGGTCATTGCTTATTGACCTAGCTATTGCCACTCTTTGTTTCTCCCCACCTGAAAGATTTTTTACTGGTGTTTTTGATAAATTTGATATCCCAACCAAAGACAAAAGATCTTTAACTTTTCTTTTTCGTTTAAATAGAGAAGATCCATTATTAACATCTAAAGGAAAGGCTACATTGTTATAAACTGTATCGTTATTAAAAAGTTTAAAATCTTGAAAGATAAAACCAATATTTTTAAGTCTTAAAATGGTTCTTCTTTTTTCACCTAATATTTCGATATTGGTCCCATCAATTGATAAACTTCCCTCAAAATCAAGTAGACCGGCAATACAATTAAAAAGTGTTGTTTTTCCGCATCCTGATGGACCATATATTACAACTAGTCCTGTTCTTGGAAATTTTAAACAAATATCATCAAGAACTTTTCGAGAGTCGTATGTTTTAGATAAGTGTTGTATTTCAATCATTCGTCTTTTAGCTCCTTTGCTATTGGTATTTTCTTACAAAATATTACGGGGAATACGACTGATAATATTGATGATAAAACCATTATCAAAGATATTAATAAAAATGGTATAAATGACCCATTAACAAAGCCGTATGTTAATTCAATACCTGTAAATCGTTCAATTACTTTATAACTTATGTTTTGGATTGGAATAAATAAAAGGATTGATAGGCCAATGGATAAGATAGCAATAAATAAATTCTCGGTTATATAAATGTCCAAAATGTTATCACTACTAGCGCCCATCGCTTTAAGTGAAGCTATCCTTTTATGATCCTCACAGTATGATGAATATGCGATTATCCCTACAATAAGAATTGTTCCAATGATACTTATAACTATAAAAGCCCAAAGACCATAAGTAATACCATCAATAAGCTTGGTGAAAGCATCATTAATAATAAACGCATTACTCGACACAGAATATGGTTCATTAATATTATTAATAATATTTGTTAAAGCTATTTTGTTGTTAATGTCTTTTAAAAACATTCTATAAGAATAAGATGACAATTCATCGCTATCATTGATAGAAGAAATAACATCTTTCCAAGAGATTGAGTATCCATAATATTCAGATAGATTATTTAAAAAATAATTAGCTATGTACGCATCAAAGGCAGTAAAGGAATAATATAGTGTTGGTGTTGTTAAAAATTGTTGTTCATCAACAACACCAACAACACGAAATGCTTTATCGAAAATGAATGAATCGATAATAATCGTACCATCTGAATCGTAGGTGTAGTATGAATAGTTATATTTATTTTTAACATTAAGTAAACTTGATAGTTCATTGTTCATTAGGTTAAACAATGCTTTATTAACAACAACATCATAAAACGAATCTTTTGGAAAATGTCCATAAGTAATTAAAGACGCGTCAACATATTTTTGGTCAAACGAATATATTGGTTTAACTTGTGCTTCTTTAAGCAAATTTCCATTAAAGCTAATATCAACACAAGAAGGAAAAATAGCATCATAATTTAATTCAAAATAAAAATCGTCATTTTCAGATTTAATTTCCTTAATTTCTTGATCACTGGGACGAATTGAATTAACTAATGACACAAGTCCGTTACCGGCGGAAGTTTTTATTTCTTTACTCACTGTAGCAACACCATAATCAAAATGTTTTTCCCCTTCTTTTTTTGTTAAATTCGGAATATCAATAACAAAAGAAATTGTCAAAAAACTCGCTAATAAAGCTATATTTGCTGTTAATATAGAAACCAAATCTCGTTTAAATCTTCGTTTAAAATTACATAACGAAATTGAATCAGTCCACGATGAAGATAATTTATTTTTATTTAAAGAAAGTCCGTTTGATTCGTTTAATTCGTTTATTCTTTTCTTATTTATGATATTGCCATCTTTCATTTCAATAACTTGATCAGCGTAATCATTAACAATATCAGGATTATGGGTTACTAAAATAACTAATTTCTTTTTGCTAGTATTTTTAAAAATATCCATTACCGCTTTTGTATTATCACTGTCAAGCGCTCCAGTTGGTTCATCAGCAAGAATGATATTCGGGTTATTAATTAAAGCCCTTAATATTGATATTCTTTGTTTTTCTCCGCCAGATAGATTTTTGACTTTTTGATAGTATAGAGTTTTGTCATATCCAATTGATTGCAATAAATTAATTGCTTTAACTTTTGCTTCTTTCCTACTATTTCCTATCATTAATGAAGGAAGCATTATATTCGATAGAACGGTTTGTTCTTCCAGCAAATGATAATGTTGAAAAACGATACCAATATTATTGGTTATAAATTTTCTTAATTGCTCCTTTTTTATTTTTTTAACTTGTTGTCCATTAATGTAATAATCTCCATCGTATTCCAAGTCTAGCAAGCCCAATATATTCAATAGAGTTGATTTGCCGCACCCAGATGGCCCTGTAATACATACCAAACCGACATTTGGAAAAGAATATGTAATCTTATTAATTACAGTCACACCCTTCTCTTTATTGATTTGGAATTTTCTTTCTAAATTGTTAATTTCTAATAATACCATAAAAAAATGCCCCTATTTATAAGGACACTTTTAAATTGAATTTTTTAAAAAATATTTTTATATTTCTATATCTTCCATCTTTACAGCGGCTGGAATTTTAGGTAATCCAGGCATGGTCATAATGGCCCCCGTTAGAGGAACAATAAACCCTGCTCCTGCAGACAACCTAACTTCACGAATTGTAATTGTAAATCCGGTTGGAGCTCCAAGTACTTTCGGATCATCTGTAAATGATTGTGGGGTCTTTGCAATGCAAATAGGTGTTTTACCATACCCGAGCTTAATGTATTCTTCAATTTGTTGTTTTGCCAAATCGGTATAAACAACATCTCCAGCACGGTAAATTTCCTTGCAAATGGTTTCAATTTTCTCATAAATCGATTTATTTGTGTCATATAAGCAATGGAAGTTAGATTCTTTTGTTTCTAAAACATGTTTAACCTTCTTTGCCAATTCAACTGCTCCTTTAGCGCCATTAGTGAATGCATCACAGAAGGCAACATCATAACCTTGTTTTTCACACCACTCTCTAAGAGCTTTTGTTTCCGCATCAGTATCGCTTTCGAAGTGATTAATGCAGATAACAAATGGGAGACCATATTTAGCAATATTTTCAACGTGATGTTTTAAGTTATCAATACCAGCTAATAAAGCAGGAACATTTTCAGTGGTTAACTCTTCAAATGCTTGTCCACCGTGCATTTTTAACGCTCTAATTGTGGCAACCATAACAACGGCGTCCGGTTTAATTTCACCAACACGGCACTTAATATCTAAGAATTTTTCAGCTCCAAGATCAGCGCCGAAGCCAGCCTCGGTAACAACAACAGGAGCTAACTTAAGAGCTAATTTAGTTGCAATGATAGAGTTGCATCCGTGTGCTATATTCGCAAATGGTCCACCGTGAATAATACATGGATTACCTTCCATAGTTTGAACTAGATTTGGATTAAATGCTGCTTTCATTAATTTAGTAACAGCGTGGCTAATTCTTAGGTCAGCTAGTCTAACAGGTTCACCATCATAATTATATGCAACAATAATTTGATTAATTCTATTTTTAAAATCTTCTTGATCCTTTGATAAACAAAGGATAGCCATCATTTCTGAAGCAACGGTAATAACAAATTCATCATTTCTAGGACCGCATTTCTTTTCACCTTGAGAAACTGTAACAGTTCTAAGAGCTCTATCATTCATATCAAGGGCACGTTTCCAAACAACACGGTTTGGATCAATGCGTAATTCATTGCCTTGGAATATATGATTATCAATAACAGCACTAATTAAATTGATTGAACTAGTTAGGGCGTGCATATCACCAGTGAAATGAAGATTGATATCTTCGCTAGGAATAACAGATGCTTTTCCTCCACCAGTTGCCCCACCTTTAATTCCAAATACAGGACCAAGAGAAGGTTCTCGTAAACAAATTAATGAAGGCACGCCAATAGCGTTAAAACCATCAGTAAGAGCAATAGAAGTTGTTGTTTTGCCTTCACCAGCTTTTGTTGGTGTAATAGCAGTAACTAAAACTAACTTACCATCTTTTTTTTCATTAAGTGTTTCATTAATTTTTAAATCGATCTTAGCTTTATCATTTCCATAAGGAATAATGTAGTTAGAATCAATTCCAGCTTTTTTAGCAATATCATAAATATTTAACATAAGAAAATCTCCTTAATTATCTATATCTTATTCCATATTAATGAAATAAGAAACTACATAATTACATATGTATAATCCGGCAGTAGAAGTAACGGTAATAATTGAATTCAATTTAGTTCCATTCTTATGAGGAATTTCGGTAGAATACACTACCATCAACTTTGAAAAATCAATACCACTTTGCTTAAGTTCATATCTAAACTTTTTTCCAAGTGGATCAACAGTTGCTTTATTTAATAATCCTACCTTGATTAATGAAGGTTCCAACTTATTCGCCATCCCCAAAGATGAAATCACAGGAATATTATTTTCATTTGCATAGCTAACTAATGCTTTTTTCGCATTAATATCATCAACGCAATCAACAATAAAATCTACTTTTACACTAATCAATTTAGAAAAATTATTATCAATTTTTGTTTTATGGCAAATAATATCGATATCTTTATTTATTGATAAAGCCTTTTCTTTTGCAGCTTCAACCTTAGAAGCTCCAACATCTTTATTAATGAATAATACTTGCCTATTCAAATTTGAGATATCAACATCATCTTTATCTATTATGATAAAATGTTTAAATCCTGTTCGTAAAAGGGCTTCAAAACAAGTCCTGCCTACTCCACCAATACCGGCAATTAAAATGGTTTTAGATTGAATAGAAGAGAAACTTCTTTCTCCAATTAAACCAATAGTACGATCAAACTGATTACTCATGAATTTCTCCTTTAAGCAGTTCTTCAAATGAAGAATATTCAACACAATCAAACTGATGTTTAAAATATGTCACCTGTCTTTTTGCGTAATTTCTGGTGCGTTTTTTTATTAGTTCCTTACAATCCAATAAACTCATTTTATTATCAAGATATTCAATTACTTCCTTATAACCAATACCTTGTGACGCAGTTTGAGATAATTGATATTTTGATAATAATGTTTTAACTTCATCCACTAAGCCATTTTCAAACATTTCTTCAACACGTTCATTTATGTTTAAGTAAAGTTTATCCCTTGAAGGATTTATGAATAAGAATCGAACATTAGGATATATAAGTTTATGCTCTTGCGCATCAATAATTTCGCTTTTAGTTTTGCCTGATTGATTAATTAAGTTAATAGCTCTTACTATTCTTTTGCGATTATTTGGGTGAATGTTCTCAGCTGCCTTTTTATCTAAAGATAAAAGCATTCGATATAATTCATCATTAGTTTTCTCTATATATTCTTCATCTTTAACATTTGTATCAGGGAATACATAATCAAATAAGGCGGCACGAATATATAGTCCTGTTCCACCAACAATTACAACATTATCATACTTGGATATGTCGATTTTTCTAAACTCATCTTGGTATTCTTTAACAGAAAAATTATCATTAGGATTAACTATATTTAAAAGTTTATAACGATTAAAACACGGATCATCTTCGCTTATCTTATTAGTACCAATGTTCATATCATTATAGATTTGAAAGGCATCGCCATTAATAATTGGCGCATCAAGAAATTCCGCTAATCGGTTAGCGGCGCTAGTTTTTCCTGAAGCGGTTGGACCAACAATTACGTAAATCATATTAATTCAAAATATTTTTAACATTATTTAAGATAGAAATTAATTCATCTCTACTTGTGATATAGTTTATTACCAACGGATGATTTTTATATTCTTTTTCCAACTTCTCTTTTTCTACTTGAGTAATCTTTTTATCATTTAATTTTGCCTGAATTTCCTGCAATTCTTTGCTTTTTTGCAACAATTCTTTAATTTTTATGAATTCTTTATATTCAGGTAGAAGTGTAATTTCTTCCTTGAGTTCATTGGTCAATTCAATAACTTTATCCATTCACAATTTCTCCAATCAAAGAGTATGTATGGGAGTCAGTAATTTTGACATCAATTATTTTTCCTACAAGAGTTTCGTTACCCTTAAAATGAACTAATTTATTACTTTCTGTATAACCAGAATACATTTGCTCATCTGTTTTACTAGGGCCATCAACAAGTATCTTATAAGTCTTTCCTACCATCGCTAACGAACTGGCGGATATGCTAACTTCAAGATGCTTAACAAGTTCTTTGAAATGACGAGACTTAATTTCATAAGTTGCATCATCTTTCATCCTCGCAGCGGGGGTCCCTCTTCGAGGAGAATAAATAAAAGTAAATGCTGAATCATATTTAACTTCATCTACCAAAGATAAGGTATCATTAAATTGGTCTTCTGTTTCATTAGGGAAACCAACGATTATGTCAGTTGATAATCCTAACCCCGGAATTCTTTCTTTCATTTGCTTTACTAATGCTAAATAATCTTCACGAGAATATCTTCTGCCCATTAACTTTAGTATCTCGCTATTACCAGATTGCACTGGAAGGTGAATAAATTTCATAATATTTGGATATTTAGCAATAACATCAATCATCTTAACTGAAAAATCCCAAGGATGAGATGTTGTAAATCTAATACGTGGAATACCTGTTTTAGCGGCAGCTTCAAGTAAATCAGCAAAATCATATCCTTCATTTAAATCTTTGCCATAAGCATTAACGTTTTGTCCAAGGAATGTAACTTCTTGATAACCTAGAGTTTTTAATTCATTAACTTCGTTCATTACATCATTAAATTTACGACTGCGTTCTTTTCCACGTGTATATGGAACAATACAATAAGTACAGAATTTATCACATCCGTACATAATATTTACGAAGGCTTTGAATTTATTATTACGACAAGAAGGTAAATTCTCTACCACCTCACCAGCTTTGCTTTCAATAGATACAATTCTTTGTTTAGTGGTAAGAACTTCATAAATTAAATTAAGTAATTGATATATTTCGTGCGTACCAAAAAATAAGTTAACTTCTTTATATGTGTCTAAAATTCTTTTTAAGATCTCTGGCTGTTCAACCATACATCCACATATAGCTAAAACCTTATCACCCTTACGAACCAAGTGTTTCAAGTTGCCAATCTCGCCATATACCTTATCTTCAGCGTTTTCTCTAACAGCGCAAGTGTTGATAATAATTACATCAGAATCGTCAACTTGTTCACTACGAATCATACCGGCTGATTCAAGCAAACCACGCATCGTTTCTTCATCCCTAACGTTTGCTTGACAGCCATAAGTTTTAATGAAATATTTTTTATTTTTTAATAATGAAATAACATTACTTGAAGCATCAACTTCAGCATGATAAAAGACTGTCTCTTTTTGACTTCTATTAGAGGCTTTTCTTAAATCTGGTTCATTAATAATTTTTGTTTTCATAATTATGCTTCTTTATAAAAAATAGGGAATATTTGCTGGGTTTTACCAGTATTTTCATCAATATCTAACACAACAGCAGAAAGGATACCTTTACCTTCCATTGGTGGTTCGAACTTTGTTAATTCACCAAAGAAAGTTTTCCTAATTACACTTTCTTTACTGCATCCAAGAATGCCATCATTAAACCCAGTCATACCAACATCAGAAATGAAAGCAGTTCCATTTTCAAAAATCCTAAAATCATTAGTTTGAACATGTGTATGAGTCCCAACAACTGCGCTTACTTTTCCATCTAAAACATAACCAAGAGATTGTTTTTCACCTGTTGCTTCGGCATGAAAATCAACAATATGAATATTACAAGGTTCATGTTCTAAAACTTCAAGCATCGCGTAATAAGGATTGTTAACTTCTTCTTCCATAAATGCTGTACCAAGAAGATTAGTAACCCTTATGGAAATACCATCTAGATCGAACACTACACTGCCATCGCCACGAAAACCATTTAACAAATTAACAGGTCTTACCAAACGATCAGCGGAATCAATGTAGCGATTGATTTCATTTTTAGAATTGTAATGATTCCCTAAAGTAATGCAATCAACTCCAGCATCAAGAAGTTCTTCATAATGCTTTTGGATTAATCCCTTACCATGGGTAGCGTTTTCGCCATTAGCAATAACAAAATCAATACTATACTTTTTGATATAGTTAGGAAGATATTCCTTTACCATTCGTCTTCCAACACGGCCGACAATGTCACCAATAAATAGAATTTTCAATTTAGTTTCTTTCTATGAAGTAATTACTTCGCAGTTTCGACAGCGCGGTATTCGCGGATGACAGAAACTTTAATTTGACCTGGATAAGTCATTTCATTTTCAATACGATCTTTTATTTCACGAGCTAATTTATAAGCAGCGATATCATCAATTTGTTCTGGAATTACCATAACACGTAATTCACGGCCAGATTGTAAAGCATAGGATTGATAAACACCATCATATGATTTACAAATCTCTTCAAGCTTTTCAATTCTCTTAATATAATTTTCAAGAATTTCACTTCTAGCACCTGGTCTAGCAGCGCTTAATGTATCAGCGGCTTGAACAATATTTGAGATAACATATTTAGCTTCAGTGTCACCATGGTGTGATTCAATAGCGTTTAATACCACATCTGGTTCTCCATATTTTTTAGCAAGTCTAGAACCAACTTCAACGTGGCTACCATCGCTTTCAAAGTCGCATGATTTACCAATATCATGTAATAATCCAGCACGTTTTGCTAAGGATTCATCTAAACCTAATTCTGCCGCCATAATACCTGAAAGGTAAGCAACTTCAATTGAGTGATCTAATGCATTTTGACCATATGAAGTACGATATTTTAATCTACCAACATAGTCTAATAGTTCTTTGTTGATTCTTGGTAGACCAAGTTTAAAGGCAACATCTTGTCCAGTCTTATGAACAGATTCTTGTACTTCTTGTTTACATTTCTCAACAATTTCTTCAATTCTTCCTGGTTGAATACGGCCATCTTTGATTAATGCTTCAAGAGAACGTCTAGCAATTTCTCTTCTAATTGGATCAAAGCAAGAAACAGTAATTACTTCTGGAGTGTCATCAATAATTAAATCAACACCGAGCAATTGTTCTAATGAACGAATATTTCTTCCTTCACGTCCAATAATACGACCTTTCATCTCATCGTTAGGTAACGCGACAACTGAGACAGTTCTTTCAGTTGTAACATCTTGTGCATACTTAGATAAGGCTAAGCCTAAAAGTTCTTGTGCTTTAGCAGCAGCAGTTTCTTTTGCTTCTTCTTCTTGGTTCTTCATGAAAAGAGCAATTTCAGTAGACATCTTGCTTTCCACTTTTGCAAAAAGCTCATCTTTTGCTTCTTGGGTCGTCATTTTTGCAACCTTTTCTAATTCAACGATGATAGAATCAATTTTCTCTTGTAACGCTGCTTCTTTCCTATCACAATCTTTGATTCGACGAGAAAGAACTTCATTCTTTTCATCTAACGCAGCTTCTTTTTGAGTTAATTGAGAATCACGACGATCAATATTTTGTTCTCTTAATAAGAGTTTGTTTTCTTGAACGGCGATTTCATTCTTTCTTTCACGGATTTCTTTTTCTGCTTCGTTTTTCATTTCTTGAATGGTTTGTTTGCCATCAAGTTGTGCATTTTTTGCAATGTGTTCAGCTTTAATTTCGGCATCACGAATAATTTTGTCGGCCTTTATATCTGCACGTCGTTTCTTAAAAACAGGAATAAACATAACAATAGCGGCGCCAATAAGAAATAAAACTAGTCCTACTAACGCAAACCAAAGCCAATCTAAACCTTCAATAGTATATATCATATACTAAGTCCTTTCTTTTCGTTTACGAAAAAATAAAATAACTATAATAATTTTTAAAACCAAATTATGAATATGATTTTAATATATGTAGACAGGCATGAGCCCGATAATAAAGTTTCTCGATTGAGAATCTATAGTTAGTATCTTACGAGGATACAAACCAATTATATAAAAAGTAATATTTTTAGACAAGAAAAAACGCGCCAGCAGGGGCGCGTACTATACATTGAATTATTGAATTACACCACTATTTATCTTATTTAGTAGTTCACTCATTAATGCTTTATTTTCTTTTAATAACTTTTTAGCGCTATCTCTTCCTTGAGCAATCTTTTCACCTTGATATTCATACCAAGCACCACTCTTTTTAACAATGCCTAAGCTAACTGCGCGATCAATGACTTCTCCTTCTTTAGATATGCCTTGACCATAAATGATATCAATTTCACATTGTTTAAATGGGGCAGCAACTTTATTTTTAACAATCTTAACTTTACATGTGTTTCCATAAATATCAGGGCCAGCTTTAAGCGCTTCACTTCTACGAATATCAATTCGAATTGAAGCATAGAACTTTAACGCTCTTCCTCCGGAAGTGGTTTCAGGATTACCGTACATAACACCAACTTTTTCTCTAAGTTGATTAATAAAGATAACTGCGCATTCCTTTTTATTAAGCACGCCAGCGATTTTACGCATTGCCTTGCTCATTAAGCGCGCCTGTAGACCAACAGAATTATCTCCCATTTCACCATCAAGTTCAGCTTGTGGCACTAATGCCGCAACACTATCCACAACGATAAGTGAAATAGCACCGCTACCTGCTAACATTTCTGTAATTTCTAATGCTTGTTCACCACTATCAGGTTGTGATAAAACTAATTCTTCAATGTTAACACCTAAGTTTTTAGCATAGACAGGATCAATTGCATGTTCCGCATCAATAAACGCTGCTTGTCCACCAGCCTTTTGACATTCAGCAATAGCATGCAATGCTAATGTGGTTTTACCACTACTTTCAGGACCGAATATTTCGATAATTCTTCCTTTAGGGTAACCACCTACACCTAATGCCTCATCAAGAAGTAATGATCCACTTGGAATTACGTCTACATCAACTGCAGGACGATCTCCTAAACGAATAACTGCTCCTTTTCCATACACTCTTTCAATTTCTTTAAGAGTTTCTAGTAATTGTTTTTGTTCTTCATCATTTTTCATAAATGCACCTCTATTATTTAATACACATTTATTTTCATTTTTTATAAATTATTTGAACGAATTTAACATTTTTGCTAAATGTTGATAGCCAATATCAAGTGCTTGATCAATAATTTGATCACGTGTTCCATTTAATTGGTATTTAAAAACTTGCGTTGTGTTATAAGCACTAACACCAATATATATTTCTCCCACTGGTTTATTTTCCATCGCGCTAGGCCCTGCATTACCAGTAAAAGAGATGCAGTAATCTACATTAAGTAAGAACTTTGCGTGCATCGCCATGTCTCCGGCGATTTCTTGAGAAACAACTCCATAAGCGTCAATGCGATTTGGATCAATAGATAGCAATCTTTCTTTTTCTTCTGTCGCATAAGTAACCATACCACCTTTAAAGAAAGTTGAAGCACCAGCAATAGCTGTTATTGAAGCAGCAAATTTACCGCCTGTAAATGACTCAACTGAACCAAGAGTTCTACCACTATTTTTAAAAAGTTCGTGTAATTCGACAGCTGTCATATTTATTTCTTTTCTTCAATAAAAACTTTACGATTTTGAACGACGTAAATAATTCCGCTAAGCAAGCTAACAAATGTTGCTAAATATACGAAAATATCAACAATTCTTACTGGCCAATCTTTATCAAAATAATAAAATGGCCAACCATTTAATAAGACCAAAACAATGGCCACCATTTCTAAAACCGTCTTCATTTTGCCAAAGATATTCGCTGCAATAACCACTCCTTTTTCAGCAGCAATAAATCTTAACGCATCAACAACTATGTCTCTTGCAACCAAGATAATTGCGCACCAAACCGAAAATTTTGCGACTGTATTTGCATCAGGAATATAACTTGCAAAAACACTTGGAGCAGCTAAGAAAATAACCATTGTGTTAATAAGTAATTTATCAGCAACAGGATCTAAAAATTTACCAAGCGCTGTGACTTGATTATTTTTTCTTGCTAAGTGTCCATCAAGATGATCTGTGTAACTTGCAATTAAAAAGAAAATACATAGAACAAGAAATACAACGTTGATACCACTATTGCCTAAAACAAAGGTTTGAAATGATGGGTTGGCTATCTTTACACAGTATAGTGCAAATAAAGCAATAACCATCATCGCTATTGCGATAATTCTTGAAAATGTAATTTTTGTTGGAAGATTCATATTTTCTCCTTATAGTGAGTATTCGATCCTGTAAGCCATGTTTTGTCGTGGATAATTATTTATCTAAGCAATGCTTGCCTTAGCGATTCAATTCTCGCTTTTGACCTCCCCTACCAAATTTGGGTTTCTCGCTTGTGGGGTTTACCGCGTTCCACTTTATTGTTTCCAATAAACTACGTCACTGTGGCACTTTCAGACTTCTAACCATAGTTGCCCTTAGGTTATCTGTCGCCGTTATGCACTCCTACATACCTAGCGTTATCTTTTCCGCTAGCGCAATCACTACAGGCATCGCAGCCTGTGCGAGCATGGACTTTCCTCTGACTACGTCAGCAATTATCCAGATCGAATGTTATTTAATGTTTTCAGGTTGAAACCCATGATTATATAGAAACTTTTCGTACCTATTAATCTTTTTAATGAGTTCAATATTGGAAGTATTAACATTGTCGGTTTCTCTAATGTTAGAAACTCTTGACTTAAATTTGCCTAATTCAATTTCAAGATCATGTTTCTCGACCTTCAATGAAGCAATTTCGGCTTTCAAAGAATCAATCTCTTTTCTATCAACTAGAGAGTTTTCCTCAATTTTATGATAATCAGATAAAACTTTATCAAGAAATTGATCAACTTCTAAAGCGTCGTATCCACGAGGAACCGCTCTAAATTCCTTTTCTAAAATTTCTCTGCTAGTTAATAATAATTTTACTTCCATAACCTGCTCATTATAATATAATAACAGTTCGTTTATTTCAATCTTTTTTCATTGAAAAAAGAGCCAATAATGTTATAATTTACACGTTTGTATGAAAAAAATGCTCAATCAATTTAAAGGCCATAAATGTTTAGTGTTCATGGATTTTGAAGGAACACAGTTTTCACATGAAATGATTGCAATAGGTGCGGTCCTAACAATAATTGATAAAAACGGAAATATTAAAAAATACAAAGAACCTTTTAAATTACTTGTTAAATCAAAAAATAGAGTGGGAAAAGTAGTAACAAATCTAACTGGTATTACTGATGATAAACTTCAAAAAGAAGGAGTCAGTTTTGCTCAAGCTCTATTTGCATTTAAAAAATATTGTGGGATTTCTTTTAAAAAAGCTTCATTTATTACCTTTGGTAATCATGATATGAAGATTCTTTCTTCTTCACTATCATATAACCTAGATACTCCAAGAGAAATTGTTTCACAAATGCAAAAAAACTATGTGGATTATCTTTCATTTATATCTGAATTTATAAAAGATGAGGGAAACAATCCATATTCACTTGTTAACTATATTAAACACTTCAATCTTCAAGAAGCTGGAAATGCTCACGATCCAGAAGTCGACGCTATTAACTTAGCTCATTTATACCAAGCATTCTTAGATAATAAAGCAATTGTTTTAGAAGATTATTTAAAAACATTATCTAGAACAAATCATTTGCCTGCGCCTATACAAGCAGCAGTAAAGAAACTTGCTAATGGAGAAGACGTTACAGCAAATGAATTTTCATATAACGCAAGAAAGTATTTAGACTGATGAAATATCCTAACGGACAAGAATATAAACAAGAAGAGAAAAAAAATAATAAAAAAGCTGGCAAAGCCATTTTAACAGCGGGCAATAGAGGAATGAACCTCGAGGAAGATATTAATCTTTCAAATGAATATTATAAAGAAAAAGGGATATGTTTAGTCACCAAAAGGCCGACACCAATCAATGTAGTGAAAGTTGATTATTCAAGAGGCGCAATTATCACTAACGCCTATTTTGAAAAACAATCTACCACCGACTATAACGGAGTATATAAAGGAAGATATATTGATTTTGAAGCAAAGAATACTAAATCAAAAACTTCTTTTCCGTTAGCGAATATTTCAGCGCATCAAATCGAACATCTTGAAGGAGTACTCCACCATGGAGGAATCGCATTCTTTGTGATTGAATTTGAAGCCTACGCTGAAGTCTACTTATTAGATGCGAGTTATGTTATTGATTATTATAAAAACGGGGCAAGAAAAAGCATTCCTTATGATGTAATTAAAAAAGAAGGCGTGCTAATTAAACAAGGCCTTCTTCCTAGGTTATATTATATTGACGCAATTAACGAAAAATACTTCAAAAATTAACGATTTTCCTTACAAATCCCTACTAATTTGCAAGATTTACACTTTGGAGATTTAGCTAAACAATAATATCTGCCAAAGTGAATAAACTGATGATGGAGCTTTATCCAAGATGTTTCTGGAAAAGCTTTTTTTAACTTATTTTCAATCTCAATTGGTTCATCGTTTTCTTTCGCGAGTTTTAATCTTTTAGATATTCTAGCTACATGTGTATCAACTGGGAATTCTGGTTTCTTAAAATATTCTGCTAAAACTACGCCAGCAGTCTTATGACCAACACCTGGTAAGCTCATTAAATCTATCCGGTTATTTGGGACTACACCATTAAACTTAATAAGTAGTTCGTGTACAATTGCCTTAAGATTTTTTGCTTTATTTTTTGATAAACCTAATGGATGGATGATTGCCTCTACTTCTTCAAAAGATGCATTATCAAGTTCATTGAGAGTTTTATATTTTGAAAACAAAATACTGGTCACTCCATTCACCGCTTTATCAGTTGTTTGAGCAGAAAGCATAACCGCTAACAAAAGTTCATAATCATTAGAATAAATAAGCTCACAACCAACATTTGGAAGGAGCTCATCTAAATATTCACAAATAATAGCAATATTATTCTTCATCTAACCAAGGAGTTTTTGCAATCTTGATTGTCTCTTCAAGATTTTTATCCCATTCAGAATTTAATGTTGTGCGTCCGTCGCTTTGAATATCTTCTTTCATTTGATAGTTCAAAAGAATCTTATCAACAGACCTTAAACTCTTTTTACCACTATTAAGAGCGTCTTTAAGAGCGTTAATTATCATTTCATCACTATATCCATAGGATACCCATTCGCGTATTTTTGAAATTTCAACAGGTGATAAAGTTCTTCCAAGAAGCTTTTCAAAAGAGGCATAAATATTTTCTAATTCTTCTTTAACACGTCGGGAAGTATTTTGTTCGCTTTCTTTGGAAAGAAATAGTTGGAATTCTTGGTAAAGTTTTTGCTTTAATGGTTCTAAAGTTGTGTATGTCTTTTTGCCTTTAGTAACAAACTCGAGCATTTTCTTTTTAAGTAAAGAGGCTAAGATTTTATCTATTTCACGAACATCAAGACTCATCTTAAGAGACAATAAATCAGATGTCACAAAAGGATTACCTTCACCAATAAGATGATCAATCATTAAAATAGTAACAAGTTCATTCTCACTTATTTTTAATTTTTTATAATTCTCTAATAAGAGATATCTAAAATCTATTGCTTCGCTTACCATAGTGTTGCCTATTCTATCACATATTAATAAATTGAGAAATATTATATTTATCAAACATTGCCTGACGCTTAGTAATGTCATCACATGTGATTTTACTAACTTCTTCTTTAATCTTTTCTGGTTTAAGTTTTATTAATAAGGGAGCGCATTTAATCATTGCTTTCGAAGTTTTATTCTCAATTTCAAAATCAAGCGTTAACGCAAAACGAACCGCTCTAATAATCCTTAAAGGATCTTCAATAAATCGTTTTGTTGGTTTTCCTATCGCTCTTATTAAGTGTTTTTCAATATCTTTTTGACCTTTTACGTAATCATACAATATAAAACGATCATCAAAATATAAACCGTTGATTGTAAAATCTCTTCTAACAACATCTTTTTTAAGATCTTTTGTAAACTTGATTGAAGTTGGATGCCTTGAATCACCATACCCTTTTTCAATTCTTAATGTTGTTATTTCAAATTTTTGTTCATCGAAAATTAAACGAGTAGATCCATACTTACTAAAAGTAAGGTCAACATCAGGGAAAAATTTACTAATTTCCTCAGGTGTTGCATCAGTAGCTAAATCAACATCCGTAAATTCTTTTTTTAAAAGAGTATCACGAACACACCCACCAACCAGATATAAATGAAATTGGTGAGTCGAAAAAACTTTCGATAAACGTAAGTACGCTTCTAATTTTTCTCTCATGATTAAAGTTTTTCTTTAAATGTTTTACAAGCTCTAAACGCAACTGACTTCTTTTCCTTAAGTTGAATCTTTTGATGCGTTTTTGGATCGGTGCCAATTCTAGCTTGACGAGTAATTGGTACGAATGAACCGAAGTTAGTAATGTTAACTTCACGATTATCAAGAAGGGCTTTTTGAATTTCGTCAAACGCTACATCAAGGGCTTCTCTTGCGTCGCGTTTAGACAAAAATGCCTTTTCTGCTACAATCTCGATAAGTTCGTTTTTATTTAATTTGTCCATGTCTTGAGCCTCCTATAAAAGTTCAGTTTTTAGTGGACGATTCATTAACTGTTTAATAATTACACTAGGATTTTTTTCTTCGTATAAAATTTCGTATAAAGCTTTAATAATAGGTAAATCTAAATTAAGTTTTTTTGCATTCTCATAAATGACTTTTATTGTTCTGATTCCTTCGACGGTTTTTATGTTATTTTTAAGAAAATCTAGGGCAGAATCCGCTTTTCCTATTTCTAATCCAGCACTAAAGTTACGTGAATGGAATGAGTAACAAGTGACAACTAAATCACCAATTCCAGCAAGTCCTAAATATGTTTTTGGATCAGCGCCATTAGCCACACCATATCTAACAATTTCAGCCAAGCCTCTTGTACATAAAGCAGCTCTAGCATTATCTCCATAATTAAGGCCTTCAAGAATACCACTAGCAATAGCAATTGCGTTTTTCATTGCGACGCCTATTTCACTGCCAACAACATCATTATTGGTGTAAACGCGGAAATACTCATTAGAGAATAGTTTAGCAACTTTCATTGCAATGTCTTCATCTTCACATACCGCACAAACACATGTTAAGTCACGCACAATAACTTCTTCTGCATGACTTGGCCCAATTAAAGAAACAATTGGATAACGTAATTCTTCTGGAACCACTTCTTTAATGCATTCTGAGATTCTTAAATTTTTATCTAAATCAAAACCTTTGGCAGTATTAATTAAAATCACTTTTTTATCTAATAATGGAACTAGTTGATTTAGTACACTTCTCATAGCGGCAGTTGGTACACTTAGCAAAATAATATCACGCCCTTTAACTACCTCTTCTAGAGAAGTAGATGCCTTTAATTTAGAATCTAGGATTATATCATCACCAAAATAGAAGCTATTTTTATGATTGATGTTAATATCATCGATTTGTTCTTGTTTATTACCAAATAAATAAACATCGTGTCCGTTATCATTAAGTGTTTGGGCTAATGCTGTTCCCCATGTACCGGAACCAATAATCGCTATTTTACTCATTGTTTTGTTTCCTCGCTCTTAAAATTAAATGAACTGGAGTTCCATCAAAATTAAATGTCTCTCTTAGTCTATTATCAATATATCTCTCGTAAGAGAAATGCATGAATTCAGGGTTATTAACAAATAACACAATAGTAGGTGGAGCACTTGTAACTTGTGATCCATAATAAATTTTAATTCTTCCACCATTAAAATCAGGGGCTTGATTAAGAACTTGTGCATCTTGCAACATTTCATTTAAAACTGAAGTCTTAATATGAGTATGATATGCTGCATGTACATTTTTTAATGTATCAAATAAAGTATCTAATCTTTGTTTCTTTAATGCTGAGACAAAAACGATAGGGGCATAGTCTAAGAATTTATATTCTTGACGAATAATCTTAGATATATCACTCATGGTATTAGTTGATTTATCAATACCATCCCATTTATTAACAACGATAATAATAGCTTTATGTAAATCAATAGCATAGCTAATAACATGCTTATCTTGGTCAGTTATTCCTTCAATTCCATCAATTACTAAGCATACAATTTCACTGCGTTCAATTGCCTTTAGTGCCCGAATAGCAGAATACTTATCTATCGCTTCGTAGATTTTTCCTTTTTTCTTTAAACCTGCTGTATCTATGACAACATATTTTTGACCATCTTTTGTGAAAGGTGTATCAATTGAATCTCTTGTAGTACCTGAAATATTCGACACTATTACTCTCTCTTCATTCAAAAGAGCGTTTGCTAAGGAAGATTTTCCGACATTCGGTCTACCAATAAGAGAAAAAGTAATCACTTCTTCATCAACTTCGTCTTCCCATTCTGGAAGTTCATTTGTTATTTTATTCAACAAATCACCTATACCAACACCATGTGCACCACTAATAGGAAGTGGCTCACCTAGTCCAAGCGAATAAAAGTCATTTACATCGCCAGCGTGAATGCCTTCATCAATTTTATTGATGGCTAAAATTATTGGTTTATTCACTTTACGCAAAATGCGCGCAACCATCATATCGTCACTAGTAACTCCAACTTGACCATCACAAACAAATACGATTAAATCCGCTTCCTCGATAGCAATATTTGCTTGCATACGAATCTGTTCTTGGAATGGTCTATTGGCCATTTCAATTCCACCTGTATCAACAATAGTGAATTTATGATTTAGCCACGAAACAACACCATATAATCTATCTCTAGTAATACCAGCTTCATCATCCACAATCGCATGACGATCACCAATTAAACGATTAAAAATCGTTGATTTTCCAACGTTAGGTGATCCAACAACTGCTACAATAGGATTTGCCATTTTATTTTACCATGTCATCAATAATCTCAATTACCTTTTCAACAACCTCATCGATTGTTAAATTAGAAGTATCTAATTCAATTGCGTCATTTGCTTTTCTTAAAGGAGCAAAATCACGATGCGAATCAATATAATCACGCTTTTCTACATCTTTAACAATGTCTTCGTATGTGCAGACAATGCCCTTTTCTTGATTTTCAATAAATCTACGTCGTGCTCTAGTTTCAACATTAGCGATTTGAAAAATCTTTACATCAGCATCAGGCAAAACATAAGTACCAATATCTCTTCCGTCCATGATTACTGAAGTATTTTTTGCCATTTGACGTTGTAAGTCCACTAATGCCAACCTAATATCTTTATAGCTCGCTATATAGGATACATTTCCAGAAACATCTGTTTGTCTGATAGAAGAAGTGACATCAATGTTGTTACATAACACTACATTATCAGGTTTTAATTCAATTTTTACTTCTGGGATTAAAGCGCAACATGCTTTTTCATTTTGGCAATCAACACCTTTATTTAAGCAATACCAAGTAAAAGCACGGTACATTGCGCCTGTATCAATGTAAGTATAACCCTTAATAAGCGCAACCTTTTTAGCGATTGTGCTTTTTCCAGCAGCAGCTGGACCATCAATTGCAACGACAACTTTTTTCATATTAATCACCTAAATAAAAGAACACCACAAGTAACTATAGCGGCAATGGCAATAATGCATAAACAAACAATACCTACCACTTTAAGAACAAACTCTTTTTTCTTTTTGTTTACTAAATCAACATCATTTTGATGAGTGCTTGCCGTATTCATCACTTCATCGAGAGGCAAAGTATTTGTTGTGTAACGCTTATAGTCACTACGGGTAACATTGGTATCTTCTTTAACGAAAGAAGCACGATAATTTTTAAATTTTTGTACCCGAGTTTCCATTAAACATATTCTAATATAATTAGAAGAGAAAAAAAATAAAATTATTATTATTGAAATAATTTAATGTAATGAATATAATTTTTACATAAACCAAGGAGAAAAAATCGATGGCTAAAAAGAAAATTAAAATTGATCCAAGCGTTTGTATGGGTTGTGGTGCTTGTGCAGCAAGTTATCCAGAAGACGTCAAGATCGGCGACAGTGGTGTTGCAGAACCTATCACTGGTGAAGCTGAAGAAGAAGTCATTAGTATCTGCCCATTTGGTGCAATTTCCGAAAAGGAATAAGATATTCGAAAAACCGGTTTATTCCACAATTGAATAACCGGTTTTTTCATGCTTTAATTCTATCAATTAATTTGTGTAACTTCTTATATAATAAGAATGTTAGTAAAATTACCAGCGCATCTTTAAAACAGTTAAATGGTAATGCTACTAAAAGAAGGAACGTCCAACCTAAGTCGTTAACTGCAGGGTTAGCAACTTGACACATTTTTAAAATCGCTTCCTTACTTAAGCCCATAACATTCATATAAAAATCAAGCATTACAAACGACGTGAATAAGGATGAAACCACTATTTGAAAAACTAGTCCCAGCCCTAAACCAATAACCGCTCCTTTGAAGTTGCGGCTTTTTTTGTATAGGATAGATGCGGGAATAACAAAAGCTATACTATAAATGAAATCAGCAATTTCTCCAACGCATAATGAAGTGGTAAGAGGAAGTTTGATTATCGTTTTAATTGCTATGATGATAAATGCAGAAAGAGGACCATAAGCAAATCCAGCAATAAATGCAGGAACTTCATCGAAGTGAATTTCTAAAAAAGATGGGAAGAAAAATACTGGAAATTTTAAATATGGAACTGTATACAAAATAATCGAAATAGCCGCAAATACGGCAGTTCTGCTTATGAATTTAACAGAAATTTGTTTATTTTTTAGAAAAACATTATTAAGAAAAAATACGACAGCAAATAAAGAAAATGCTAATCCAATAATTAATCTAGTAAGTGATAATGAATCCATAAAAAAATGCCCAATCAGGGCGTAAAAATATTCTTCTTTCATCCAGACTTTACTGTCGCCACTTGAATCACACAAGTTCATGCCTTTTCGGCTCGCGGGGTTTACCGCCGGTCGCTTTTCGCTGCCCTGAAGTAAGTTTATTATATCACTTTACTCAGCATTTAAAACTTCTTTCGCTAAAGAAGTGTATGCAATAGAAGCGCGAGAAGTTGGGCGATACACAACAACTGGAATTCCACGTATATTACTTTCAGGGATAGAATGAGAGCGTGGAATACGTGAGCCATATACGTTTTCACTAAAAATATTTTGTATTTCTTTTGAAAGAGTTACTGCTAGTTCATCATTCGGATCAAACATTGTAAGAAGAACACCCTCAATATGAAGATCGGGATTATATTTAGATTGAACGGTAGATATTTTTGCAAGTATTTGAGTAACAGCGTTTAAAGCAAAATATTCACACTGAATCGGAATGATTACTGAATCAGTTGCAACTAAGCAATTCGTCGTTAAAAATCCAAGGCTTGGTGGGCAATCAATAATAATATAATCATAATCTCTTCTGAGAAGAGCAATTGAATCTTTTAATAAATAATAACGATCGTCAGGCTTTTCTTCGCTAGCAGAAACAATTAATTGTGAAGGAATAATATAACAATTTTCAACACATGTATTCTGAATCGTTTTATTAATATCAAATCTATCAATTAAAACATCAAATATTGTTTTCTTCACCAAAGAGGTATCAATACCAAATCCTCTAGATGTGTTTCCTTGTGGGTCCATATCAATAATTAATACACGATGATTAAATTGCGCTAAACAAGCGCCAAGATTAATCGCGGTATTACTTTTACCAACACCGCCTTTATGGTTTGCAATCGTAATTATTTTCATAATGGTTTATTTTTTATTTCACCAAAACTTCGAGGATATTTCTCGTTAGTTACTTTATCTTTTCTTATAAGAAAGTTTATTCTAATATCCCCATTTGGTAAAGAATGTTTATCTGTTTTAACTAACTTACCGCCTAATTTATCAATGGCTTTACTTGCTAAATCAAGTTCTGCTTCACCATCGCTACCCTTCATCGCAATAAAATATCCACCAACCTTTACCAGAGGTAAACATAATTCACTTAATATATTTAAAGGTGCAACTGCACGCGCAATAACAACGTCATAATTTTCACGATGTTTCTTAGAATATTCTTCCACTCGCTCATTAATGGTGTGCACCAATTCGTTTCCAAAATCATTAATGACATTAAGTTTTTTATTTGTCGAATCTAATAAATCAACATCAGTATCTAAAAGTAGAGAGATAACCATACCAGGAAATCCAGCACCTGTCCCAACATCAATAATCTTTTTACCTTTAAAATCAGTTAATAATAAAGGAAGGGCACTATCAAAAAGCATCTTCTCATAAAATGCATCTTTATCTTTTATAGCAGTTAAATTTATTTCTTCATTTTTTTTGAGAATATAATCTGTATATTTTTCTAATTTTAAAACATGGGCTAAATCAACATTTATCCCAGAAAGATTAAGTAATGAAACCAATTCTTTGTTATCCATTATGTTTTTTCCTAATGTTTAAAATAAGTATTGAAACATCACTAGGATTAACTCCAGAAACACGCGATGCTTGCCCTATTGTAAGAGGTCTAACCCTATCAAGTTTTTGACGCGCTTCAAGGCGAAGACCATTCATATTTAAATAGTCAAAATCAGTAGGAATTTTCATCTCTTCTAATTTTCTCATATTATCTGCTTCTCGGATTTGCTTTGCGATATAACCTTCGTATTTTACCATTACTTCAAGTTCTTCAATTCCATCGTCATCAAGCGAAATTTCTTGCAATTCTGGTATAAATTCCTTAATTTTGCTATAACTTACTCCTGGTCTTTTTAAAATTTCACTAGCTAAAAAACCACCTTTTAATTCATTGAATCCAAGAGACATTAAATAATCCTCAATAGGTTTTTTCTTTCCAAGGTAAGTCGAATTTAATATCGAAATAGCCTTTTCAATATTTTCTTTTTTCTTTATAAATGAACAGTATCTTTCTTCATTAATAAGTCCTATACGATGACCAATTTCAGTCAATCTTAAATCTGCGTTATCGTGACGCATCAATAGTCTAAATTCTGCTCTTGAAGATAATAATCGATAAGGTTCTTGGGTGCCTTTAGTAACTAAGTCATCAATCATAACACCAATATAACTTTGATCTCTTCTTAAAATAAGTGGTTCTTGTTTTCTAATTTTTAAAACAGCATTGATACCAGCAAGAAGCCCCAAACCAGCCGCCTCTTCATAACCGCTTGTTCCACAGATTTGACCAGCAAAATATAATCCTTGGTATTTTTTAGCTTCAAGAGTAACACCATATTCATGAGTTTGGATAGCATCATATTCAATAGCGTATGCATATTTTAAAAAGACAGCATTTTCAAATCCAGGCAAACTTCTAACCATTAACTCTTGGATTTCTTCTGACATTGAAGTAGAAAAACCTTGTAAATATATTGAATCAGTATATCTACTTTCAGGCTCCAAAAATAATTGGTGTCGTTCTTTATCCTTAAAAGTCATTACTTTAGATTCAATAGAAGGGCAATATCTAGGCCCAACGCCTGTAACAAGTCCACTATATAATGCTGTTTCATCAAGATTGTCTCTGATAATTTGGTGAGTTTTTTCATTTGTATAAATTAAGTAACAAGGTATTTGTTCTTCAACAGGAATAAATTCTTTTGTTTCGTAAGAGAAAGCTAATCTCCCTTTTGTGCCTGGTTGAATGCTTGCTTTAGAAAAGTCAATTGAGTCTTTTTTTATTCTTGGAGGAGTACCAGTTTTTAATCTATAAATATCGATACCCATCGATTTTAAAAATGGTGACAAACCTTTAGATGGTTTTTCTCCGTCAGGTCCCTCGCTCTTTTTTACGTGTCCACGGAATATCTCCGCTTCCATATATGTACCCGTTGTTAAAATAACAGCGTTACTAGTAAAACTTCTTCCATCCTCTAAATTAACACCATATACAACATTATCTTTATATAATAAAGAATTTACTATTCCTTCAACTACAGTTAAATGTTGAGTTTTTAACGCTAATGATTGTAAATAATCAGGGTATTCTAATTTATCCTGTTGGGCTCTTAAACATTGAACGCCAGGACCTTTACCAGTATTAAGCATTTTCATTTGAAGATAATGATGATCGGCAGCTTTGCCCATCATGCCTCCAAGAGCATCAATTTCTCTTACTACTATCCCTTTAGCGCTGCCGCCAATAGATGGGTTACATGGCATATTACCCATTTTCTTAATATTAATCGAAATTAATAATGTTTCCTCGCCCATGTGAGCACTAGCAAAAGCGGCTTCTAAGCCAGCATGTCCACCACCAACAACGATAACCGAATAATCCATATTAACCAACACTACCTTCCATATCTAATTTGATAAGTTGATTTAATTCAACCGCATATTCCATTGGTAGCTCTTTTGAGAATGGTTCAATAAAGCCCATAATTATCATTTGAGTAGCTTCTTTTTCGCTTAATCCACGGCTCATAAGATAGAACAATTGTTCTTCGTTAATCTTACTTACAGTGGCTTCATGTTCGACATAAGAAGTGTTGTTTCTTACTTCATTTGTTGGAATGGTATCGCTCTTTGAAATATCGTCCAATATTAAGGTGTCACATTCAACATGACTACGGCAATTTTTAGCGCCATGTTCATGTCTTACTGTACCACGATAATTAGCAATTCCCCCGCATTTTACAATAGATTTTGAAATAATTGTGCTAGATGTGTTGCTTGCTCGATGAATCATTCTAGCCCCTGCATCTTGGTATTGTCCTTTGCCAGCAACAGCAATAGAAATACAGGTTCCTTTCGCTCCTTCACCAGCTAAAATACAAGCAGGATATTTCATATTAACTTGCGAGCCAATATTGCCATCAATCCACTCCATTTGAGCACCTTCGTAACATATAGCTCTTTTAGTCACTAAATTAACAATATTTGTTGACCAGTTTTGCACAGTTGAATAACGACATTTGCCATTTTTATGAACAAAAATTTCCACTACAGCTGCATGCAATGATTCTTTTGAATAAGTAGGTGCGGTGCACCCTTCTACGTAATGTACATCAGCACCTTCTTCCACAATGATAAGTGTACGTTCAAATTGTCCACTTTTTTCATTATTAATACGGAAATAGCTTTGAAGTGGCTTTTCAAGATGAACGCCTTTTGGAACATAAATAAATGAGCCGCCAGACCAAACAGCGCTATTTAAAGCGGAGAATTTGTTATCAGCAAAATGCACAACTGTACCGAAATATTTTTTTACAATTTCAGGACATACTTTTAATGCCATATCAGTTGAAAGGAAAATAACACCTTTTTCTTCCACTTCTTTTAACATATTATGATAAACAACTTCAGACTCATATTGAGTAGAAACACCAGCTAGATATTTTTGTTCAGCCTCAGGAATGCCTAATTTTGTAAATGTATTTTTAATTGTTTCAGGAACTTGATTCCAATCCTTAACTTCTTTATCACTTGGTCTTGTAAAGTATGTAAAAGATTGAAAATCTAAAGAAGATAAATCAGGACCAAATTTTGGTAAAGCCATCTTAGTAAATGCTTCTAACGCTTTTAAACGATAGTTAAGCATCCAATCAGGTTCACCTTTTAATCTAGAAATTTCTCTAACAACATCTTCAGATAAACCTTTGCCAGTTTTAAAAACGCTGACATCTTCATCTTTAAAGTCAACCTCAGTTGTATTTTCTTGGAATTTTATATTTTCCTTCTTCATTTTGATTCCTTTAAAATATTATCCGCTGCTGTCCAACCTATAGTTGCGCATCTAATTCTTGATGCTTGTTTAGATGTATTAATAAACGCAATTGCTTCTTCTAAAGAATCACCATCAAATGGCTCTTCATGAATCATATGATGATATTGCTCAATAATATAAAAAGCTTGTTCCTTTGTTTTACCAATTAATAGTTCACACATAATATCTGTTGATGAAGTTGAAATGGTGCAACCAACACCATCAAAACACGCATCCTTTACTATATCATTTTCTATTAATAGAAAAATATCTAAATCATCAATACAGTTATCAGAGTGCATATGGGTTTTTAGGTAACCATCTGTTTTTGGTTGGCCTTTATGAATTGGATTTGAATAGTGATCCATGATGATTTGACGCATCATCTCATTAGTTAAAGTAGGCATCTAAAATATCTCCTCCATTTTTGATGGCATCAACAAATGCATCAATTTCTTCTTTTGTTGTATATAAATATGTGGACATTCTACATGTAGCTTTACATCCAATATATTCACCCAACAATTTTGCACAGTGTTCCCCACTTCTAATTGCTATACCTTTATAATTAAATAAAGTTGCTTCATCTTGAGGAAAAACACCTTTTATATTAAATAATAAAATTGCAGTATCAACATTTTTATTATAAATAATAACATTTTCACACTTTTCTAATTGTTGAACGGCATATCGATGAAGCTCAATATCATGTTTACGAATATTATCAATACCAATATTAGTAATAAAGTTTATTGCAGCTTTCATTCCTATGATACCAGCTAGATTCAAAGTACCAGCTTCAAACTTACGAGGTGGGTTAAATGGAATTAATTCATCAACCTTCATAAATGTTTCATTCATTCCTCCACCAGTTAAAAATGTATCCATCTTATCAAGCAAGGAATATTTGCCAATCAAACAACCTATTCCAGTAGGGCCACACATCTTGTGAGCGGAAAAGAATATAAAGTCGATATCACTATCTTTAAAATCAATCTTTGTATGTGGTACGGCTTGAGCACCATCTACAACAAAAATTGAACCATTTTTATGAATTATTTTTGCAAATTCTTTAATGTCAATTTCATAACCTAAAGTATTTGTAATCATCGCAAGAGCTACTATTTTTGTTTTAGAATTGAGAGCTTTTTGCAAGTTTTTTGTTGTAATTCTGCCATCTTTATCTAATTCAATATACTTAATGACAGCACCAGTTCTTTTGGCAAGTTGATAATAAGGGAGCACATTTGAAGCATGTCCAGTTTCTTCGATCAATATCTCATCACCAGATTTAATAAATTTATCACCATAACCATAGGCAATAATATTAGAAGACATAGTAGCTCCGCTGGTAAAAACAACCTCGTTTATATCGCAATTTACAAACTTCGCTACAACTTTACGAGTTTCGTCAACTTCACAGTCAAGATTATAGGCTAAATCATAGTCGCCGCGATGAGAATTGCTTGTCATATTTGAATAATAATTAGTAATAGCATCAATAACGCATTGTGGTTTAAATGTAGTAGATGAATTGTCAAGAAAAATCAATGGCTTTCCTTGCATCTTTTTTTCTCCATTTAACATTGGGAATTGTTTTCTAATTTCATATACATCGTACATTTTAAAATTCCCCCTCTATTCTTTTAGTAATCATTTCTTTAATTTTGTCATCTTCAAAACCAAGCAAGATTGGCTTTAGATAACCAAATGTAATTAACTCACGAGCTTGTTCAACAGATAGTCCACGACTTGTTAAATAAAATAATTGATCATCACTAATCTTCCCAACAACAGCTGCGTGGCTTGCCTCAATTGAATTGTCATCGATTTTTAAAATCGGTTTTGCAACCGAATCACAGCAATCATCAAATACCATGATTTTTGCATTTTGATGTGCTTTTGAATTGTGCGAACCATTTTTGATATGACAGATACCAGAGAATACTAATTTGGAATGATCTTTTGAAACACCAAAATTATTGATCTTGCAGAACGTATTTGGTGAATTGTGAATGACAGATACATCAGCATATTTATGCTCTTCATTTTTTGATAAGGAAGCCAAGTTCCAAATACATGAAGAATTTGATCCATTTAAGTTAACTTTTACATTCATTTTGCAATCGCTAGAAATAAAATCTGCAAAATAGGCAATTAAGTTAGAATTTTCTAATAAATCAAACTCCATTTCAACGGTAGAAATTTTATTGATTGAGAAGAAAGAAAAAGTAACATTTTTTGATGGGCTAACACGCGCATGAACACGAAAAACATTATTAATATTTACTAGTATAATTTTGCAGTCATTTTTTATATCAATTTCAAATAAATTTTTATCATTATTTTTACCATCAAAAAGATACGTTGGTACTTCATTATAACTAACGTTTTCGTTTATCTTTTCAAAAGGCAAAATCAAACTCATTTTATTGCTTCCTTAACAGCACATGTTCCAATAGAAACTGTGTTCATTTCAGCTTCATCTTTTGCTATTTCAATTCCGAGTTCTGTTTTAATAAACTCATAGCCTGTTTCATCTATTCTTTTAATAATATCTACACCACCATCAAGAACTATTTTTCCATTAATCATTACAATGGTTCTTGTTGGTTTAATTAAGTCAAACAATCGAGCATAATGGGAGATGACTAAAAAGCTTTTTTGTTCATCTTTTATCTTATTGATAACTTCTGCTACAACATTGATTGCGTCAACATCTAAACCTGAATCAATCTCATCAAGCATAGCTAATGATGGATTCAATAATAAAAGTTGAAGAATTTCGTTTCTTTTCTTTTCGCCACCAGAAAACCCTTCATTCAAACTACGATTAGCAAAATCAAAAGGTATTTTTACTTCTTTTGTAGCTTTGTCTAATATCTTATAAAAATTATATGTTGAGATTGGTTTATCACTATGAGCATTAACAGCGGCTCTTAAAAAATCGCTATTGTTTACACCAGGAACTTCGGCTGGATTTTGGAAGCCTAAAAATAGACCAAGTTTTGCGCGTTGATCAGTAGTAAGTTCATTAAGTTTTTTGCCATCAAATATAACTTCACCTTTGGTGATTTTATATTTTGGATGACCCATGATTACATTTAATAATGTAGATTTTCCATGTCCATTTGGACCAAGAAGTGCGACAGTTTCACCGCTCGTTATAACTAAATCAACACCCTTCAGTATTTCTTTTTGGTCGACATTAACATGTAAATTTTTGATTTCCAGTTTGCTCATACCATTTACCTCAAATCGCACATATTTTATAAAAGTAATAGGAAACATTCAAACGATATAATAATTTTTTTGTCATACTTGTATGGTTATTTCTTGGTTAGTTTTGACTCTATTATCCTTACTATTAAAAATAGTTGTTGCAAAGAAAAATACCAATTATATATAATATAACCGCTATACATTCAGAAAAGGAGAGTTAAAATGAACAAGAAAAAACTATCAATCGGTTTAGTTTCTTCCCTCATTGCAGTACTCGCACTTGCCGCATGTAACGAAGTTACAACTAAAGAAAAAGCTATCGTTACATTCAAAGATAGCGCTGGAAAAGAAGTTACCGTCTTAACCAATGATATCTATGACAAGTATCGTGAATCATCTGATGGAATTTCCAAATTCTACAATGCAATTCTGGAATCAATCATCCGTCATGAATTCGATTCTTCAAGTACAACAATTTACAAGAAATCAAAAGAAAAGATTCTATCCGAAGCAAAAGGTAATGTTACTGGCGCTCAGCAAGAAGCTGAACAAAACCGTAAAACCAACGGAACAACATATGATGAAGAATGGCAAAAAATTCTTGATTCACACGGCTGTGAAGACGCAGATGAATTATTAGAATACTTCAAATATGAAATCGAAAAGGAAGAAATCGAAGACAAATACTTCGTCGACAACAAGGAAACCTTAACAAAGGAATATATTGGTGTTGATGATCAAGGTGAAGCCGTACAAACACAAGGCTCTATTAAGAGTTCGTATCCATTCCACGTTCGTCACGTTTTAGTAAAAGTCGCAGAAGGTGCATCTAGTTTCTATGATGGCACTATTTCCGAAGGCGAAGCTAAAAACTTAAGCGAATCAATTAAGTATTTAACTGACACATCATTCGTTTTCTCAGAAGTTGCTACAAAGATCTCAGAAGATACTGGTAGTGCTGAAAAAGGTGGTGACCTTGGTATTATGACCACAACCACTTCATTCGTTAACGAATTTAAATTAGGTATTTATGCTTATGAAGCTATTAGTGAAGCAAGCAACAGTGCGATTGAAGAAGGTTTAGGATTAAATGCTGAAGTAAGTGATGCAATCACTGCTAAAGACTTCTTTACAAATCTTGGCTTACAAGAAGTTCCTTACGGAGCATTCTTAAAAATTGGTGAAGTTGCAGAAGATGTTGCTGATAAACAAGGTCGTGAAGTTAATGGTAACAACTCACACTACTATCCAAGAAATGTTCTTTGGAACAAATACTTAAACTTCCATAACCCATTTGTTATTACAAATGAGGTTCTTGATGAAGATAATATTGGTGATGCAATCAACTTCCCACTCGTTGTTGATGACGAAACACTATTAAATCCTAGATTCAAACTCATTGATGCTAGTACTGGCAAATCAGTCTTAACTGATGAAAACGGTAATGTTATTATTGGCGTTCGTAGTGAACATGGTATTCACTTCATGATTTTACAAAAATCAATCTATGATTTCTGTGAAGGTGGAAAAGATTCATATGATGTTTCATTAGAAGAATATTACACCAACACAGTTCCAGGTGATGAAAAATATCCAGTTGATCCAGATGGAAAAGACAAGAACACATATGTCAACTACATCTATTCAACAGATAAATCCGTATACGAAACACGTGCAAGCGAAATTAAATCTGCTATTAAGTCATTTGATTCCACTTACGATTATCGTTTATACGAAAAATATTCAGTCGGTCTAAGATTCAATAACACTGATGGTATAGATTTAGGCAAAAAGATCACTGAATATATCACTGCTACAAGATATACAAACTCCAACTCTGCTAAAGAAACTTTAAATAAGGCTTGGAGAACATATGCCGAATTAATCGAATTACAAAATGCTAACCGTGTTGAATACGTTGATGCAACTACTGATTATCGTTTAATCCCAACACGTTGTGTTATCGGATTTAAGATGACAGAAACAGAACGTATTATCGCTGGCATTAATAATGATTGGGTTGTCCCAGGAGGAGCTTGTTACTATGTTAAGTAAAAAGATTGCTAAAGTATTAGTCCTCTCTGCTATCGGATTATTAGGATTAACAGCTTGTGATGAAATCATTGCAAAGCCAACCGATTATGATTCTAAATTAGTAGAATTTGACGAAGAAGTTTATAACAACGTCGCAAGTGTTGTTTATGACGCAATTAGAGATGGCGGTGTCGGTGACGATGTCCTTAACGAAGTTTTATATCGTTATTCTCAATCAGTCATTGGTTTCTATTCTAGAAATGTTACTCCAGCACCTAGTGCCGAAGACATCACATTAGAAGAATGTTTTGCTGAAATGAATGCAGCAACAACACCAAAGACAAATTCATTTGTCAAAACACACAAAGCTTACTGGACAGTTAACGATGATGGAAAACGTGTTAACGATGATAATCCAGAAGATATTAAAGAAGTTAGCGAAGACGCTGATGCGTGTAAATCAGAACTCATCCGTGTCTGGGCAAAATGGAGCACCATCCAAGATCGTATCGCTACAACTATGTACGATAAAATCTCATCTGGCTCTTATAGCGATAGAAGCATCTTCTCAGAAAAGAAATTCTTAGTCGCTTTAAAAGGTGCTATGGAAGATGTTGCTGATCCATTAGTTTCAGGCTTTGCTGGGGAATTATATGAAGGTTTATTAACACCTGATTATGAACCAGAACAAGTCTTCGAAGCCTTCTTACATAAAGAATACTTCACTGGTGATACCTATCACTATGTAGAAAAGAAGCTCATCCCAGATATCTCTACTCAATTATTGACTGAGCAATATCTATTAGATGAAACATATAACACTCTCGGACGTAGCTACGCTCGTAAAGTGAATATCATTACTATTGCTAATAATAGTGAATACCCAATGGTTGCTGACTATGTCGCAAACCACTTAGTTGAAAGAATCAACGCTTTACCAAGCGAAGACGAAATCACACTTGATGTCTTTAAAGATTACTCCAACATCTTAGTTGGTGCACCTGGATTAACAGATGAACAAAAAGCAATCATTGCAGACATCCAAGAAAAATCAAACGGTAACGTCTTCAAACTTGATGATGAAGTTATTGGTGATACAGTTTATCTTGGAACCGAATATGGTGACATGATGAAGAAGTATGAATCCATCAAAGTTAACCCAGCATTAACAGATACATCTGCTGAAAGCGAATTTACTGGTAGTAACTCATATCCAATTGAAGTTGGAAGAGAAATCAAAGAAAGAGAACTCAAACTTAAAGACCACACCACAACTGGTTGGTTCATTAAAAATGGTGGCTTAACACAATTACCAGATTCTATTAGAAGTAGATTATTCAATATCGGTGTTGCTAATGGTGTAAAAGAAACTGCTGAAGAAAGAAAAGAAGTTGATCGTTGGCAATTAATTGATGGAAGTTATGACTATATCGTTCCAGAAGATGAAAATGCTTATGTTGCAAGAATCAACGGTAAGAACTACTTAAAGACAAGTAGCCGTATCGGTGTTGATGATGATCCAACAAAAGACATCTTACATTACGATTCTTCAAGTAAAACATATTATGTTGTTCAAATTGAAGAAGCTTGTTCTTCCTCAAAACTTTCTAAGACAAGCGCCAACTCATACCGTAACACACGTGGTGCAGAAGCAATGGAAGAAATGATTAACGAAATCACAAAGATTGTTGGTGTAAGTGAATCATATGGCACACTTGCTACTAAATACTATCTTGAAAAGATGGAAATCAAATATCATGATCAAGCTGTTTACGATTACTTCAAGAGCAACTATCCAGAATTATTTGAATAATTAATAATCAAACAAGAACCGCAATCAAATGCGGTTCTTTTTCTTTACCCTATTTTGTTTTAAAATAGATATGGTAGGTTTATGGAAGAATATAAGAAGATGCTAGCGGGAAAAATATATGTTGATGGTTCAGCATATAGTGTTTCTATCGCGCATAACGCACACGATAAAGTAAAAGATTTTAATGCTTGTTATGATTCCAATCCAAAAAAGATGAAATTATTAGATGAAATTTTTCCAAATCATAAAGAAGGAATCTATATTCAAGGAAATCTATACGTCGATTATGGAATCCATACCAAAATTGGCAAAAACTTTTACGCAAATAATGGATTAACGATATTAGATGTATGCCCAGTTATAATCGGAGATGATTGTTTCTTTGGACCAAATGTATCAATATATACTCCTTTACATCCCTTGATGTATCAAGAGAGGAATAAATATTTTGATAATAAACTAAACAAACTAACTGATAAAGAATATGGTAAACCAGTTACAATTGGAAATAATTGTTGGATTGCGGGAAACGTCACTATTCTACCAGGAGTTAATATCGGTAATGGAGTAGTAATAGGTGCGGGAAGTGTTGTCAGTAAAGACATACCTGATAATTATTTAGCCTATGGCAATCCATGTAAACCAATAAGAAAAATAACCGAAGCAGATTCAATTAAATTAAAGGAAGAATTATTTTAGGAGGAAAAAATGGAAAAAGATGTATTTTGCAAAATTGTAGATGGAGAAATCCCTGCTCATATTGTTTATGAGGATGATGAAATTATGGCGTTTCTTGATATAAGTCAAGTAACTAAAGGCCATACCCTTGTTATCCCTAAAAAACATTATGATAATTTTTTATCAGTTCCAAAAGAACTTATGCATAAGGTAATGGATGTTGCTCAACGCATTGGGCAAGCACAAATCACATCATTACACGCTAACGGGGTAAATATATTAACCAATTGCTACGAAGCTGCGGGACAAACAGTTAAACACTTTCATGTCCACGTTATTCCACGTTTTGATGCTAATGACGCATTAAAGATTGAATTTAAAGAAAACGCCGCAGGCATAAACCTACCAGCGTTGAAAGACGAAATAAAGAAATCTTTATAATTATAAACCGTGCTTATAGAAGCAACGAGAATCAAGGGCGTATACCTTCTGGGACCATTCGCCCTTTTCTATTCCTTCTAATGCTTTATCAACAATAGTCATTTTGCTATCAAGATTATCAATTAATGAAATTAATAAAGCCTCTCTAGTTTGTGGTAAAACTGGTGAACCATATTCAAGTTGTCCGTGATGTGATAAAACCATATGTTCAAGCAATACTCTAATTTCATCACTAATTTTTAATTCATCAGCAGCTTTACGTATTTCACTAACCATAATTGAAATATGGCCGATTAATTTACCTTCAATAGAATATTTATATACAACCGGTCCTTCAAGTTCGATAATCTTACCAATATCATGAAGAATGATTCCAGAGAGAAGTAAATCATGATTAATTTCTGGATACATATTTTCCACATTTACTGCAATATTTGCCATGCTGACAGTGTGCATTAATAAACCACTATTATATTCATGATGGATTGAGCTAGCGGCTGGATGATCATAAATTTGTTTTTCAAACTTTTTAATAAAGTAATTAACAATCTTGTTACATTCTTCATTTTTAATAGAATTAACATGGGCGAGTAATTGCTTTTTAAGTTCATCTTTACTAATTGGAGCTTGTTTAACAAATTTCGCTACATCAATACTATCAAGTGGCACTAATTTTGCATTAATAATCTTACCTTGTAAGGATGTGCGATACATGATAATTTCAAGCCCTACTTCAATAACATTGCCTGCAACAAAAATATTTTCGTCACCTTCAACTACTTCCCACTTCTTAGCTTGAATTACACCACTCGCATCTCTAAGCTCAACATTAAGATAGCTTGATCCAGTAGCGTTTACTCCTTTACTAACATTGTTCACCAATAATTGAGTAACGAGTGAATCTCCTTCAACAAATTCTTTTACTAGTTTCATATATTTTTACTCCATTTCTTTAATAATATCGTTTAAGTGATAACCCTTACGGATTAAGCATTGTATACATTTTTCTTTTAATTCACGTCCTTGATATTTTCTCGCTAATCTAGTTTTTGTCGCCTTAATATCTTTCTTTAGTTTAGATATTTCATCGCTTTTGTTGTTAGGTTTAATATAACCAACAACTTCATTAGCTACTTCAATATCAAAACCTTGTCTAATTAACGCTGCCTTGATATGTTCTCTTTTAGAGGCTTCGTTATATTTATCATATTGTTTTTCTAAACGAGGAAGGGTATTTTTAGCCTTGCTACGCTCTTTAGCTAGTGGGAATGATATTTTAGCAATGTCGCTTTTAAATATTCCTTTACGGGTTAAATTAGCAATAATCTTATTTTTGCCATATCCTTTCTCGTTAGCGTATTCGATGTAATCTTCAATAAAAGCTTTATCCGAGATGAGATCGTTTTTCTTTAATACAATAATCAAACGATCAACTTGTCCTTTATTCGCTCCCTTTGCATATAACTTTTCTCGCATATTCAATTCGGTATAAATTCTTTTTGATAAAAGCGATAATGCATAACGGAAATACTTGCTCGCATCACTTACTTTTCTAATTTCATCTAATTCTTTATCAGATAGTATTTTGCCTTGGTATAAGTAAAAGCTTGCGAAAGTATCGTTATCAACAGTCAATTTTTCTTTACCAAAATAAATGGTTATATTGCTCTTGTTGTTTTTAATTTTAGTAATAACTTTACCAGTATTTTTTGATAGCACGGTAATAAACCTCAATAATATTGTTATAAAATCTTTCGATTGAATAGAAATCCAATATCTCAAAAGCGCCTTTACGGATATTTTCTTTTTCCATATCAGTAGAATTAAATATACGATTTAACTGATTAACAAAGCTATTTTCATCGGTGAAGAAGTATCCACTTTTCCCATCAATAATTGTGCCTGATAAGTTATCATCATATCTTGCTAATACAGTTGTGCCTGCCGCCATTGCTTCCATAAATGTTAGTCCCTGTGTTTCGGTTAATGAAGCACTAGTATATACATCAGCTAAATGATAATAAAATGGCACTTCTTCAGCTGACTTCTTTCCAATAAAATCAACATATTTAGAAATGTGGAGTTCATGAGTAAGTAATTCGAGCTCGCTTCTTGCGGGACCATCCCCCACCACAATCATCTTTGTGTCGCTATCAGGATATTTAGCTAAATAAGCAGCGTACCCACGAATAGAAACATCCATGCTCTTTTCTTTAGCAAGTCTTCCTAAAATTAGTACCACTTTTGTTTTTTCAGCGATGCCATGCTCTTGTTTAAAAGCTCTGGCTTTTTCTAAATCAAAATATTTATCTTCAAAAATGGAGAAATCAATACCAGTAGGAATACAGTTAATATATAAGTCATTACCTGCTAAGCGCATAAATGTTTTTGTTTTATCACTTGGTGTAATAAATTCGGTTGCATTATGGGCAACACCATTACTGTAAATACGAACAACTTTTTTTGCTGCTCGATCTAAAACACCATGGGTAACGATATATGTATAGTCTTCGTAATTTGTGTGATAAGTATATACAATTGGCACATTCAATTTCTTTGCTGCTTTTCTAGCAAATATACCAACAGAAAAATCAGTTTGATTATGGATGATATCAATATTCAAAGTTTTTAGTATTTTAAAAGCCTTGCGTGGAAATAAATTAGGGACACGATAATCATAAAGTTTTTTAAGCGCAAAACCTGGAAGATAAATTATTCCATCTTTATATTCAAGTGGTCCATCATCTGATCTAGGCGTCACTACAGTAACATTATGTCCGTGTTTTTTAAGCACTTGGCATAGGTTATAACAAGAAGTAGAAACACCATTGATAAAAGGGGGGTATGTATCAGTAAATATAGCAATATTCATTACTCTTCCTCTTCATCATTCTTGATATCAATATCAATAAACTCATCATTGTTTACTGGCTCTTTCTTATTCTTTTTTTTCTTTTCTTGCCAATTAAGTGCCTTTAGTCGCTTCATAATTGCATCTTTAGACAATATTCCAGAATGTATTGTACTTTCTAATTGCTCTTTTCGTGTAACAAGAGTTTGCTTCTGCATTTCAATATAGGTATCTCTACTAGGCATTTCATCAGTCGCAGTAACATTATGTGGGGCAGCGCGATAAAAGGCTGTCACAAATCCTGCTATCAATAAAGGAAGTGTGAATGAGAATGTACGCCAAATAAGTAAGGCTGCAGTACATAAAGAAGTAGATAATGAACGAGACTCTTCAAGCGTAGCTCCAGCGATATAGAAGAAGCCACTTGCAGGGTTTGCTTCATTAACGAATAACTTAATAAAGAAATATTCACTAATACCAGCACTACCAGGGAGAGGAATAAGTCCAGTAACCATTTGATGGTAGTTACTTAAAAACACTGCATCCCAGAATAATTCTGGCGTCACTGCTGTTTGATTATGAAGCGCTAATCCGCAGAAAAATGGAAGTGAGAATCTTAAAATAAAGTAAATTGTAAAGAACACCAAAGTAAGAATGGTAAACGGAATATTTGTTATTAATCGACGCAATTCAATTTTAAAGTTTTCAACAGAAACCCTTAAAGATTCACGTGTTTTGTCAGGGTTTTTAACAATGCGAAGCTTTGCTAACAAACCAACACAAGGTCCAGAAATAAAATGATGGAATCCTTTCCAATAACTCATTAACAAGAGCAAAACAATAACTCCGACATTAAGGATAAAACCAATAATTGTTAACGGCCAAATAGGAATAGAAAAACTCCATCCACCAATGTTAAATGGAATAGATCCAAGTTCCATGATGAAATCATATTTAACTAGGAATGATATGAGACCAAAAACAATTAAACCAATCTGATAAAGAATAGAATACATTGCTAGCATACTAACGGCGCTAGAAATATGAATGCCTTGCTTTTTAAAGATGTAGGCTTCCATAAATTGTCCACCAGTTGCCCCTGGAGTGACTCCACTATAGAAAGTACCGATTTGTTCAACCGCTAATGCTTGGTGATATTTATAATCGTGTGAGTATAAGCGCGCGAAGCAAAAAAGAATCAAAGCACGAATAAATATAACAAGCGCCATAATTCCTACAATCATTAATATCCAACGCCAATCAGAGTTTCCAAGTTCTCTCATAACTTCGCTGAAGTTAGAGGACATTGAAACCACTATTGCTACAACAGTGATAATAAGAACCAATGAAATGTTAACAATATATTTAAAACGGGAATTGCTTCTCTTTTTTTCTTCTGTCGTTTCCTTAACGCTTTTATCTTTATTTTCTTCGGCCATATATTTTAGTGTACCACAGCAATGCAGATATTGCATTGTTAGATTACATACAAAATATAAGGTAACAAAAAATCCCCAATATCATTTTCTTGCCTTTGATAATTGGGGAAATTTATTCTTTTTATCTTTACGCAACAAAGTTAACATATACTTTTGTCGTGAATTACTCGGCAATTGAATTACCGAGCATCGAATCTAAGGCACGTTTAAGTGCATAGATATCAGGGTGGTTCCCACCCAATACTCCTACTTCTTCCTTATAAGGACTAGAAGTTACAGAGATACTTATTTTTGTTGGATTAGAAAGGCATTTGTAATTTAAATTTCTACTTGTATTGTTCTCCTGGTAATATTTTCTTAATATGTTAAAAGCGCCAACAGAATCTGCGTTGTAAATATCGTTACCACTTTTAAATAGTCCACGATAGATACGTTTGTTTTTGTCCGCATATTCTTTAGAAACTTCTTTTGAAGTTGGAGAACATTGACTTGTAAATGCCTCATTTTGTTTTATTAAAGTTACTCCTTTCCTTATTAATTTATATTCAAGACAATGATAAATTTTATCAAATGGTAAACTATGTAATTTTTGATTAAATTCCTTCTTTTGTTTACCTATTTTATTTGACTTAATATTATCTATACCAGAAACATCACCAATAATTACTTTAGTGATGTTGTTATGAACACAATAATCCACGATTGTTTTAGTGGTTTTATGGATAATATAATTTATAATCTTATTTTTCTTCTCATATAATTTATTGATTCTATTAGTTGTATAAATATGATTTTTATTATCTATATCTTTTTTATGAGCTTGGTCATTAATAGATTGATAATAAGATATTCTTTTATTGTAATAATATAAAGTGTTTAAATAGCTGTTGCCGGAAATAATAAAAGAATGTCCCTTATTATCATATATAGTTGCTAGATTATTAATACCTAGATCAATAGAAATATGTCTTCCGTTATCGTTTTTAATTGGTTTAACAAATGTTTCATAATTAATATAAACATCATATTCTTCATCATTTCTATAGGAAAAAGATATTTCTTTGATCATTCCATCAATTGGTTCTTTTATATTTAGATAAATAAAATTATCATGTATTCCATATTTATTTAAAAGATGTTCTTTCATTGCTTTAGGAATCGTTAGTCTTATTTTATTTCCAACAACTTTAAATCCATTACTTAAAAATGTGATATTTGTATGGCTACCATCTTTTTTATAATAAGGGGATTTTGGTTCACCAGACAATTTCTTTCCATGGTCAAATTTATATTTAAGCGTATGATAACTTTTCCAACTTTCATCAAGATTTTTAAGGACATCTTGAGCAGTTTGACTAGGTAAAGATTTATACCAAATATTGTCCTTTAACCTTTTCTTTTGTTCATACCAATCTGGCTCTTTATCAAAACCAAGATTTTTATATTCTTTTCTTTCGTAGTTACCAACATTGAATAGTTTGCTAGCAGCATAAGTAAAATGCCCCAATATAATACATTGAGTTCTAGTTGGTTTGAGAATAAATTTCTTTGTTAACAGCATATTATTTCTTAGTTTTATTATATCATATTAACACGAAATTTGGAATTTATTTTCAAAGAAAATAACTTTTAAGAAATTACTTTTGCTCGCTTTCATCTCGGCAATTGAATAACCAAGGATTCCCACTCGTTTCCTAAATACAGAGTATCATCCTTAGCAAGATAAAAACCACACCAATTAATATCCTTCATATCTTTTAATATTGCTACTACATTAGCAAGATTAGACACTAAAGGCATGTTTTTATCAATAATTGCTGATATTTGTTTAAGCATAATTCCTTAATTAATAATAATACATTAAATGACAATTATCATTATTGTAAGTACTATAGATCTGTCTTTAATCATTAATATCAACCATTATGAAAAGTGGCCTACATATGTAAGTCACTTTTTCATGTATTTATTCTTATTTATCTAAGCGTTTCTTTTTCTTTAATAATAATGTTAAGGCTGTAGCTGATAACAATAATAAACTTGCAGAAGCAATAACAACAATTAATATAGTTTGATCTTCAGAGTCAGATATTTTCCAGCTACGATTAGCGCTTTGCGGGTATTTGATATCGCCATTTGAATTTCTATGTCTTGCCATAAAATCATCAGAAGTTTCGGTAAATAAAACCCCCCAGTATTTAATGAAGACATAATCATATTTAGCTAAACAATTAATAATGTTTGTATCGCTTGATGTTGAACTACCATTAAAATAAGCTTTTGCTTGGTCGGAAAGAGTAGCAAATAAACTAGCTTGCGCATCCCATGCACTTTTTAGCGTATCCTTATGGCCACCCTGATCATAACACTCGGCTCCAATAGCGGAGTTAAAACCTTGTGCAAAGGCGATTGCATCAGTTTCTGGATTCCCACCCTTTGCAATCCATATTGAGTTGACATTCCATAAGAAGTCTGTAGATTTTACATAGAAATTATAATCTCCAGTTGTTTTACACAGTGCATTGCCGTTGCTTTTTTCAAAACTATTAGGAACGGAACCATCTGGTTGAACAACACCTTCGCTGAAACTTCTATCCACATCATTTTCGTTTTTATATAAGTATATATATTCGTCTTTTTCAACATGGATATTCATTGCTTCGTATTGTGTATTACCTGAGCTATCTGTACCATTAGCTAAATCTACTGTTCGAACAGTATTGGCGGTGTTGTTTCGTATAATCAATCTATATCCTGATTTTTCCGATCTTAATCCACTTACAAATGAACTATATGTTGTAGAGCCGCCGTTTTCTTTAATTTTAAGATAAATATCTAGTACACCGTCATTTCCTGCTTTTATGTGTTGCTTTCCATCTTCACCAATATAGGTATTTGATGTAGCGTCTCTAGATACAGCAAAATCCATTTGACCTTTGTTGCTTTTAAAAGTTACTTTGTCATCTTTAAGTGCCCCAGAAGTAGTTGCTTTATATTGAGCGGTAAATCCTGTAGGAGTATCATCAGTTTGTTCCATTACATAACGTGTGCCACCAACATAAACTGAATACTCAGTATCAACTGTGCCAGTATATTTTGTAAGTAAATACTTATCTCTATTTTCATCACCTGGTTTTATTTCAATTGAGAATGTTTGTGTACTTTCTTCATCGCTAGTAATGGTTGTGCCATTATCTCTCCAACAACCATCGGACGCTCCATCAATACCAGCATGTACTTTTGTACCAGCTATACTAGTAGAATAATCATATAGCTCTACGATATCTCCTTTTATAACAGAGATTTCAGCAATAGTAAATTTACTTGAACCATAGGTAAACGGAATAGTAGATGTTGAACCTTGATGTGTGATTTTTAGATCATATTGAATTCTAGCGTTAGAAGTTAATGTTATATCACTAGTACCCATTGTAATAGTGGCACCAGGTGCATATGTGTTAGTACCATCTGTCCATTCCTTAAAAACATAACCACCATTTAAGGCAAAAGGATTTGTGGAAGGAATTGTAAAAGTTGAGCCTTCTGCAACTTCAGTTGTTTGATCCGCTCCGGTCATTCCAGTTCCAGCAGTAAGTGTAACATTGTGTTTTATAATTGCAGCTACCCACTTAGCATAAACTGTCAAATTACCAGTCGCTAAGGTAGAAGAAGAAATTAATGTTCCAGTTCCTCCACTTCCGGTATACCATCCACCAAATTCACTTCCATCGGTTTTTGTTGGTGTTGGAAGAGTGCCAAATTGACAGCCATAATAAACGGTTCTTGTTGATTCGCTACAAGTGCCACCATCTGCATTAAAAGTTAATGTGTATGGTTTTCTATCATAATCAACATTTACGATTGTTGAGCCGTCTCCAGCGATTGTTTGTTGAGTTATTGTTTTAGCGGTAAAACCTTCAATTGTTAGCGCTTGCGCATTTGTTTGCGCACCTGTTGTGCCTAGTAATTCTTCTGTGCGTTCGGAATCAACTACATAACTAGAACGAGTTGTATTTTGTAATCTATGTTGAACCGTATATGGTGTGTTAGTATTTGGAGACCATTTAGCATATAAGGTTAATGAATCACCAGCGTTTAATCCTAAATTTACTGCTGTATTTGCGGCATATGTTGTGCCTGTACCATCAGATTTAGTGTTCCAACCTTGGAATGTATATCCTGTTTTAGATATTCCTATCGATGCTCTTGTTGTAAATGTTTGATCAATAAAACCAGTCTGAGTTGAATTAGAACCAGAAGTAGCTCCGTTGACGTTATATGTAACATCATATTTCTGAACATTTAGCCACATTTTTCCATTGCTTGGTGTTAAATAGATATTGTATGTACCAGCTTTTTTAATCACACCATTTGCATTACCATCAAACTCAATTTTATAATCACCAGATTGAGGTCCGGATTCAGTTTGATTTGGATTTATATAATCGGCCTGCCAACCATGAGTAAAGAAGCCTTTAAAAGTTGCATTATCGCTTCTGACAACAACATTTAACAATTCATATTCAATGTTATCTTTTTTGGAGAAAGTTGGCATAGTATTAATATCACCCCAACCCCATTCACTTCCTGCAAAATAATAAGTTATTGATTCATTATTATAATACGAAGCGGTAGCACTCGCACCATTACCGCCCCACACTGCTGTATTACTAAGAGTGTATAGGTTTTTTCCTTCAGAATCTAAAGAAAGATTAACAGTTTTAGCACCCCAGTCGACACCCGAGCTACTTACTCTAACAAATTGAAAACCACTTGAATTAGCTGGGATTGTTGCTTCCCAATAACCATTACCTTTATCCGTTGTACTTGTGCCAGGCCATGTTGTTGATGAAGTACCCCCCCAGTAATGAACGTAGGTATGAGCACCATCTGCGTTCCACCATGATTGGTCTTTGAAATATATTGTTGCATTATCTTGAGCTTCTGCCTGTTCAATATTTCCATTACTAACTGCCACACCACTAAAAACACCAATACCAGTAAGTAAAGATAATGCAATTAATGCGAATGTTTTTGAACGAGAAAATAAGTGTTTCATAATAGTGTCTCCAATCGGATAGTAATACTGCCACAATTTTAATGGCCAATTATTTAGTGAATCCTTTTATATTCTCTATAATCAATTTAGGAGGATATTAATATTTGATATATGGTATACGTATACATAAGGGTGAGTACAGACACTCAATCAGTAGAAAATCAAAAGTATGAAATTAATAGATATTGTGAAGTACACAATCTAATAATCTCAAGATACATTGAGGAGACTATAAGTGGTAAGAAAAAATATCAAAAAAGAAGGCTTGGAATATTGCTTAAAAACCTAAAAGAAAATGATATTTTAATAGCGAGTGAACTATCTAGATTAGGTCGAAGTTTTTATATGATTATGGAGATATTAAATATCTGCATGAATAAAGGTGTAAAAGTGATCACTATAAAAGATAACTTTATTCTTGGAGATAATATAGAATCTAAAGTTATTGCATTTGCATTTTCATTAAGTGCAGAGATTGAAAGACAGCTTATTTCTCAGCGTACAAAAGAGGCATTATCTCGCTTACGTAAAAGTGGAGTAACTCTCGGTAGACCTAAAGGGAGTAAGAACGTTTCTTTGCTTTGTGAACGGCATGATAAACGCATACATTATCTTCTTTCAAAAGGAGTGAGTGTTCGTAAAATTGCACGAAGAATTGGAGTGCATCCAAACACCTTATATCGTTACTTAAGAAAAGAACAAAGTCAAAATGCCACCAATACGTGAAATTGTGCGAATTTACAAAAATGAATATTTTTTTTGATCAATTTTATATACATAGTATATATGTGTATACGCACATTATACACACTTGACAGTACGCTTTATATATTATATATAAATAATGACATATTTTTCGGCCATTAATAATGTGGCGATAATTTTATAGAAAAAGGTGGATTTATTTTATGTTCAAAAAAAGATCACATTTTAAGTTATTATCTTTGCTAGGAATTTCCTTACTAACATCTATTGGTGTTCTTACTGGAATTTCATTTGGAAATAAAGCTGTGGAAAAAGCAGAAGCTGTGAATGAATGTCCTGCAACAATTTATTGCAAAATGGAATATAGTTGGTGGACAGAAAACAGTGCAGCAATAGCGGCATATTGTTATACTGGTGACGATAAAAATGCTAGTTGGCCTGGTGTTAGAATGACTTTTGTCTCCGGGAATGTTTGGAAGTATGATTTACCAAAGGATTATTCAAATGTAATTTTTGTTAGAGTTAATGGCGGCACAGGTGCGGTTAGCGATTGGGGAGCACAAACCAAAGACTTAACAATACCTAAAGACGGTAATGCTGGAAATGATTTTTTTACAATAACAACTTCTACTGCAACATGGTCAGGCGGCGGAGGAAAATGCGATGGAACATGGTCAAAATATTATGATGATGGCTGGTACGTAACAGGATCTAATCCTGATATGGTAAAAATGACATCAATTGATAATGGTCAACAAGCTACTATTACAACAACTAGTAGCTGGAGTGGTATTTTAGTTACAGCATATTCAAACGGCGTGCGCACAGACCATTATGCAAACGATGTTAACAATGATACTGGGCATGGGGCAAGCGAGAATGCTGACTTTAATAAAGGTGGCGATTGGAAGGCCTATGTACAAAAACCAAACACCTATATTCTAAAAGCATATTACATAACTGATACTAACAACATGTCATATAGGTTCTCATTGTCTCAATATACAATTTCATATAAAAAGGGCACACATGGCACTGGTTCAGATGCTAGCGATACTAAAGACCAGGGTTTTGACATTACGTTAAAAGATAAAATTTTTACAAGATTGGGATATATTCAATCAGGATGGTCAACAAATTCTAGCGGAACAACATGTGATTATGCTTTAAAAGGGGCATTTTCTGAAAACAACAATAAGACCTTATATCCTTATTGGGAAGAAGTCAGTCAAGATGTAACAATAACATTTAATTTTGCAGGCGGAACATCCGAAAAAGTAAACATTACTGCAAGATATGATCAACCGATGCCAGTATTGCAAAGCGGTGAACTTCCTATCAAAACAAACTGCGTATTTTTAGGTTACTTTACAGCATCTTCTGGAGGAACCCAGTATTATAACGCAGATGGAACTAGTGCAAAAAACAGTGATTTTACCGAACCCACAACTTTATATGCTCATTGGCAAATAAATAGTGGAACTTATCTAGCTGGGGATTTTACAGGAACTTATGGAGAAGCGGGATGGACTAGAGATGGAAAATACAATCTAATAAAAAATCCAGATAAACTAGACGGAAATGAATATGTTGTAAAAGGTTTAACTTTTGAAAATAATGCAGAGTGTAAGATTTATTTCGTTGACAGTTCAGGAAATGTGAAATGGTATGGAGAATCAGGTGGCGAAGAAACAGTTAATGTTTCATGGTCTCACCCATATTTTAAGGGAACAATTTTGAGTGGTCTAAATTGCCAAATTAATATCGATTCAAAAGCTGGCGTTTCTTCTCAAACATTTGATATTTATTTTGAATCTTCTAGCACTAAACATGAATACCATCTAGCGGTTCCTTCTATGCCAAGCAATGGTTTCTATTTCATGGTTAATGGACAAGACGCAAAATCAGACCTTCATAAAGGAACTGAATGGGATGGTTTATCTGAGCACAAAGAATATAAAGCAACATTCCAAATGTCAAAAGGCGATAAGCTCAAAATATATTTTCAAAATTCTTCAGAAATAAGTAAGTACGCTCCAAGATTAAGGGTAGGTTCAGCAAGAACAAATTGGATCTATAATGAAACAGAAGGTTTAATATGTAACGAAACAGGTACTGTAACATATACTTTCTATCTATGTTCAAATGATGGGCAATATTGGAACGAGGTATCAATATTCTTAGGATATGAAGATGAAGCTAATAATTTCGCTAATGAATTTAACAAATTGATTGCGTGTGAATGCCAACGTAAGGTTGATGGCGATTCTCATGTTTTAAGTGGTATTTGGGAATCATTAGGCGATAGCGAAGCTGAAGTACCAGCAGGTAAAACCGTTAATTTCCACTGGGATTTGCTATCAAACGAAGCTCAAGGAATATTAACAAATGCAACTGCTGTTGATGCTACGTATGGCGAATTTGCAGCAAAATATGACTATGTATACATGATGAATGCAACTGCATATTCTTTAACAGATTTTGCCGGGAGAAATCCTGTAAAACTGCAACAAAACATTAACAAAGGTTGGAAAATATCTGAATCAGAAGATCAAACTGTATTAATTGTTGTTATTGCATCAGCAAGCTTATTAACGCTATCGGCTGCAGCATTAACTTTGTTATTAAAGAAAAAGAAACATACTAAAGATTAATATTTAGTCCACTATCACAAATAAAAAAATGCAGGATTAACCATATCTTGCATTTTTTCAATTAAATCTATTAATGGCGATTAGCCTTAAACCAATCACTATCTTTTAAGAAGGTGTTATTGTTTGAACAATTAACTATGTGAGTAACACCATCACTACTGCTGTATACGATATTACCATTAAATGATTCATATCCTTTATCGGTATTATTGCTCATTGTGGTGACATATATCTCTCTAGTATATTTACTTACCCTATCAATCATAGCTTGAGATGGGAATGTATTTTCTTTAACACTAGTATATTCAGTTGATCCCGCTACACAGGTAACCACTACGACTTTAGGTTTAATTACGCTTAATAAGTTATCGTTACTAGCGGTATAACTACCATGATGTCCCGCTTTAAATAATTCAACAGTTGGTAAGTTATTTAAGCTTATTAATGACTCTTCACCTTTCTTTTCTAAATCACCAGTAAATAGATAATGGGAACTTCCTTGGGTGAATAGTAGACATACAGAATAATCATTCTCATCACCAGTTGATTCACGATAGAATTTTTGATCAAGCACTTCCATAGTGATACCTTCCGCTAAGGTATAGATCTTTTTCGCGGATTTATTACCACTTATACAGTCTTGAGCAGTATAGTGATTAGTTATATCTCCACTACTGACTTTAGAGTCTCTTAATGATATATAGCTATTATAAATAGATGTATCCTTATTAGATTTAGAAAAATCAATCAATGTATCTATCTTATAGCTATCAAAAATACCTGGCTCACTTTTAGTGCCTACAAAGCCAGAAATATGATCTTGATCCGCGTGAGTAGCGATAACATATTCAAGCTTATTATCTAAGCAATATTGATTAACATAGCTTTTAATCGCGGAGGCACTAGATTGTCTACTACCAGCATCAATTAAAATATCAGTTTCTCCTGCTTTAATATATATCGAGTCACCAGTATATTTATTACCAAGTTCCATAAAATGGAATGATATACCAGTAGAAACAGGGATAATACTACTAGAAGATTTATCATTTCCTTTATTGTTATTTAGAAAATAGATAACTCCTCCTACTGTTCCTACTACCAAAAGTAGACAAATAAATATAGCAAAAATTTTAGGATTACTTTTTGCTAATTTCTTAACTTGCTTTTTTGTTTTGTTATATTGTTTAGTTTTCTTTTTTGCCATACTATTTATCCCTTATTATTATAAAAGTTGATTAAAAGGATCATAATTAATACTCGCGCCATCTTTAACTTCCAAATTAGCAATATTACAAACTGCTTCAACTCCAATAGATAGAAATATAAAACCACCAATTACAAAAATTCTTTACATTATAACTATAGAGGAAATTTATAGATCTATTTCTCTATCATATTGTTCTTTTAATTTCCTAGCCAGAATAATTATATCAGTTGCTACTTGTTTTGTTATTCCATATGTAGTAGCAACAGCAAGTAAATCACTATCAAGAATATCTTTACCTTTATGATTAACGCTAGTTGTGTGTTCGCCAAAATAAGTTGTTGAAGGGGTCAAATCATAAGCGGGAGAAAGTTCATAATGTTTATTGTTTGGGTTATAGATATAAGAGAAATTTTTCGCATGATCATCCATATTTTCAAAAACGACATTAAACACCATACGTCGAAATAACTCTAATATTTCTTTTTTATCATCAATAGACAATATACTAGTTAATTTAAATAAATCTAAATAATCTAAACTAGGGATATTATAATCACACTCAAGAAGACCAGAAGCGGAAATAACAAACTTTCTAATATCATCTTGTTTATCAAATCTTTCTATGACAAAATAGTCACTTTTCTTTCCATGAATTAAGTCGAAATTAGGAACATTAATACCTAATTTTTGTGCGTATTTAAAATAGAGATATTCTTTTTTAGCTATATCAAGCGGATCTATTTTAGCTCTAAACTTAACAATTACATCCCTATTATTAATCCTAGTTAAAATCTTTGGCCTTGTACCCCCAGAGCTACCACCAAGAGAAAATAAATCATCAATATTGTTGGCCTTTTTGCTTTCAATAATATTGCAAATATCCTCATATAGTTCATCATAAGAAATATTATTTGGATACATTTTTATATCGCTAGAAGGCTTGTAAGTCAAGCCGCCCATAGTAACATTACCAATAATGGAGAGTTTATCTAAGATGGATAATTCATTATATTTAATCCCCTTAGAAGATAGATAACGGTTTATAAGTAACTCACCCCAACTATCAACATACGAATCATTAAATACACCAAATAAGCCACTAAACTTATTATGATTACATGTAAATGTTTCTTTTTTTAACGGAAGATAAAAAGGAGAAATAGAAAAACCATCCTTAATCCAAGAATCGCTATAAGAGAAAATAATTCTATTATTAAATAAGCCCAACGTGCCCACTAAATAATTATTAAAAAATACATCTAAATACTTAATCATTTTTGAAAGCATCCTTAATATCTAAATAATTTATGTCTCTCACAATAAAAGAAAGGTCCTCTTCATGATTTAGGGCAACTAAAATAGCCACAAGACTCCCTAAGGAAATATCACCACTATCTTCAAATCTTCTAATTGTCGGAGAAGGAACATTTGATAAAAGGGATAATTTTTCTCGTGATAGTTTAAGCGCTTTACGTTGACGCTTCAAGCGATTTGCAATCTCTAATTGCCTTTCTTTATTAGTTTTCCATTCTAATTTATCGTTCATTTGATAATATTATATCATTTTATCTTATATTTTCAATGTTTTTGATATTATTTTATCAAATTTTTACTATACTTATTTAATAATATTTTATTGATCAAAAAAATAGCTTTTTCTCATTGAAAAGAGACTCCCAGTACTAGAAGTCTCTAATGTGAAGTTAGGAGCCTTAGTTATATTACTCTTCTTGAAGTAACTTCACTATTGTACTTTCGAAAGATAATGGTTTATTTTCTGGTTCAAAGCGGTATCTAACATTACCCTTTCGATCAACGAGGAACTTGGTAAAATTCCATCTAATTCTTTTAGAGTCACTATGATCTTTTAAATAACGATATAAAGGATGTTCATTTTTACCATTAACATCTATCTTATTAAATTGATAGAAATCCACCATAAACTTAAGCCTACAAGCATCATGATATTCCTTAGAAGTTCCTGGTGCTTGAAATAAGAATTGGTTACATGGAAAATCCAAAATCTCTAATCCTTTACTTTTATATTTTTCATATAGTGCATCTAAATCATTATATTGATTGGTAAATCCACACTTAGTCGCGGTATTTACAATAAGTAATACCTTTCCTTTAAATTTGTTAAAATTAACCGGATTACCTAAATAATCATTAATTACGAAGTCATAAATTGTTTTATTCATAAATAATACTTTCCTTTCTATAATCTATTAGTTTCATTTTCTTTTCCTTTAAAGAAGCTAATCGCATTTTCTAATGTAGTCATTGCAATAGCGGACAAAGCTTCCTTAGTTAAGAAGGCTTGATGAGAAGTCACTATTACATTTGGTAATGAAATTAACATTGATAAAGTTACATCATCTAATATGTGATTACTTCTATTCTCATAAAATACATCTGCTTCTTCTTCATATACATCTAAACACGCCGCTCCAACATGACGAAGGAATAATCCTTCATAAAGATCTTTCGCGTTAATTAATGCGCCTCTAGAAGTATTAATAATAATTACTCCCTTTTTCATTTTCTTAATGGATTCAGCATTAATCATATGTTTATTTTCCTTTAACAAAGGACAATGAAGAGAAATAATATCACTACTTTTAAATAATGTTTCTAAATTAACGTAGTTAACATCTAAATTCTTATCAGGAAATGGATCATACGCTAATATATTCATCCCATATCCTTTCGCGATATCAATCATTACTTTACCAATCTTACCAGTACCCACTATTCCAATGGTTTTGTTATATAGATCCATACCAGTTAGATTTTCTAAAGAGAAATTATACTCTCTAGTTCTTATATATGCTTTATGTGTACGACGATTAATGGTGTTAAGTAAGGCGAATGCATGTTCCGCAACCGCATAAGGAGAATATGCCGGTACTCTAAAAATAGCGATGTCGTTTTTATTCGCGCTAACTAAATCAACATTATTATATCCAGCACATCTTAGTAATATTAACTTAACCCCATAACTTTTAAGTTTATTAATTACTTTATTATTTACTGTATCGTTAACAAAGACACATATCGCGTCATATCCTTTTGCAAACTTAACACTATTTTCATTAAGTTTAGTTTCAATATATGTAAACTCGATCCCTTTATGATCTAATTCATTAAAACTATCGATTGTGTAACTTTTCGCATCATAGAATAATATTCTTTTATTTTTCTTTTTGTTCATGTAGCTTTTCCTTTCTACACCCATATAGTAAAGTAATTCTTTGACATAAGTAAAATAACAATAAATAATATATGTATAAGGAAATACCTATATATGACAATAAGACATTTAACCACATTTATTAAGGTTGCAGAGTTAGGAAGCATTACTAAAGCAGCAGAAGAGCTTTGTGTTGCTCAACCTAGTGTCTCTCAAACGATAAAAGAACTAGAAGAATATTATCGTATCACCCTATTTATAAGAGCGAATAAAAGACTCACTCTTACTAATGAAGGAACATTATTATTAGTAAAAGCAAAAGAAGCGGTAGAATCATTTAAAGGCTTTGAAGATACTGCGAGAAACGAAATAGAAACTCCGATAGTTAAAATAGGAGCCTCTGTTACTTTTGGTATACGAGCGCTTCCTCTACTTTTAAAAGAACTTAGAAAGAATATCCCTAATATTAATTACACAGTCACTATTGATAAGATAAGTGAACTAGAAGATATGTTAACTAGAGGTGAACTAGACTTTGTATTAAGTGAAGGTATACCTGATAAACATAATACCTCATTAAAGAGTCAAGTCTTTGGTCATGATTATATGTGGGTAATAGCAGGAAAAGAATATCCTATACCAGATAAAATTAAATTAGCAGATTTATCTCATTACGATTTACTTGTAAGAGAAGATAACTCTAATCCCCGTAAACTCGCTGACTACTATTTAGCGTTAAAAGGAATTAAATATATTCCTAAGATGGAATCTATTAGTAATAACGCAATTATGAAGATGGTTGAGGCTAATGAAGGAGTAGCATTTGTTCCTATGGGAGTAGGAGAACCATATATAGAAAAAGGTACGATAAGAAAAATCGAAACAGATATTGAAATAATTAGACCATTACATGTTTTATCACATAAAACAAAAAAGCTTCCTCCGATTGCGAAAAAAGCTATGCAACTATCTTTTAGATTCCTTCAAGATTATCGAAGTGATGATTAAATAGAAATACTATTTAGCGTAGAATAGGCAATGATCAACAAAAAACCTAATTAATTTGCTATCATCATTACTTTCATAATATTTCACAAGCAAAGAAAAGAATGTTTTTCTTTTGTTAGAGGGGATGCTAACCAAACCTTGACCAAATTTAGCCAATATAAAATTCGCAAATAAATTACCTGTTCTTTTATTTCCATCAATATATGGTTGGCTTCTCATAATATAACAATATAAATGAAGTGCTAGTTCAGTTTTTGATACGTCGGAATTAAACATATCAATTATGTAGTTATTTATTTGATATGGATCAGGTAAAGGAGGTTTATATGTTGTTCCGTGGATTGAAACACTATCAATTCGTAACTCTCCTGGATGTGCCACTATTCCTCTTCCGTTAATGATTAAATTTAAATGGCAAAGTGTTTCTAATGATACATCTTTAGATAAAAATTCTTCATCAAGTAAACACTTATATGCATCTTTTAGATTTTTAAGTTTTGCTAAGTTATATTCATCAAGCGAAGGATTAATGTTGTTATATACTAAATTTTCAGTATCTAGATATGTAGTAGGAATTCCTTCTACTTTTGCAGCGTTAAAGATTTCATCAACCAAATAGCGGTTAATGAGTGTTTTTTCTTCTTCAAATGTAAGTGGGATTTTATCTTCTATCATATTACCAAAATCCTCCTATATTTCTTTTGCATTTCTAAGAGTACTGACAACTTATTTTCTTCCAGTTTCTTTTTCTTCTTTAATAACTTTATTTGATGATTTATAGCTAAATAAGAATTAATTTCTTCATTAGATAAATCTTTACCAATATACATAGAAATAAGTCTATTATTTACTTTTCTTTTTAAATAATAATATTTGTTATTGTTTCTAGTAGTAACGCTCAAAGAACCATAAATTTCACCTAATTCATTAAGTTTTTTACTTAACAAAGAAATATAATCTTTTTTACAGACTACTTCACTATCTATAGTAAGCATGAATTCATCAAACACTTTCATGATTATATTGTAGGTAACTATTAATATTATGTCAATAGTTCTTTACCTACAGTTATTAATCCATATGAATGTATCAAACAATGTAATGGGATGTATTATTTTTGTGTTATATAAAAAGACACTAATGATTTTTCTCAAAAGTGTCTTTCGTTTTTACATTAATTAGATGTTATTTAGCAACGCCAGCGACGGTAAGAAATAACAAACCCACACCCGTTTTTTGAAGATTACTCTCGAAACTTTTTAAGATAAATAGAGAAAATTTATATTTTTTATGAATTCCTATCTGTAGATAGGGTTTTTCATAATAATCTAGTCAACATATTTTTAAAATTATCACTTGTTTCTTGAGT
>JAZLFA010000066.1:0-4505 GCA_045615545.1 Bacilli bacterium | reverse complement strand
GCGAATTGCCACTTTCTTCCGGTTGGGAAACCCGCACCACCACGACCTCTTAAACCGGATTTAAGAATCATGTCGATAACTTCTTGTGGTTTCATGGTTAAAGCTTTCGCTAAACCTTTAAAGGAATCATAGCCAAGAGCTTCTTCTACGTTTTCTGGATCAATCATGCTACTACCATGAAGGGCAACACGTTTTTGTTTTGCGTAAAATGGAATATCTTCTTGTTTGGGATATTTAGTTTGAGTGTTTGGATCAACGTAGACTAAATCTTCGCAAACTTGATGATTAACGATATCGTTTTCGATAATCTTATCGACATCACTTAATTTCACCATTCGATATAAAGTATTTTCTGGGAATATCTTCACGAATGGACCTTGGGAGCAGAAACCAAAGCAACCGACAAAATTAACGGTTACTTTCTTATCTAATCCTTTTTCTTTTAATTTATTAACAATGGCATCATGAATTTCTTGAGATTTGTTAGAGAAACAACCCGTACCACCGCAAATGACAATGGCCCGTTTTCCATCTTTGCCTTCGAATTTAGCTTTTAAGCATCCTTCGCATTCACTAATCTTTTTGGCAAGATCTTGTGCAGTTTTTATTTTTGCCATAATTACGCCTCCACTTTTCCTTCTTGATAATCTTTGATAATACCTGGAATATCACTAACTTTTAATTTAGGGAAAACCCGATCATTAATCTTCATCGTTGGCGCTAAAGCACACGCACCGATACAGCGTAAGGCATCAACGGTAAATAAACCATCTTCCGTGCTATCGCCTGCTTTCTTTAATTTAAGAACTTCAAGCACTTTATCAATAATGGCTTGTGAGCCTTTAACGTAACAAGCCGTACCTAAACATACACCAATTACATATTTTCCTTTTGGTTTAAGTGAGAAGAAAGAATAAAAGGTCACCACGCCATAAATTTCCGCAACCGGTAGACCAATTTGTTCAGACACAATCTCTTGAACCTCTAAAGGAATGTAACCAAACTCTTTTTGGATGTCACTAAGGATCATCATTAAAGGAGTTGGGTCATTTTTGTAAAGATTACATATTTCGATAATACGTTCTTTAGCAATATTTTGTATAGCCATAACAAATCTCCAATTATTACAACGTTATTATTATAATAATAAAAATGCTTAATCTCAATTAAAAAATAACGAATTTATACAATAATTTAATTAATGCGCAAATTATTATAATTCAGCAAGAATTGCAGGTCTTACTCCAAATATAGCTGAAGCCGATCCTATGTCTTCAAATGGTATGGTGCCTGTATCCGATACTCTATCAACTGAATCAGTGTCATTATTCCATATTCGAGGAGATCTAGTAGCATACTGACCGTATTTGTGATATTCATCAATTTCAAAAATTGGGAAAGCTCTATTTGCTCTGGCGTAATCGGTTTTAGCGGATTTTTTTGACTCTGCATCCGGGAAATAATCAGTACCTTTCATATCTTTATAAGAAAGAGGGAAAAGTTTATCAAAAGTGTTTTCACAAGCAAACGGATTATCATTAAAATTTCTTGTCGTACTAGCGGAATTGTCAACTTCAGAAACTGGAATAATGTCGCTATCATCAAAAGCACGATTTAGGAAGGTGGTGTTTAGAAATGTTCTCATTAAACTATATTTATAGTTATTACAATACACCCAATCAGTGTCGCCTTGATAATCAGTGAGTTCTTTTTCACCAGTAAAATATTCTTGCCATTTAGTAGCATCTAATATTTTTTCCGATATTACTAAACGTTCTTTTTCGGCATAATCTATTTTTAATGTTTTCCACTTAATTGGCTCTACCTTATAATAATTAGACTCGCCCTGCGCAACCTCGGTTCCATCATCTGATATATACTGTTGTATAGAAGTGAATTTATAATATTTATTGCCCTTATAAGTCTTATAACCTTTTTCATCAACTACTGATATTTTTTCTAATTCAGCAATGATTGATGAATCGGTAAGTAAGGTTTGTGGATAAGATGAATTTGATACATCTATATCAAATTTGGCTATGTAAGCCATGTCCATAATTGCCGGTACTATATCAGGGGACCATCCAGTGAAAGTATACGATCCTTCAAAATCGCTATTGCGAGTTGGTATATCTCCACTATATGTTGGCAAATCACCATAATCAACAGTATCGGTTCTTAAAATTGTTAAATCGTAATTTAACCAGCGGATAGTAAAAGCGTTGGTATGAGGAGTAAATTCAGCTTTATATATTGTTGATTCAGTTACTTTTTTCAATTCCCAACCATTAAAGGAATATGAGACGCTTCCATCACTTGGTTTATAAGGTATTGGAGCATTACTAATAGTACTTCCATATTTATATGAATAGGTTAATGATTTGCAAGTAGGATCATTATTGAAATATCCACCAGCATCACTTGCGCTGAATGTAATATCGTAATATAAGTCTTCATCTGGTCTAAATTTACCATAGAGTTTAATTTCACTACCTACTACACTGTCAAAACTGTATTTATTACCAGTGCAACTTTCATTAACATACCAACCATCAAATATGCACTTATCTTTTACAGGTGTTTCGGGTCTTTGAACATACTGACCACCTAAAACACTCTGTCTTAATTCAGGTCGAATTGTTCCGTCAATATAGAAATCAACTTGATAAGTTTTACGCTGGGCATAACACACGACTGTTACATTATCAATCATCGTAAGACTTAATGTCTTGTTGGTTTTTGAATAATTATATGCACCACCTGTACCAATAACATTAATACCGTCAGGCAATTCATAACCATCCGCTACTGTAAAAGTCAAATTAACGATTTGATTTTCCTGATATTTCTCTTCGTTATTCAAAGAACAATGGTCTCCAATAAAATTAAATTTATAATAAGTAACATCTTTTTCCCATTTAGCATATAGGGTTATATCATCAGTAACCTTTTCATCAAAAGTATAAATAGAACCAGAGAAGTCTGGTTTAGCAAACCAGCCCTTAAATTTATAATCTTTTTTAGTGGGATCAGTTGGCTTATCCGCTTTTTCGCCATCAGTTACCTTTTGTGTTTCAATGTGGTCACCGCCATTACTCTCGAAAGTAACTATCCATATAGGCTTAATCGGTTCGGGACCACCAATCCATTTTGCTTTTAGAGTAATATCTTTAGTGACCGGTTCGGTAAATTTATATTCGGAACCGTCAAGTGTCCATTTATCAAAGGTATAGTCTGTTTTTTCAGGATTGGCCGGCTTAGTCGCTTGGCTACCATCCTCAATTTTTTGTGATTTGATAAATGAACCGCCATCGGTATCAAAATTTACAATGAAATAATTTGTTGTACTACTGCTAGCACATGAAAACAATAGAGAAATTGAAAATATACCGAGAGAAGCTAAACGAATTGTCCTATTCATTTCTTTTCAAACGTCATTGCATTATGCAAATACAAATGTTGTCGTCCCTTTTTTTCTACTTTAACATATCCAAGTTTACCCATTTGTTCAGCAATTACTCTGCCGAAATATAATTTCCCAGGTTTATTTTTGAGAAATTTTTTAAATATTTTTTCTCCTTCTTCGTAAGTTAAACAAATAAAAGATTGAGCCGGGGGGACGTCTAAGTTTTGCAATGTAATAATTAAATGTTGAAAAGATTTTAATTTAAAACATTTTTCAACAAAACATTTTAACTCGTAGTATCTATTTTCCACATTTTTTAATATAACATAGAACCCCCCCCGTCAATGTTGGGTGAGATCAATTTTTATCGACGTTTTGGTGTTCTTAAGTATAAAGTATGGGGTATTTTCGCGTAGTCAATAGTCTCAGTCATAACCTTTTTATACCCATTTCTTAGATAAACTTTGCCATAATCATACACATCATCAATGTAGATTTTAAGTCTATTTTTATTCGCAAAATTATGGAGCACATCAAATAAGCGATCATTTAATTCTGGTTGTTTTGGATCTAACGCAATGTCATGAACATACCAATAACGATCAGTGGGCTTATAAATTAAGTGGTGACGAGAGTAATCATCAAAGGTTTCGCATCTAGACATTTCGCCACCTTTACCCGTAAAGACATATAAACATTTATTAGGGAAATTAGAGAAAGTATCACTATCAATTCGTTTAAAATTATTTGGGAATACAATAATCGCTTCATCATTACCGCGTTTATTTGTATAAATCACACCATGCTTAAATGCGTATCTCAATTTATATTTAAAATAATGATAATAAGTTCCAACGTTCATTGGTCTTTTCTTTAAGAATCTTGCGGTTGCTCGTTTATGTTTAAGTCTTAAGAAAGTTTCTAAACGCATGAACGGATTAAAGAATTTATTTTTAAATCCTTTTACGGGTTGCTTTAATTCCTTTAATCTTTCTTGTAAACTTAAAATTTCTTCAACACGAGATCCAATTCTAAGTTGTTGTAAGAATTCATAATCATATTTATAGTCTTTAAGCGCCGCTAAAAGTAAGACATCAAT
>JAZLFA010000065.1:0-30927 GCA_045615545.1 Bacilli bacterium | reverse complement strand
ACAGCTTTTGCTGCATTGTATAATTCTACCCATATAGCATCCATAATTATATTCCCCTTTTATAAAACTATATCATAAAAGTCATAGGTATTCCAAAAAGAGCATATGTATAGTGCTTGATTATTACAATTTCGAGATCATCAATTTGCCCAACTATATAAATCCCTTTCCCTATAGGAAACAAAATCTTTTCATCAGCTAATCTTGATACGAATTTTCTAAAAGAAGACTCACTCAAATGATTGAATAATGTCTTATGCAAAAAGCCAACATCAAAGATGTCGTTTTTATGCTCACTACAGTATTTTCTAATTAATTCGGTTTCACTTATCATAAGGCCCTCTTTTTTCTAATCTGTTTTATATCATAAAATAAAAATTTGCGCGACATTGTCTCGCAAAATATTATGCGTGTATATTTATATTATAAAGATAAAAAGAAAACGCGACCACTATTTGACAAGTTGTCGCGCAAATTTCTATGGCGCGCTTGAGGCGACTCGAACGCCTGACCCACAGCTTAGAAGGCTGTTGCTCTATCCAACTGAGCTACAAGCGCAGCGTATATTATAATAATAACATTACTAAAAATATTCAACACTAAGAGTGAAGTTTCATATATAATGCTTCCGCCACATCAGGTGGAAGTATTTGTTCTAACTGAGTAATTGAAGCCTCTTTTAATTCATTAATATCCGTATAGGCCTTACGAATCATTTCTTTTCGCTTATCGCCCAATCCTTTAATATCATCCAAAATTGAAGTTGTCATCGCTTTATTTCTTTTTTGTTGATGAAAAGAAATGGCAAAACGATGTACTTCATCTTGCATTCTAGTTAATAAAAAGAAAATTGCCTTATTTTCTAGTTTATAGGTATTGCCATCACTATCAATAATTCCATTTGTGCGATGCTTATCATCTTTATATAAACCAAATACATTTATTTTTACATCAATGTTCTCTAAAGCCTCTTTAGCAGCGTGAATTTGATTAATTCCCCCATCAACTAAAATTAAATCAGGAAATTTCTTGTTTTCTTCTTTACTACGTAAATAATGACGAGTAATCACTTCTTTCATGCTCAATAAATCATCACGCTTTTCATCGCTTTCAATTTTAAATTTACGATAAAGTTTTTTAGCGGGTTCTCCGTTAATAAAAGCCACCATTGCTCCTACTGGGGAACTGCCTTGTAAATGGGAATTATCAAATAGCTCAATATGATAAGGTGTTGTAATACTAAGTATATTTCCCAATTCTTCAAGCATAGCCACTTTATCCTCATCAAGTCTGGCAGATAAAAAATATTCATCCAAAGCATTATTCGCGTTTTCTTTTGCGACCAAAATAAGATCTAACAATTTACCTTTACTAGGAGAGATAAAATTAACATCTAATAAATTAGATAAATTATCGATTACATCAGTGGAATTAATCACAACTTCACTAGGTAATGGAGTATTTTCATATAATTGGGTAATTAAGTTACTAACTTGTTCTTCTTCGCTGTCAAAGGCTTCAACAACAAATACTTTTTTATCCAATAAAATTCCACGACGATATAACAAGACCGCTAAAGAGAGATAGCCTTCTCTACTTGCGAAAGCAAAGATATCGCGATCAATTTTATCCTTTGTTTCAACATTTTGGCTTGCATTTATATGTTCAATTGCATCAAGAGTCTTTTTATATTCTGCCGCCAATTCGTATTCCATCTTTTCACTAGCAACTTTTATCTTTTCTTTAAGTTCATTTTTCGCCTTATCATTATTGCCACGTAAAAATGACTTAATTTCTTCTCTTAATTCATAATTTGTGCATTCGTCAATTTTATTGACGCATGGTCCTAAACATTGGCCCATATGATAATATAAACAAACACTATTAGGAAGATTGTGACATTTTCTAATTGGATAAATTTTATTAAGCAAAGAAATCATTTCAAAGGCACTGCTGCTTCTTGGAAACGGACCGAAGTAATCGTAATTTCTTTCCTTAGTATTTCTTTTAATCATTAGATATGGGTCACCAGTTTTCTTTAATCCAATATATGGATAATGTGATCCATCTTTAAGCAAGATATTATATCTTGGATAATGAGTTTGAATTAAATTCATTTCAAGTACAAGAGCTTCTTTTTCATTATTTGTGATAATGGTTTCAAAATAATCAACATTGCTAACCATTTTAGCAACCTTACCACATTGGGGACGAAGAAAATATTGACTCACTCTTTTTTGTAAGTCTTTAGCTTTGCCAACATATATTATCTTCCCTTGTTTATCATGCATGAGATAAACACCAGGTTTATGTTTTAAATTTGCAATTAAGGCTTTTAATTTATCGCTCATTTAAAAATCACCACAGTGGCCCCTCCACCACCTTCATATTCATCACCCAAACGATAAGTTAAATCCTTTTGAGTTGATAAATAATTATGAGTCATCTTACGAAGCGCCCCACTACCAAATCCATGAATAATTCTTACCTTCGACATATGTTTCATACGGCAATCATCTATGTATAGTTTAAGTTTGTCGCTAGCTTCATCGACGTGAAGCCCAATGATATTAAGTTCAATAGGAACACTCTTAAAGTTGAGTTCAACTGGTTTACTCACTTTATTTACACTGGTTTTATTTGGATTATTAACCTTGTGGAGACGATTTAGGCTCACTTGTAAGGAAATACCTGACTCGTTATTAATACGCGCGTTAGAGCCTCTAATTTCAATCACTCTACCAGTAATATCTAATGATGGAATTGAAACATAGTCACCAACATGAATCTCTTCATCAAAAATTTCTTTTTCACTTTCATCTTCTTCTAATGAAAGAAGTTTCTTTTTAAGCTCAATGACTTCGTGAAGTTTAAGATCGCTATTGGTAAGAGCGTGAATAATCGTATCAATTTCACTTTTTGCCTTTGTGAGCATATCTTCCTTTTCTTGTTTAACACTTTCAAGCAAATGATCATGTTTTTCTGTTAATGTTTTATTTAAGTTAACTAAACGAGCATTTTCTTTTTCTAAACGAGCCTTCTCTTTAGCAAGTTCTGCTTCCAATAGACTTGCTTGTTCGATTTTCTTTTGCAAAGTTGATATTAAAATATCAGTGTCATTATTATAGTTATCCTTAAGATACTCTTCTGCGATTTGAATAATTTCTGGTTTTATACCATATCTTTTAGCAACCGAAACGCCATAGCTCTTTCCAGGTGTACCACTTTTAAAGCGATAAGTAGGCACTAAGTTATTTTCATCAAAAAGCATGGAGCTATTTTCAACATTTGGATGCGATAAGGCTAATTCTTTCAAGGCTTGAAAGTGTGATGAAATCATTGCGAGACAGTGTTTGTTAACTAAATAGTTAACTACGCCTAACGCTATTGCTTCGCCCTCTTTTGGATCGGTACCAGTACCAAGTTCATCAATTAACACTAAATCCTTGCCACCAACTGCATTACTAATCTGCTCGATATGTGACATATGGGCAGAGAATGTTGATAAATTATCACTTAATGACTGATTATCACCAATATCAATAAAGATGTTCTTAAAAAATCCTAGCTCAGCCTTACTTACAGGAATAGCTAAACCACATTGATTCATTAATACAAGTAAACCAATCGTTTTTAATGAAACGGTTTTACCTCCAGCGTTAGGGCCAGAAATAATGACAATACGTTTATTTTCATCAATGTAATAAGAATTCGCTACTACTTTAGTAGGTTCAATAAGTGGATGGCGAGCATTAGTTAAATCAACAATTTGAGCATCACTAATTTGAGCAATTTCCGCATTAATGCTACTAGCATAATTAGCTTTAGCACATAAGAAATCTAATTCAGAAATAATTCTATTATTTGTTAATATTTCATGCTCTTGTAATAAGACTAAAGAGGTGAGTTGTTTTAATATTCTTCTTACCTCTTCGTTTTCTTCCACTTTTAAAGCGGTTATTTCATTATTCATGGAAACAATTTCAAGAGGCTCGATGAATGTAGTGTTACCACTATCACTAATGCCATAAATAACACCAGTCACTTTGTTTTTATCAACGGTTTTCACTGGTAAGACATAGTGACCATCTCTAATTGTAATATTATCGCCACTAAGGTATTGGGCATAACTAAATGCTATAGAAGTCGCTTTTGAATTTAACGAAGCTTCAAGCTTTTTAAGCTTAGTTCTAATTTCAAATAATTTTGCTGTCGCTTTATCATCAACAGTCAAGGCGTTAGTGATAACCCTATTAATTTCTTTTTGTAAACTTGATAAATCAAAATAGCCACTAACTTTGTTTTTAATTCTTGGATAAGATACATCAACTTGTTTTAAATAGTTATTTACTTCTTGAAGCGTAAGAACATCATTAGCCAAAAGATTTAAGTCTCTTGGTGTTAATAAGCCAGTCTTTTTACCCATCTCAATTAACTTGATTGCATTAGCGCTATTATTGATTGGAAGTGGGCCAAAACGTAAGATGATTGAAATCATCTCGCTTAAATCATCAAGCGATTCTTTCACTTGTTTACTAGAAGAATACATCGATAGATTAGCAATATAGTCTTTTCCAAGTTCGGTTTTACTATATTCACTAATCGCTTCTAGAATTTTATAAAATTCGAAGGTTTGGTAAATATCTTGCATACATATAGATACTATCACAAAACATAGTAATTATAATTACTTTTTGCTAATATTTATTTGTATGATTTCTATAAAAGTCGACGAGATCAAATATACTCAAATAAAACAACACTACTCCCCATATTACGTGGAATCAAATGGAGAATATGTTGATTTTGTAGCAAGAAAAGAAGGTGTTGTTATCACCGGTTTCTTATCTAAAAAACAACATAAAACCATTACTTTTGATGGAGCTAATTCTTTAACAGAAGCGAAGCTTTGGGATGGCGAAATAAAAGAAGAAAATAAAAAAACTACCACCAAAGAAGACTGGGTTGATTTGTCCACTCAAATCGGAAGCGATGAAGTTGGTGTTGGTGACTTTGTTCTACCAATGATTGTTGTAGCTTCCTATGTAAAAGCTAGTGATATAGCATTACTTAAAAAACTTGGTGTTCATGATAGTAAAAAACTTACCGATGAAAAGATCCTTTTAATCGGCGAAGAATTAATCAAAAGTATCGAACATTCTAAATTAACTTTATCTAATGATAAATATAATGAAATGTATCAAAGAAATGAAAACATCAATTCCTTAAAAGCCAAGATGCACAATCGTGCATTATACAACATGTATTCTAAGCACCCAGAAACAGTTGGCATTTATGTTGATCAATTTGTAAGCAAAACAAAATATTATGAATATCTAAATGATGAAAATGAACCACAAGTAAAAGAGGTTGCATTTAAAACTAAAGGTGAATCATATTTCCCTAGCGTTGCTGTCAGTAGCGTCATCGCTCGATACGCTTTCCTAAAAGAAAAGGAAAAATTAGAAGAAAAATACCATATGACCTTTCCTTTTGGCGCAAGCACAAAAGTTAACGAATTCGCTAAAAAATTTATAAATAAATTCGGTATTGATGAATTTAATAAAATCGCAAAGAAAAACTTCGCTAACTATCGCGAAGTAGTTTCTATAAAATTAATTTAACTTATCAATAACTTCTTGGAAGTATTTAGGGAGAGAGATTTCAAAAGTCATCTCTTTTTTTGTTTTTGGATGTATTAGATGTAATTTATAGGCCACTAATAGCTGTCCATTATTATATAAGGTGGAAGCGTTTTTCTTGTTATATAATGGATCACCTTCAACTGGATGGCCAATATAAGAAAGATGGACTCTAATTTGATGCGTTCTTCCTGTTAATAATTTGCAGCTTATTAGTGTGTAATCACTAAATCTATTCAAAACTGTAAAATAAGTTTTAGCGTATTTACCATTAAGTGAATCTACCGCCATCTTTTTTCTATCACTTCTACTTCTACCAATTGGTAATTCTATTTCTCCGTGATTTTCTTTAATTACACCTTTAACCAAAGCGTAATATTCTCTATTCATCGAATGATCTTTAAGTTGATCCGCTAAAAAGCGATGTGCTTCATCATTTTTAGCAATACAAATAAGACCACTTGTGTCTTTATCAATTCGGTGCACTATACCCGGACGAATAACACCATTTATGCCACTTAAATCAGTGCAGTGATTAAGTATTGCATTAACTAAAGTATGTTCATAATGTCCAGGAGCAGGATGCACCACCAATCCTTGTGGCTTATTAATGATTAATATATCGCTATCTTCATAGACAATATCAAGAGGAATATCTTCTTTTTTAACTTCAAGTTGCTTATCAACTGGAATATTTATTTCGATAATATCACCTGCAGAAATTTTTAAAGATTGCTTAGCGATTTTTCCGTTTACAAAGCACTCTCCTTCATCAATTAATTTTGTAAAATAAGTTCTCGATTTATTAGGCATAAAAAAGACAAGCACCTTATCAAGGCGCATGTCATTATGCATTTCAAGAGCTACAAATTTTTCCATTCGAATACTACGCGCGTTAGAAGCAAGAAAAGTTACTTTGTTTTCTTAGTTTCTTTATTACCTTTAATCGACTTAGTTACTTTCTTACCATCATCGATTATGTTTTCAGGTTCTGCTTTCACTTCTTTAACTGTTTCTTTTGAAGTTTCTTCCACTTTAGCTTCATTAGCAAATTCAACCTTTTTGGCTTTTTTAGAATCACGAATTTCTTCAATGATTAACCAAATAGCTAATAAGATAACGCCTATTACAATAGCGGCATCGGCAATATTAAAATTAAAAGCCCAAACACCAAAGAAATTAATCCAGTCAACAACACCAGGCTGCCCATTTGGACAGAAAGCTTCTCCAAGATAACCAGTGGTAAAGAAGATACGATCAATCATATTACCAATCGCGCCCACCAAAATCATCATCATTGTGGCTTTATACATCTTGCCTAACTTTTGATATTTTTTAATGTAGAAGAAGATTACCGCAATACAAACAAGGACAGCAAAGACGATATAAATAATTCTATTCGCTAATAAATTTCCTGTCGTTAATCCAAAAGCGGCGCCAGTGTTAACAACATAATTGATTGCTAAAAAGTTTGGAATTAATACAATTCCTTGTCCACCTGGACGAGAAGAAATATATTCTTTATTAGCAACAATAACGTTCTTAGTAACAATATCTATTACTAAAAGTAATAATCCAAGCCAAATGAAGGATTTAAAGAACCAACTTAAGCCATTTTTAATTTTAGTTTTGTCCACTTTTAATTTCCTCCATTACTTTATTACAACGTGGACACAAGTATGTCCCATCATCTTGTAATATACCATCATTTGTATAATTCCAGCAACGAGAACAGAAATGTCCTTGATGATGAATTACCTTGATTTTACTGGTTTTATATTGTTTTCCATCTTTAAGATCTTGGACAATATGGAAGCCACTAACGATGTACATGTAGCACAACGATTCTTCACGAGTATCGGTGCGTTTAACAAGATTTTCAATATTTTTATCGGTAATCTCAACAAAGAGTTCTGCTTCTTGACTCGAACCAATAATTCCAGCAACACGTGCTTCTTCCATTGCTTTAGATATATCCGTTGTAAGTTCAAGAATAGCAACGTTAGCGTCTAAATATCTACGGTCAAGATCATTGATACGTTTAGGGAAATCAAGAAGTTGAGCGTGTGCTTCACGTTTACCTGGCATATTTTTATTAAATTCTTCCATTGTAAATGGGATGATAGGATTTAATAATCTTAATAATGTGTCTGCAATAGTATAAATAACTGTTTGAACTTGAAGTCTTCTATAAGAATTCTTACTATCACAATATAAAACATCTTTAGCGCAATTGAGATAAGTAGCACTCAATAAAGTATTTACATAAGTAAATATAGTGTTAATAACGCCAGAGAAGTTATATGATTCATAAGCATCAATACAACGATTAATAACTTCATTATTGATTTGTAAATATATTTTGTCGAATGGTTCAAAAGTTGTTGCTGGATGAGTTGGATCAAAATCAGCAATATTCCATGACATAAATTTTAAGGTGTTTCTTATTTTACGATATTGTTCACTAACTTGCTTAATCAAGTTATCGCCAATACGAACATCTTGAGAATAGTCTACAGTAGCAACCCAAAGTCTTAAAATATCAGCGCCATATATATTAGCGATTTTAATTGGATCTACACCGTTACCTTTAGATTTATGCATCTGTTCACCATGTTCATCAAGAACCCAACCATGGGTAACAACATTTTTATATGGAGCGGTATTAAAGCAAGCGGTAGAAACAATTAAGGAAGAGTTGAACCAACCACGATATTGGTCACTGCCCTCTAAATATAAATCACTAGGGTATTTAATGTATCTACCTCTAAGAACTCCGCACCAAGAAGATCCACTATCAAACCAAACATCCATAATGTCGTTTTCTTTAGTGAATTTACCATTTGGAGATTTAGGATTTTTGTATCCTTCAGGAAGTAAATCTTTTACTTCCCTTTCATACCAAACGTTACTACCAAACTCGTTAACGAGTTTAATAACATGATCAAATACTTCTTTTTCAATAATTGGTGAGCCATCTTCGTTATAGAAGATTGGGATAGGTACACCCCAAGCTCTTTGACGAGAAATACACCAGTCACCACGATCTTTAATCATGTTAACCATACGTGTTTCTCCCCAATTTGGATACCAATTAACTTTATGAATTTCTTCTAATAATTTTTCTCTAATTGGTTCAATAGAGCAGAACCATTGAGAAGTCGCTCTAAAGATTAATGGTTTACCTGTTCTCCAGTCATGAGGATAACTGTGGGTAAATGTTGTGTGCTTTAATAAAGCACCATTCTCAGTTAAGATATCGAGAACGACTTTATTAGCCTCTTCATAGAATAATCCTTCAAGACGATCACCAACACCTCTTAAATAGCCTTTTTCATCAACAGGACAATAAGGTTTAATATCATAAGCTAAACAAACTTGATAGTCTTCAATACCATGTCCAGGGGCAGTATGGACTAAACCAGTACCAGCATCATTAGTAACATGAGTGCCATTAAGCATAAGTGATTCTCTATCATAGAAAGGATGAATGCATACGACACGATCAATATCGCTACCCTTAAACTCCTTTAAGAGTTTGATATCGCCAAGTTCTAATTCATCTTTTAATGTATTTTCAAATTCTTTAAGGAACACTAATTTTCCTTTATTAGTTTGATATTCACCATAGATAAAATCTGGATGGGCAGAAATAGCTAAGTTAGCAGGTAATGTCCAAGGAGTTGTTGTCCAAATAACAACACGTGCATCATTATCAATGACACCTTTTCCATCTTTGACTTTAAAAGCAACATAGATACTATGTGATAACACATCAGCATATTCAATTTCCGCTTCTGCTAAAGCAGATTCACTACTTGGAGACCAATAAACAGGCTTTAATCCTTTATAGATCAAACCTTTTAAGGCCATATCTCTAAAACATTCTAATTGTTTTGCTTCATATTCTTTTTGTAGAGTTAGATATGGATGATCAAAATCTCCTAAAACACCAAGACGTCTAATTTGTTCTTTTTGTCTTTCAACTTGTGTCTTAGCATATTCTTCACATTTTTTACGAAACTCCGCTACTGGAGTAGTTTTACGATTCACTCCACTCTTTGTTACTTGGTTTTCAATTGGTAAACCATGGGTATCCCAACCAAAAACAAACGGAGTATAATAACCGCACATATTTTTATATCTAACAACAAAATCCTTAAGAATTCTATTTAACATATGGCCACAGTGCATATCACCATTGGCGTATGGTGGGCCATCATGAAGAACAAATTCTTCTGAAGTAGCATTTTTCTTAAGCATTTGTTCGTAAAGATTCTCATCTTTCCAGTTTTGAACTAGAATTGGTTCTTTAACATTTAAGTTGCCTCTCATCTCAAAATTTGATTTAGGCATCAAGAGCGTATCTTTATAATCCATAACTCTTTCCTTTCAAAATAAAAGCGTCTCTAAGGACGCAATCAGCGCGGTACCACCTTAGTTCTAGAACTCTGTTCTAGCACTTAATGACCAAATTACGTTTAGGTTTACGGAGACTTACTACTGGTTCAGTACTCATTAGGCTAGAAGTGATACCCATCATATACCTTCCTATTAGTCTTACACCATCACTAACTCGCTAAAGGGTATATATGTGGACGTGTCTTCTAGGCACGTTAGTTATTTTACTAACACGTTAATTAATATGCAACAATCATTAATGATTAGTTGTTTTTAAGAAAGTTAGGTAAGAAGTCATCTTCACTAGAATCTTCTTCGGTTAACTCAGGTTTACTTGGAGTTTCAACGTTGCCTAATACTTCATCATCAACAGTTAAAACTGGTTCAGCTGGTTTTTCAGTAATAATTGTTTCACTATTACCGAAATCGACTTCGTGATCAAAATCACTAGCAATAACACTGACTAAAATTTCATCGCTAAGTTGATCGTTAATTGCAACGCCAAATTTAATATCAATATCTAAGCCTGCTGCTTTAGTTAGTAGGTTAACAGCTTCTTGTGCATCGAATAAGCTAACTTGAGGTCCACAAGTGACTGCAACAATAGCGCGTTTTGCGCCTCTCATACTTGCTTCAAGAAGTGGAGAATTAACAGCATCTTCCGCTGCTTGTTTAGCGCGATTTGGTCCACTACCATAGCCAAAGCCAATAAGTGAAACACCAGAATTTTCTAATGTTGATTTAACATCGGCAAAATCAAGATTGATAATTGCTGGTAATAAAATTAAGTTAACAACTGTTTTAACACTTTGTGCTAAGACTTTATCACTTTGGTTAAAAGCCTCACTGATTGGTGAGTTTCCGTTCATTACTAAAAGTTTGTCGTTACTGACAACGATAATAGAATCAACATTTTCTTTTAATTTATTTAATCCATCGATTGAGTTGACGAATCTTCTTTTTCCCTCAAATTGGAATGGACGGGTAACAATTGCAACCACTAACGCGCCCGCTTCGCGTGCAATACGCGCAACTACAGGAGCGGCACCAGTACCTGTGCCTCCACCCATACCAGCGGCAATAAATACCATATTCGCATCTTTAACAATTTCACGAATATCATCAGCGCTAGCTTCAGCAGCTTGTCTACCAATTTCTGGATTGCCTCCAGCACCTAAACCACCAGTAATTTCTGATCCTAAGATTAATCTTTTGGAGCTTTTTGATGTCGATAGAGCTTGTTTATCAGTATTTGCTACAACGAATTCAACATCGTTGATTTCTTCATCAATCATTCTGTTAACAGCGTTATTTCCAGCGCCACCAACACCAATGACAACAATTTTCGCTGCAGGTTCAAAATTGTCTAAATCATAATTTTCCATGTCTATTCCTCCTTAACCGGATCTCGAGCTAACGTACCAACCTTTGGTTGGCTTTCATCTGATACTGTTGGATATTTGTGATTAGAAATAATCATTCCAAGAGCGTTGAAATAGCTCGGATGTCTTGCACCTAAACTCTTAGGTGATACAAGACGAACATATTCAGATGGAACTTTAGGTTCCACATAGGACACTAAACCATTTAATAAAGAACCTCCACCAATTAAAAGCATTGGGAGTTTCTTATATCCATTATCATTGCCAGCATCATTTAAATGATCGATGGCAACATTCACTTCACGTACAAAATTATCTAATTCTTCCTTAATGATTGCGTTTAAATCACTTACTGTATGTGGAATTTCATTTCCCATACCATCATCAGTTGTGCAAACAATAGGATTAAATGAATAATTACGTCTATCTAATCCATAAAGTATTTTGTATTTTTCAGCATCTTTTTCGTTAATATTAAATTTTACAATAATCTTATCAGTAATATTGTCTCCGCCCCATTTAAAGAAACGTGAAGAATATAATTTTCTTGCACCAACAAGAGATACAGTAGTAATAGAACTACCAATATCTACCAAAATATAATCTTGTGGCATTTCATTTCCAAAAGTTGATAATAAATCAATTGCGCCTTGTGGGGCAGTAACAAAACGACGAATAGTAATTCCGCTATCTCTAATAATATTGCGATAATCATTTACTATACGAAGTGGTAAAGCGTGAATTCTTGCTAAAATTGTTAATGTCGAAGATGAATGCCCTGTAGGTGGATATGTATATGATGTGCCATCATCAAGCTCATATTTAACTGGGACAATATCAATAATAGAATTTTGAGTTTTATTGGTAACTATCTTTCTTGTAATAGCAAATACATTTTTAAGTTCAGTGGAACCAATTTTGCCACCTTCAGAAATTACAGAAGTAGTTTGAGCGGTTTCTAGAACCTCTAATCCATAAGGAGGTAAAACGACAATAGCATCAGAAATACGAATGCGTAATTTCGCGTCACTATCTTGGATAACACTTAATTGTTTTAAAGCATTAAGCAAAACTGTTTGATCAATAATCGCTCCAGAATCAATAATTGGTCCCAATTCTTTTGTTAATGTATATAAAACATAAGGTTGGTTATCCAACATATATCCGATGACTAATTTGATTGATTTTGATCCAATTTCAATGACTGCTACTGGTTTGTCCATACAAAATAATTTTACGGAAAAAATGTATAAATAGCAATAATTAACATTAATTGTTAATAAAATGTATTATCCAAAGAAAAAACCCATGGGTGCTGACCATGGGCTTTAAGTCGTATTGACACTTATATACCAACCGCAACTAATATGTGTTTAGAAAGAGGAGGGCGGTAGGCGGCCAATGTTTTACTAATTATCTTCTAAAATTGAGCTACTTGATGAAGAGTCAGAAGAATCATTTTCTTTTTCTGCTTTTCCTTCAGTAAGGTGTGAACTATTAATAGAAATGTAGGTTGGAACAGTGATAGCAGTTGTAATACCAAAAACTACGACAAATACAGCCGCTATTCTACGAAAGATAAAATAGACAAATTTATGATTGTGTTTTACTAACTTATCTTTCATCATACCCACTCCTTTCTATACCTTCTCAAGTATCCTAAGTTTTGCGCTATGAGCGCGATTGTTATATTCAAGCTCTTCTTCACTAGCCACAATTGGTTTGTGCGTAATGAGTTTGAAATCTAATTTTTTGTTTACAGTTGGAAGGTTTAATCTATTCCCTTCTTCAACTGCTAAGCTTTTAAAGATTGATTTAACAATCTTATCTTCGCCAGAATGGAACGATATAACCTCTAACCTTCCTTTTGGTGATAGTATTTCACAAGCTTGTTTTAATGCCGAAGAGAGAACGTTTAATTCGTTATTTACTTCAATCCTCAATGCTTGGAATACTTGTTTAGCTGGATGTCCTTTGCTATGAACAATCTTTGCTGGTTTACTTTTACGAATGATATCCACCAACTCAAATGTTGTTTGAATTGGTTTAAGCTCTCGAGCTTTTACGATATTATTCGCAATTTGAGATGAAAATCTTTCATCCCCATATTCTTTGAATATTTTTATTAAGTCCTCTTTTTTGTAGGAATTAATAACTTCATAAGCAGTTAATGAATTGCGTTGATCCATTCTCATATCTAAAGATGTGTCAACTTGGTAGGTAAACCCCCTACTCGCATCATCAAACTGTGGACTGCTTACTCCTAGATCCATCAATATTCCATCTATTTTTCCTATTAATTCAAGAGATTCAATAACCTCTTTAACATTAACGAAATTTGTATGGAACAATTGATAATTTGGAGAAATCTTATCCAAGATAAGTTTACTTTTATTAATGGCTTCGATATCTTGATCAAACGCTATTAATTTTCCCGTAGTTAATCGTTTTAGGATTTCACTACTATGTCCCGCTCTTCCAAGAGTGAGATCTAAATATATGCCTTCTGGATTAATATTTAGTCCAGTAATAGCCTCATTTAATAAAACCGGAATATGTTCGCTCATTATTTTTCAGGAAAACGAATTGTTTCAGCGTTTTCTTCAAACTTTTCGTTTATTTCAGAATTATATTTGTTAAAGGTGTCTTTATTCCAAATTTCAAAATGATCACCAACACCAATAACCACTACTTCTTTAGAAATTGCGAATTTGTTGATTAGTTGAGTTGGGATTTGAATTCTTCCTTGTTTATCAACATCAATCTCATGCGCTGTTGAAAGTTGTGCACGAATAAAATCACGGCTTTTCTTTTCATTAAATGGTAACGATTCAATGCTTTTTAGCATTTTCTCAAATGATTCGCTGCGGTAAATAGATAAGCAACCATCAAAACCTTTTATGATAAAAACTTTAATTCCTGCTTCCTCACGAATCTTATGTGGAATCATTAATCTATTTTTGTCATCTAGAGTATGTTCATATTGTCCAAAAAACATTTACCACTTTCTCCCACTTTTGTACCACTTGGTAATTATATTCTACTCTTTTCGCGTGCAAACGCAAATATTTATTAATTCATCTAAAATGAGAATATAAAAAACCAGTCTTAAGACTGGTTAATTATCGTATTTCAAATAGAGGTCTATAACTCTATATCATCTAGTATATCCCAGCGAGTATCGTGTTTATTCCCTCTTTCTTTATTAAGCTCTTCTTCAGTTAAAACACGATATCCATTACCATCAATTGGTTTATCTTCACCTGGTTTAATTACATTTATCGGCACCAAATTATCAATAATACCAATAAGATAAGGGTCTAAATCAATTACATCATTTGGCTCATAATAACTAGCTACATCGTTTTCGTTATTTGAAAAAGACATTTCTTCATTTGTTTTAAACTTGAATTCAAAGGGTTTACCACTGCGAGAACAAATGGCGGTTAACGAGCCTTCCAAATGTACGCGTACGCGAGATAATAAGTCAAATCTAGTGACTTTTAAATTAACTAAACAATGATCAATTTTTAAAATTTTGTAATTATTAGGAAATGAAAATTTACTGACATCAAGTTCTTCGCTTATGTCATATGTTTTATTATTTTCATAACGAAATAATTCAAGTTTCATTAACTTCTAAGTTCCGCTCCAAATAATTTAGTTAACTCGAATTTGATGCGATCTTCAACATCGCCAATTTCTTTATCAACTAATGTATGATCTAAGCTCGAGTAGGTAATTTTAATTGCGACAGATTTTTTATTTTCGCCAAGATTTTCACCTTCATACAAATCAAATAATTCTGCGTCGCTAACAATTCCTTTACCGGTCATTTTGATTGTTCTAATTAAATCGCCAACTGTAATTGATTTATTTACAACAAGAGCTAAGTCATGAGTAACAGTAGGGAATTTTGTAAATTCAGCCATCTTTATTATGCTGACTTTAGCAGATAATAATGAATCAAGATTCATTTCTAAAACAACACAAGATGTTTTGCCTAAATCATATTTTGAATATTGATTTGGGTGTAATGCACCAAAACGGCCAATGATTTGCCCTTGGAAAATAATATCAGCTGATTTACCAGGGTGTAATTCATCACCAATATATTTACTCTTTTCAAATTTATATCTTGAAACATCGATTCCAAGAAGAGCAAAAATATTTTCAACAATTCCTTTCATATGGAAGAAATCATAGTTAGTTGTTCCCATTAAACCACGGTTAATTTCATTTCCAACCAAAACTATCGCTAAATGGTTACTTCTTGAAGATAAAGAAATCATATTGCCAGTTTCAAATAAAGCAAGGTTTTTATTTTGGTGTGCAATATTATATTTTGCTACTGTTAATAAGGAATGTAAGATATGAGTTCTAAAGACTTCATGATCATCACTAATAGGGTTTAGTATCACATAATGTTCTTCATTATTAAGCAAATTAAATAAGTCTTTTTCTTTTTTACTAACAAGAGAATATGTTAAACATTCATCTAGGCCAACCGATGATAAATATTCACGAATTGTTTTTAGACGATGTTGTTCTAAATTTAACCCACCAACAGTTGTAGGAACAAAAGGAAGTTCACTCTTAACATATTGGAAACCGAGAATTCTAATGACCTCTTCTGAGATGTCAGCGTCACAAGCAACATCAAGACGATATTGAGGAACAGTAACATCAAATTCTCCCTCGCGCGCGTTAGATACCTCAAAATTAAGTCTTGTAAGAACAGACTCGACATCTTTAAATGAGAACGGTGTTCCTAAACGAGTGTTAATTTTATTGACAGAAGTATGAATAACAAGGGGCTCATATTTTTCAGTTTCAAAATTAACTACATTTGATATATGTTTTCCTTCACATAAATCAACAATTAAGCTACATGCAAAGTCTAATACTTCTTTGGCTTGATAATGATTTGTGCCTTTAACAAAACGTGAACTACTTTCACTTACCAAACCAAGTCTAGATGATGTGTGACGAATTGTCGCGCCATCAAAAGAAGCGGATTCGATATAAATATGTTTTGTATTTTCATCAACCGCACAAGCTAATGAACCCATAACACCGCCTAAACACATCGCTTTGTTATTAGAAGTGATAACAATATCTCCTGGAATAACAGAATATGTTTTTTCATCAAGAGCAACAAAATCACATGTTAAATCATCTTTTGCAACAAGCTCTGCCTTATTAAGCTTATCAGCGTCATACATATGAAGAGGTTGACCGGTTAAAAGCATCACATAGTTTCCGATATCAACAATATTGTTAATACTTCTTGTACCACTAGCCATCAAAAATGATGATAACCAAGTAGGTGATTCTTTAACCTTTATTTCTTTTATTTCTCTTGCAGCAAATTGTGAACATTTTTGTGTTTCGCTGCCAACTGTCAATTTTGTAACAAAATCTTCTTTTACTTCAGAAGTTGGAATATTAACTTTTCTTTCAAAAATAGCGCCAATTTCTTTTGCAACATTATATATAGAAAGTACGTCTGGACGATTAGCTAAGACTTTTAAGTTTAAAACTGTATCATCTAAACCTAAATATCCAAGAACATCTTCTTCGCCAACAGGGGCATCACTAGGAAGTTCTTCAATTCCTTTAGTTTGATATTCACTTAAGTATTTGGAATCAACCCCTAATTCAAGTAATGAACAACACATACCATGGCTTTCAACACCACGAATTGTTGCTGGTTTTATTTCAACTTCAGGAAGCTTTGCGCCAACACGTGCAACGATTACTTTTAAGCCTTCGCGCGCGTTAGGTGCCCCACAAACGATTCTTTCGACGCCATATTTAGAACCAAGATCTACATCTAAAACATGGAGGTGATCACTATCTGGATGAGGAACACATTTTAAAATATGACCAATCACTAAATTAGTGCCACTAGCAAGAGTAGAAATTTCTTCAACTTCTATGCCAGCAAAAGTTAATCCATTAGCGATTTGTTCACTAGACAAACCCGCTAACGAAACATATTTATTTATCTGTTTTAAACTAACTAACATGTTTCTATCCTCCTTAATCTTTCTTACTGAATTGATGTAAGAATCTCACATCATTTGTGTATAGTTTTCTAATATCATCAATGCCATATCTAAGCATTGCTACTCTTTCAATGCCAATGCCAAAGGCAAAGCCACTATAAACATTTGGATCATACCCATTCATTTTCAATACATTTGGATGTACCATACCAGCACCTAATATTTCTATGTAACCAGTACCTTTACATATTGAACAACCTTTACCGCCACAATTTGAACATGTAATATCAACTTCAACGCTTGGTTCAGTAAATGGGAAATATGAGCTTCTTAATCTGATTTCTCTTTTTTCACCAAACATTTTCTTTGCAAATAATTCAAGAACAGCCTTTAAATGTCCAATGTTAATATTTTTATCTATTAGTAAACCTTCGCATTGTGCAAACTGATGAGAATGCGTAGCATCATCATCATCTCTACGATATGTTTTGCCAGGGCAAATAATCTTAATTGGTTTACCCTCACTTGCTTGCATTTCATGAGCTTGTACAGGAGAGGTATGAGTACGTAATAAAGTATTTGGGTTTATGTAGAAAGTATCTTGCATATCTCTTGCAGGATGATCTTTTGGAATATTTAATAATTCAAAGTTAAATAAATCCGTTTCGACTTCAGGGCCAGAAGCAACTTTAAAGCCCATTGATGAGAAAATATCAATGATTTCATCTTGAATAATATAGAAAGGATTTCTACTTCCCATAGTAGGTTTTCTACCTGGCAAAGAAATATCAATCTTTTCACTTTCAAGCTTTGCTTGTAATTCCCTATCCTTAATTTCTTTTTCTTTAGCAACTAAAGCATCATTAATAGTGTTTCTAACTTCGTTAAGTTTTTGACCCATCGCTTTTCTTTCTTCTGGGGAAGCACTACCAAGAGTAGCCATAAGACTACTAAGTTCGCTCTTCTTAGAAAGATAAGTGTTTCTAATGTTCATAATCATCTCAGAAGTAGAAGCATTATTAATCTCGCTTAAAGCGCTTGCTAATAGATTATTTAATTTGTTTTCTTCCATAAATAAACTCCTTGTACGCCTAAAAGATTATATCAAAATACAAGCAAAATAGAAATATAATTTCTTTTGCTTATTTATAGATACACTATTTTACTTAGAGAAATGATGCATCAAGATTCCTGAAGCAACACTTACATTTAAAGAATCGATATTTTTAATTTGTATTTTTACAAAAACATTTGTAATCTTTTTAACATTTGGTGAAATACCATGTGCCTCATTCCCTAATACAAGCACGAACTTATCAGGCACATTAACTTCTTCTAATGAAACGGATTTACTATCTAACGAAGAAGAAATAATTGTATGCGATTCAGCATATGATGATAAATCATCATGAATTATAGGAATTAAATAATTTGCACCTTTACATGCCGCTAAAACTTTTTCGTTATAAGTTGAAACGGAATCTTTACTCACTACTACAGCGTCAAAATTAAAAGCTAATGCAGTACGAATTATCGTACCCATATTGCCCGGATCATTAATGTGATCAAGATAGACAATTTTGTCAATTTTATTAGGTTTGTTTTCGACAATATCAGCAATAAAAATTACACCTTCAGGATTTACACTACAACTTAACTTTTTCATCACATCTTCATTTACTAAATATTGTGTAATGCTTTCCTCGATATTTAAGTGTTCATAGGTAAAAACTTCTTTTACCACTCCCGCTTTAATCGCGAGTTCAAGAGATTTTTTTGATTCACCAAGGTATTGGTTAAATTTAACTTTGTTTTTATTATCTTTTAAAGAATATGCATATTTCACTCTAGCATTGTCTTTGCTGGTAATTACTTTAATCATGGTAAATCCCCTTTCTTAAATTAGCGTGTAACCTTTTATAATTTGGACAATATTTATAAACAACATCATAGAACTTCTTTGAATGATTGAATACGATGGAATGTGATAATTCATGCACAATAATCGCGTCTAAAATATTAACGGAATAATGATATAAATCATAAGAATAGGTAATAGATCTAGTTTTTTTACTATTCGATCCATATCGTGTGCTCATTACGCGCACGCGCACATTATGCGAAGCCAAACCCATAATCTTTTCATAATATCTTGTGCGTTCAGTTAATAAATCAAGAAACTGTTTTTTATTCTTTTTATCGAAGTCTTTATCATCTTTATATTTAAAACTTACACCGTTATCAAACCTAATCTCTCCACCTTTAGAAGAATATGGATATTTATAACCATATATATAAACAAAATTTTCTCCTTTTGGTAAAGGTTTTTGATGCGAGATGAAATAAGGCCCCCATTTATTTTCAAGAAAGCCCATAATTTTAGTTTCACTTACTAAATATGGGGAAGAAATATAAAATGCCCCATCCTTAAATCTACAACGAACACTCTTTTTAATAAGGCTCTTTTTTTCTATGTAAACATTATATGTTTTACCTTGATAAGTATAAGTTAATGTTTTAAACATAGTTAGATTATACCTTGATATTAGCCTAACATAAATATAAAATATTTAAGGTTTTATGGAAAAAATATTAATTAGTGCATGTCTAGTTGGTGATAAGTGTAAATATGATGGAAAGAGTAATTACACTCCTTTAATAAATCAATTATTAGAAAAATACGAGTTAGTGCCATTTTGTCCAGAAGTTGAAGGTGGCCTACCTATTCCACGTAATCCTAGTGAAATAATTAAGGATGAAGTTAGAATGGATAATGGTAAAAATGTCACTAAGAACTTTGTTACCGGTGCCGAACTTGCTTATAACATCTGCATGTACTTAGGTATAAAAGTTGCGATATTAAAAGAAAATAGCCCATCATGCGGCGTTAATGAAATATACGATGGGACTTTCACTCATAAACTCAAAAAAGGAAGCGGCATAACAGCCTCATACTTAAAAAGAAAAGGTTTAAGAGTGATAAGTGAAAACGACATCGAATCATTCTTACTAGAAGAAAAATAAAACAAGGCAAACGCCTTGTTTATTTTTTTAAATTATAAATTTAATAATTTGTTTGCTGACGAACAAAATTCGTATCAAGCTTTTTATAATATGCTTGTTTTAAATCTTCCCAAGTATAACCTAATAAAGGTAATAAAGATAAAAAGCTAGAGAAAGCATTGATGAAAGATGAATCAATTGGATTATTATAAAAATCATTGATATTGTTATACACTTTCAAAAATTGTTCTGTTAATTCTCTATGAGGATTAACGACCTCATATACATCTAAAGATGTATGAATATCTAATCCGAGCGAAAGAAAGAAATGAAGTCCATCCGCAAATTCATCAAGAACGACATCTTTTTCTTCCATTCCTTTATTAGACCAAAACTTAAAGCAACGTGTAGTATTAGCAAGTTCACCTATTTCCACTAACAAAGCCATAATACGTTTATTACGTGTAGTTTGGTAAGTTATGTTATGGTTTTTAGCAATAGTTAAATCTAACTCTTTTTGAGCTAAAAACAGGTCTTTAAGTTCTGCTATTTGAGACATTATTTTTTAACTTTCTTTAAATGCCAAATTTCAGTAGCGTATTCTTCAATTGTACGATCACTTGAGAAGAAACCACTGTTTGCAATATTGATTAAAGCCATACGTTGCCATGCCAATTTATTTTCATAAAGTTTAGCGGCTTTTTCTTGAGCGGCAACATAAGCATCAAAATCAGCAAGGATGAAATATTCATCTCTTCTATTCATAATTTCATCAAAAATCATTCTAAATTTGTCAGGTTGATAACTTGTCCATGGAGAATTAAACATGCTATCTAAAACATTTTTAACTCTATAATCACTGTTATAAACATCCCATGGAGAATAATCACCAAAACGGTAATGGTTTTCAACTTCGTCTTCTTTTAAGCCAAAGATAATACAATTATCTTCACCAGCATTTTTAGCAATTTCAATATTCGCACCATCAAGCGTTCCTAAAGTAATCGCGCCGTTCATCATAAATTTCATATTTGAAGTACCACTAGCTTCTTTACCAGCAGTAGAAATTTGTTCACTAATATCAGCGGCTGGAATAATAAGTTCAGCTAGTGAAACACCATAGTTTTCAATAAAGACAACTTTTAAGTATTTGTTTGTTTCTTCATCATTATTGACAACTTCCGCAACAGAAGTAATTAGTTCAATAATCTTTTTCGCATATGTGTAGCTTGGTGCTGCTTTTGCGCCAAAGAAGAATGTATGAGGATAGATTCTAAAGTTAGAATCACTCTTCATTCTTTGATAGAGATAAATGATGTGGAAAATATTGAGTAATTGACGCTTGTAGGCGTGTAAACGCTTAATTTGAACATCGAAAATAGAATTAACATCAATATCAATACCTTGTACTTTCTTGACATAGGCTGCTAATCTCTTTTTATTTTCAAATTTAACTTTATCTAATGCCTTAAGGACGGCTGTATCATCTTTGAAATCCTCAAACTTCTTAATCTTAGCCATATCCATAATCCAATCTTCGCCAATCTTGCTTGTGATCAATTTAGCGAGTTCTGGGTTAGAATTTAATAACCATCTACGGTGGGTAACACCATTAGTTTTGTTATTAAATTTTTGTGGCATATATTTATAGAATTCTTTGAAGGTCATCTTCTTTAAGATTTCTGTATGTAATGCAGCAACACCATTAACTGAGAAACCAGTATAAATAGCTAAGTTAGTCATATGAATTTGACCATCTTTAATAATATTCATCGCATAACGTTGATCATCACTGACGCCATTTTTGGTCATTTCAAGATTGAAACGTCTATTGATTTCTTCAATAATCATGAAACAACGAGGAATTAATGTATTAACATAGTTAACTGGCCACTTTTCAAGAGCTTCTGGCATAACTGTGTGGTTAGTATACGCAACTGATTGAGTTACTTCATTCCAAGCATCATCCCATTCCATGTTATATTCATCCATCATAATTCTCATCATTTCAGGAATGGCAAGAATTGGGTGAGTATCATTGAGTTGGAAAACATATTGATTATGAACACCAACTAATGTGCCATGGTGTTTATAATAACTATTTAAAGTAGATTGTAAACCAGCGCTAACTAAGAAATATTGTTGTCTAAGTCTTAAGATACGTCCATCTTCTGTTGTATCATCTGGATATAAACCATGACATAATTCTTTTAATGCACTTAAATAGTCAGAGAATGACATATTCTTTGGAAGGTTTTCATTACTTGGTTCCGCATTCCAAAGTCTTAATGTATTTGTAACACCATTACGATATCCAATAACAGGAACATCATAAGGAACTGCTCTAATGTTAACTGCATTAGCAGTTCTAATACCATAACTACCATCTGGTTTTAAGTAAGTTTCAGGATTGCCGTAGAATTTAACTTCGACAGCGTATTTAGGTTTTTTAACTTCCCAAACGTTGCCATTTGTGAGCCATTGATCAGGTAGTTCTTTTTGTTTACCATTAACAATCTTTTGACGGAAGAAACCATATTCATAACGTAAACAGTTTCCGTGTCCTAAATATCCTAATGAAGCAATGGAATCAAGGAAGCAAGCAGCCAATCTGCCAAGACCACCATTACCAAGACCAGCATCGCTTTCAAGGTCTTCAAGTTCATTGATATCGATACCTAATTCATCCAAAGCTTCTTTAGCTTCTTCATAGATACCTAAATTTTGCATATTGTTAACGAGTAAACGACCAATTAAAAATTCCATAGAGAAATAAATAACAGCCTTTTGTTCTTTAACAACACTGCTTTCGTGTGTGAACTTCCAGTTCATATTGGCGTAATCTCTTACCATTTCGCCTAAAATTGTAAATTGTTCTAAAGGATGAGATTCTTTAACGGTAACGCCGTAACGTTCTAATAAACGTTTTACAAACTCACTCTTAAAACTATCTTTGTTTTTCTTTTCTTCAATCATTTTATTGATACTCCTATATTTTTATTTTATCTTTTTAAAGATACAAGCTCCTAAAGAAGCTAATTTAATACACATTTGATGTGGTTTTTCCCAGTTATCTACTGGATATGAATCGATTGGTAGACCATTATAGTTATTCCAACCACCATAGACATCTTTATCACTATTAAAGATTTCTTCATATGTTCCACCTTCGAATAGAGGGATGTCATAGTATTCATAATAATTTGTTGTCATGTTAAAGACGAACACTAAAATGTCATCTCCAAATTGACGTTGGAAAGCGAATACGCTTTGATCACTATTATCGACAATTAACCAGCGGAAATGGATTGGATTATGTTCTTCCATATGCATCGCAGGTTCATGGCGATAAATAAGGTTTAAATCACGAACACATCTTGAGACGCTATCGTGTTTTGGGAAGCTTTTAAGATTCCATGGTAATGATCTTTGTTCATTCCATTCATCGAAGCTACCAAGTTCGTTACCCATAAAGTTAAGTTTTTTGCCTGGGTGAGCAAATTGATAAGTAAATAAGTTACGTAATAAAGCAAACTTATTATCATAGTCGCCCCATAACTTATTTATAATGGTGCCCTTACCATGAACGACTTCGTCGTGAGATAAAGGTAACATAAAGTTATCACTGTAGAAATACGCCATTGAGAAAGTCAATTTATTATGCTCATATTTTTTATAGATTGGATCTTTTGAATAGTACTTTAAGGTATCGTTCATCCATCCTAAATCCCATTTATAGTCAAATCCTAATCCACCATATTCTGTTGGACGAGTAGTACCACTAAAGTCAGTGCTATCTTCTGCAATCATCATGATTGAATCATGAGCAATATGCAATTTAGCATTTAATCTTCTAATGAATTCTGTAGCGCCAGTATTTTCACCAATGGATTTGTCGCCATTATAATAAATAATGTTACTAACAGCATCTACTCTGATACCATCAAAGTGGAAATAATCGATGAAATAATTCATCGCACTCATCAAGAAGCTACGAACAGGATCTTTGCCTAAATCAAATTGATAGCTACCCCAAGGAGAAACTCTCCATCTGCCACTATATTCAAATAAATTTGAACCATCATATTTTGCAAGTGCCCATTCATCAGTTGCAAAATGAACAGGTGCGAAATCAAGAATGACACCAATACCAGCTTGGTGTAAGCGATCAATGAGGCTCATTAATTGAAATGGATTTCCATAGCGGGAATCAACCGCATAAAAACCTGTACCTTGATATCCCCAAGATCCATCAAATGGATATTGGTTAATTGGCATAATCTCAATATGTGTAAATCCAGTGTCCTTTATATAAGGAATTAATGAATCAGCAATTTCTTCATAACTACGTCTATGACCATCTTCAGCACGACCATTCCAACTACCTAAATGCATTTCATAAATGCTCATTGGGCGATCAAAGTTACGTGAACGGCTTCTAAGCCAATCATCATCGTGCCATGCAAAGTAACGATTATCGAATAATCTAGAACATGTTCCAGGTGCTACTTCAGCATAAAATGCAAATGGGTCGATTTTATCAACATATCTACCTTTACAGTTTTTAAAGTGGAACTTATAAGATTGGTAATTTTGTAAATTTGGAATATAACATTCCCAAACACCACAATCATCAATCTTGTTCATCTTGTTGGCTCCAACATCCCAGCCATTCCATTCACCAATAACGCTGACATCATCAGCCATTGGGGCATAAAGGCGGAATATTACACCATGTTCAATTTCTTTTTTGCGTCCAACTTTGATTTCTTTTTCCACAAAGTGGGCACCAAAATATTGATGAGCATCAATACATTGACCCATCAAATAATCATAGAGAAGTCCAAATGCCATAATTAATCTTTCCTTTTATTAACATAAAAATTATACCCTATTTATCATTTCTTATAAAAAGAAAAAAGTTTTTTTATAAAATTATCAATATATTTCAATATAATTGAAACAATAATTAAAATATGCGATAATATTTAGCGAAAAAGAGGTAATAATATGGCAAAAGTCATGACAATTAACTCAGGCTCAAGTAGCTTGAAATTCAAATTATATGAAATGCCCGAAGAGAAAGTCATATGTAGCGGCAACTGCGAACGTATTGGCAATGCCGACGGCATCTTCACAATCAAATATGGAGACAAGAAAGATGTCACCAATCCAAGCTTCCCAAATCACGGTGTTGCAGCTCAAACTGTTTTAGAAGCATTGAAGAGTAAAGGTATTATCAGTGATTTTGGTGAAATCAAAGCAATCGGTCATCGTATTGTTCAAGGTGGTAAATATTTCTCAAAGTCTGCTATGTTTGATAAAGACACAGAAGCTAAGATTGAATCGCTCATTCCATTAGCACCATTACACAATGCTGCACATTTAACCTGCTTCCGTGCATTCAAGGAAGTTCTTCCTAACTGTCCAGCAATCGCAACATTCGATACTGCTTTCCATCAAAGCATGGCTGAAGAAGATTACACATTCCCAATCCCATACGAATTAAGTGAAAAATATGATATTAGACGTTACGGTGCTCATGGTACAAGTCATAAATATCTTTCGCAAGAAGCACTTAAATATGTTAAAGGTATTGCACACCCACGCATTATCTCATGTCATATTGGAAGTGGAAGTTCCATTACCGCTATCAAAGATGGCAAATGTGTTGCAACATCTATGGGATTAACACCTTTAGGTGGCATCATGATGGGTACTCGTACAGGAGATATGGATCCAAGTGTATTCAACTACGTTGTCAAAGTTACAGGTAAATCAGCTGAAGAAGTATACCAAATGTTTAATAAACAATCTGGTTTCTTAGGAGTAAGCGGTATTTCAAATGACTCAAGAGATGTTTTAGCAGCAGTTGAAAAGGGCGATAAACGCGCGATATTAGCAAATAATATCTTTAATAGAAGAATCGCTGATTTCATTGGTCAATATTATGTTAGATTAGGTGGATGTGACTTAATTATTTTCTCAGCTGGAATTGGTGAAAACGAACCAAGAACAAGAGAAGCTGTTGGTAATTTATTACATGAAGCTTTTGGAGTTAACATCGATAAAGAATTAAACTACAATCTTCGTGGAAAAGAAGGAGTTATCTCTACTCCAGATAGCAAAATAAAAGTAGTTGTCATTCCAACTGATGAAGAAGTTATGATTGCACGTGATGCATATGACATGTGCATTAAAGGTGAATAACAATGAAAGTAGAAATTCCAGAGATTATCAAAACAGTTGGTAAACAATATAAAAAAGAATATTCTCGTATTTTAAGTGCGATTAAAAGATATGATCGCATAGCGATATTTAGACATATCATGCCAGATTTTGATGCTTTAGGAACTCAAATGGGTTTAGCAACCTGGATTAAAGATAATTTTAAAGATAAAGAAGTTATTGTCTTGGGTGATAATCATGTCACATTTACTCCACGATTATTTCCTGAAATGGATCGCCCAAATGATGAGTGGTTTACAAAACCATTCTTAGGAATTATTGTTGATGTTTCTAATAAATCGAGAATCGCTGATCCAAGATTTAAAAAAGCTAAATTTAAAATTAGATTAGACCATCACCCATTAGTGGAATCTTGGGGAAAAATAACTGTAGTTGATACAAGTATGGCTGCCGCTAGTGAACTTGTGGCAAATATGTGTTTTAACCTGAAAGGTTATCAAATGAGTAAAGAGGCTGCTTATTACTTCTATATTGGTTTAAGCGGAGACTCTGGAAACTTCCGTTTCTCTAGTGTAAAAGAACACACTTTCGCTATCGCGGGAGAACTAGTTAAAACAGGATTAAATGTTTCTGAAGTATATCAAAACATGTACGTAAAGAAACTGGAAGACTTATATGTAACTAAATATATTCTTTCTAACTTTAGTGTGAGCGAGCACGGAGTTGCATATTACGTTCTTGATGCTAAAACACAAGAAGAACTTAACATCACTACCGAACGCGGAAAAGAAAATGTTAATTTATTCTCTAACATTGAAGGAATAAACGCTTGGTGTTCTATTACTGAAGATCCTAAGGATCGCTGCTGGAGAGTATCGATACGAAGCAAAGAAAAAGCCATTAATGATGTCGCTGCCAAATGGGAAGGTGGAGGCCACAAACAAGCAAGTGGCGCAAAGCTAAACAAAATTAGCGAATTACCACTATTCATTGATGACCTTGATTCATTATTCCGTTAATATAAAACAACTGCCTGATTTAAAAATTAGGCAGTTTTTATTTATTATCCTCTCACGTACATATATAATATGTGTATATGCTATTTGCGCCTATACACATTATCTCAGGTTATACTTTCCTAAAGAGTGGATTAACCGTTAGTAAAATAGTTGAATCTATTAAAGCTAACGATTATTTTGGCGCGGCCATTACCGATGAAGGAAGTTTATTTTCTTTTCCAAGCTTTGTTAATGCCATGGAGAAAATTAATAAGCCATTCCTCCCTGCTTTATCTATTGAACTTGATGGAAACCATTTTGCCGTATATGCAACAAGCGAAGAAAGTTATCGTTTGCTAATAAAAATATCAAGCAAAGCTAAGAAAAACGAACTTACTTTAGAGAGTTTCAATAAGCATACTGGCCTAATTGGAATTGTTGATACAAAAAAGGGAACATTTAACGAAACATTCACTAATCTTATTGACGAAGATAATAAATTCAATCGATTAGTAAATAAATACGCAAAATTATTTGATAACTTTTACTTAGGGGTTGAAGTTACTTCTAAAGCGGATGTTAGCTATGCTAATAAGATTAGAAAATTCGCTTTTGCACATTCATATGAAACAATTGCTTTCCCATCAATTAGATATCAAAACAAAAATGATGCGATTGTCTTAAAGATGACTGACGCTATTAATGAAGATATTAAAATTGAAGAAAAGAAACTTGATGGTCAAGAATATTTCATGAAAGAAACTGACTATCAAAAGATATACACAAAACAAGAATTAGCGAATACGATTAAACTCGTAAAATCATCAACTTTTAACTATCACGAAAAACGTGGAGAAATTCTTTCTTTTACTAACGGAGGAGATTCAAAAGGATTACTTAAAAGTTTAGTAATTAAAGGGTTAGGTGAAAAAGGTTTAGCTTTAGACTCACGTTATTTAGAAAGGATTAATTATGAACTTGGAGTTATAAACTCCATGGGATTTGCTGATTATTTCTTAATCGTTCAAGATTATGTTAAATACGCTAAAAGCCAAGGCATTTTAGTGGGTCCAGGCAGAGGAAGCGCAGGCGGAAGCTTAGTTGCTTATCTATTAGGCATTCACGAAATCGATCCAATCAAATATGATTTGCAGTTTGAAAGATTTTTAAATGAGGGTAGAAAAACTCTTCCAGATATTGATATTGACTTTATGGATACAAGGCGCGATGAAATGGTTGAATATATGCGTCAAAAATATGGCAAAAACCATGTAAGTAACATTACCACTATCCAATGTATATTGGCCAAGCAATCACTTAGAGATGTTGGTAGAATTTATGGTTATCATGATTGGCTAATTTCTAACTTATCAAAAGCAATTCCATTAACAAAAGATGACGAAGAAGAAAATAAGAAAATTACTTTAAGAAAATGCTATAAAAAATTCCCAGCATTTAAAAATCTAGTCGATAGCGATCCGTATTACTTAGAAATTGTTACAATGGCAAGTAAACTTGAGAAATTACCACGACAGACTGGATTACATCCAGCCGGTGTAATTTTAAGTGCCAATCCAATCGAAGAAAGTATCCCAATATTTTTAGATATCAACGATAACTATGTATCTCAATACGAATCTGAATATATTGAGGAACAAGGATTCCTAAAAATGGACTTCCTCGCTTTAAGGAATCTCACAATTATTGATCGATGTTTGAAATTGATTAAAGAAAATAAAAATATCGATTTAAAGTGCGAAGATATTCCATATGACAACGAAGAAACATATAAATTGATTGCAAAAGGAAAAACATTGGGTGTTTTCCAACTTGAACAGCCCGGTATGCGAAGAGCGGCAAAAATTATAAAACCAAATAAGTTTATGGAGGTTGTCGATTTATTATCTCTATATCGTCCTGGGCCAATGGGCTCTATTAAAACCTACGCTGAGTGTAAAGAAGGAAAACGTCAACCAACTTATATATCAAACAAAATTAAAAATATTCTCGAACCAACATATGGAATTATTGTCTACCAAGAACAAGTAAACTCCATCGCTAAAGAGATGGCAGGTTTTTCACTAAGTGAAGCAGATATGTTTAGACGCGCGATTAGTAAAAAGAATGCCAAGATATTATTAAGCATGGAAGCAAAATTCATCCAAGGATGTATCAACAATGGTTATAGCCAAAAAGAAGCAAAGCTTGTTTATGATTCAATCGCAAAATTCGCTAATTATGGCTTTAATAAATCACATGGATGTGCATACGCGATTACTGCCTGTAGAATGGCTTATTTAAAGAGCCACTATCCAATTGAATTTTATGCGGCAATTATGCAAATTGGCGCTTCAAGTGGAGATGCAAAATTCGCAGAATATGTAATAGAGATGCGACAAATCGGTCTAAATATTCTTCCGCCAAATATAAATGAAAGTAATACCACATATAAAATCAAAGAGAATAATTTATTATTCCCATTAAGCGAAATACGCGGAGTGAATTATATTTTGGTACAAGAAATATTACATGAAAGAGAACTTAATGGTGCATTCAAAGATTATTTTGATTTTGTAAGAAGAATGTATTCATATTCACTAAGCGAGAAAAATTTAGAAGCATTAATCAATAGCGGCGCTCTTGACTGCTTCTATCCGAGTAGAGCAAGTATGAAAGCATCCATCCACCGCGCTATGCAATTTGCGGAATTGAATTATAGCGAAGACGGCCAATTATCATTAAGTGATTCTTTTATGCAGGCACCAAATATGCTTGAAGCTGAAGATAATAAACAAGAGAATATCGAATTAGAATTTGACTCATTAGGAATATTATTAGCAGATAACCCATTAAATTATAAAAAAGAAAAATTAGAGAAACTTGGTGTTGTTTCTATTTGTGATTTAGACATAGATAGCTATGCTAAAGTAAGTATCGCTGGCATCATTAGAAGTAAAAAGATTATTAACACTAAAAAAGGCACTCAAATGGCCTTTGTTAAGGTCTATGATCAAAGTGCAGAATTAGAAATAACTATATTCTCTGATGCATATAGTAAATGTGCCACCATTTTAGATAAAAATAACATCGTCATCGTTAAAGGTGGCTTTAGAACAAATAAAGATGAAACTAGTTTCATCGCTGATGAAATAACTCTATTGGAGGATTTAACTATTAATAAATCAAGAGAAAGTTGATTTGTATGACAAAAACAGTTCTCTTTGTGGAGCTTTCTCTTAAATCCTAAATAAATTTAGGAACTACTTAACAAAAGATAAGTCGAAATCGATGTGTTCGGTTT
>JAZLFA010000064.1:0-15395 GCA_045615545.1 Bacilli bacterium | reverse complement strand
AGATTGTTAAGCCTTCCTAATTAACAAATACAATCTAACCGTAGGAACTACGGGGATAGCCTACTTACTGGCTAGAATACTAGCCTTGCCTAGGAATCTCCCATCTTCAAATCACTTGTGATTAAGTGGGAGTAGTTCAATCATATTGCAAAATATTCTAACTTTGATATTATTGAGTTAACTGAACAGACTCTTCGTAGTCGGGCTTATGCAGCAGGTATCTGTGGGACAGTGTTACATAGGAGCAAATATGAAAGAGCTTAATAATAAAAAAATCATTTATAAAGTAAGTATCGTCACTATAGTGATGAACGCTATTTTGACTATTGGGAAAATTATCGCTGGTGCTCTAGCAAAATCATCATCATTAATTTCTGATGGTGTTCATAGTGGTAGTGATGTTTTATCAACTATTATCGTGATGATAGGCGCTAAGTTTTCTAATAAAGAAGCCGATGAAGATCATCCATATGGACACGAAAGGATGGAATCTATAGCCAGTATTCTACTAGCAATGCTTCTTGTTGGCACCGCTGTATTACTCGGTTATAACGGTATCATATCAATTATTGATTTCTCTAAAGGTAATATTCCTGAAAAGAGTAGTTTTATTTATCTTGCTTTAGGATTTGCGATTGCCTCAATTGTGATTAAATTTTGGATGTTCATTTATACTCTAAGTGCCGCAAAGAAGGTAAAATCTACCGCTCTTAAAGCAGATGCATATCATCATCTATCAGACTCGCTTTCTTCTATTGGTTCTGTACTTGGTATTGTTGGTATTATGATTGGTGGATATTGGGCTATTTTAGATCCAATTGCGTCATTAATTATTGCCTTATTTATCCTTAAAGTTAGTTACGATATTTGTAAGGAAGCCATTGATCAATTAGTGGACAAAGCTGCTCCGCAAGAATTTTATGATGAATTAATTAAGTTAATTGAGTCATCTGAAGGCGTAAGAAATGTTAATAAATTAAGAACAAGACAATTTGGCAATAAAATCTATATCGAACTTTCAATTGCGGTCGATCCAAATATCACTGTTTCAGAAGGCCATGAAATTGGTAGTAAAATCCATCATAAAATTGAAGAAAAATACGAAAATGTTAAACATTGTTCGGTTCATATTGATCCGCGGGTAAAAGAAAGAGAACTATAATAAGGGCACCCTTGCAAAGGGGACCAATCCGGGTTAATATAATTATGTTCTTTGGAAGTATCGCTAACTAACGATACGTCCTTTTTATAATTACGATAAGTTAAGGGGCCCTCTTGCAAAGGGGACCAATCCGGGTTAATATAATTATGTTTGGGGGAAGTATCGCTAACCAACGATACGTCCTTTTTTTATTCTAATGCTTAATGGCTAGAATAATTGCAAACACAATTAATAGAAGTAAGATAACATAATCCAACTTCTCGGACATCCTTTCTTTGCAAGAGGATTTCGGATATGCACATATTTGCACACCTCATTTCTTAGGTAGGCCCCTATTTATATATACACATCAAAATGCAAATTTTATAAAATTGGATTAATTTTTCATAAAATACTTTTCAAAACATCAATCATTATGTAAAATACATAACCGGTGATTATTTATGAATATTAGAAATATTGCAGTCATTGCTCACGTCGATCATGGTAAAACAACATTGCTAGATCAATTACTAAAATGCTCGGGTACATTTAGGGAAAACGAAGAAGTAAATGACCGCGTTATGGATAGTAATGATATCGAAAGAGAAAGAGGTATTACTATCTTAGCTAAAACAACCTCAATTCTTTATAAAGATACAAAAATAAACATTCTTGACACCCCTGGACACGCAGACTTTGGTGGCGAAGTGGAAAGAATTATGAACATGGTTGATGGCGTTCTTTTATTAGTGGATGCTTTTGAGGGAACAATGCCTCAAACTAGATTTGTATTAAAGAAAGCTTTACAATCTCATATTAAACCAATAGTGGTTATCAACAAAGTTGATAGACCAAATATTAATATCAAAAAGACTCTTGATGAAGTGCTTGATTTATTTATTGAATTAGACGCTCCAGAAGAATTTTTAGATTTTGATGTTGTTTATACAAGTGGTTTAAAGGGTACTAGTTCGATGAGTGAAGATTTAACCACTCAAAAAAGTGGTATGGATTGTGTTCTTGATACAATCATTTCTAGTATTCCAGCTCCAAAAGCGGATATAAATTTACCATTACAACTTCAAATAGCTTTATTAGACTATAACGACTTTGTCGGTAGAATTGGTATTGGTACGATTAAAAAAGGTGAGATCAAATTAGGTGACACTGTAAGCGTTTGCCGTTTAGATGGTACATATAAATCATTCAAGATTATGAAATTATATGGTTTCCAAGGCTTAAAACGTGTAGAAATTTCTCATGCTGAAGCAGGAGATATGGTTGCAATTGCGGGAATTACCGATATTAATGTTGGTGAAACAATATGTTTACCAAATAAAGAAAATCCATTACCATTAATTAAACTTGATGAACCAACATTACAAATGACTTTTGGTGTTAATTCTTCTCCACTTAGTGGAAAAGATGGCGATCAACTTACTGCTCGTAAGATTGAAGAGAGATTATTTAGAGAAACTCAAAGAGATGTCGCTTTAAAAGTTAATAGAGTAACTAACTCAGAAACTTGGATTGTTTCTGGTAGAGGCGAACTCCATCTTTCTATTTTAATAGAAAATATGAGAAGAGAAGGGTTTGAACTCGAAGTTAGTAAGCCACAAGTAATCGTTAAAGAAATCGATGGAGTTAAGTGCGAACCATATGAAGATTTATTGATTGATGTACCAAATGATTATGTTGGCGATATTATGACCATCATCGGTGGACGTAATGGTGAACTAATTAATATGGACGCCAGAGATACAGTTACTATTCTTAGCTATATTATTCCATCCCGTGGTTTGCTTGGTTTTATTAATAATTTCTTATCTCTCACTAAAGGTGAAGGAATTATTTCTCATACTTTTAGAGAATATCGTCCTATGGTAAGCGCACACCTAGGTGAACGTGCTATTGGTGTATTAGTTGCTAGTGAGGGCGGAAACGCTACTCCATATGCTATTGAACATACCGAAGAAAGAGGTACTATGTTTATTACACCAGGTACAGAAGTTTATGAAGGTATGATAGTGGGTGAAAATAGATATAACATGGACTTAGTTGTTAATGTTACCCAACAAAAACATCAGACCAATGTTAGAAGTTCTACTAAAGATAATACGGTGGTACTAAAAACACCTCGTAAGATGTCACTTGAAGCTTGTTTAGATTACATTAATTCCGACGAATTAGTGGAAATTACCCCATCAACATTTAGAATGAGAAAGAAAATTCTTAACACTGTTGAACGTAAAAAGCATGATGCACATGTTAAATGGGGCGACATCGATTATAACGATTGAACTTATTAAAAAATAAAAAATAAATACACGAAATATTGGCAAAAAAAATTATTAACCTAACTTACTAAACTTTTTGTTTATTTTAACTAAAGTTAACATATATACGCATAACATACATAAGAAAAAATCATTTTTTCCAATTAATTTTGTGCTTTTATAAATATAATTTATTCGGTAAAATTAAGGCATGTGTTTAGCTAGGGTGATTCAACTAAAATAACAAATTATGAGGGGTGCTGCCCTCTTTTTTATTGTTTTTTAGTCAATTTACCCTAGAAATAAAGCGTTATTTTTCAGAAGCTTTAGGAGGAAAAAGTAGTGAAAAAGAAACTTATAACTTTAGCTTGTTTCTTGCTCACTGTTGGCTTAGTCACTGGATGTGGATTAACTAATAGTACATCTCCATCAAGTGAATCCTCTTCTTCTAGTGGATCAGAACCAATCTCCACTAGTAGTGAAGGACCAGATTCCAGCAGTACGAGTCATTATTCAAGCGATTCAAGTTCTGGCAGAAGTGAAGACATTTCGAGCTCAATCATGCCAGATCCAAGTTCAAGTATTACTCCAGAACCAATCAGTTCCAGTAGTGAAACACCTACACCTGTAAGTTCTAGCGAGAAACCTGAACCGAGTAGTTCTAGCGAGAAACCTACACCAAGTAGTTCAAGTATTACTCCTACACCAAGTAGTTCAAGTATTACTCCTGAACCAAGTAGTTCTAGTATTACCCCATCTCCGAGTAGTAGTTCAATTGCCCCTATACATACACATGAATGTGTAAAGATTGACGGCAAAGCTCCAACTTGTACAGAAGATGGTTGGAACGATTACTGGAAATGTGAAGATTGTGGTAAATTCTTCACAACCGAAGATGCTACTCAAGAAATTACAGATTTAGAAACCTGGAAAGTTGGGGCAGGCAAATTAGAGGCTAAAGGCCACAAATACGAAGATACCTTAAGTTACGCTAGCGGAGTTGGTAAAGTTGTATCAACCTGTAGCGTATGCAAAGATACAAAAGTAACTGAATTAGGCGCACCTAAAACAATTACTGGCTTATTAGCAGTTGATGAAGTTGCTAAACTTGCCGAAGCCGAAGAAGGCGTCAGTGAAAATTACTATTGTTACAAAGGTAGATTAACAGAATTAGCACTTTATGAAACTTCATTCAACGGTGTTCTTTCTGATGGTACCTCATCATTCAACTTATATAAATTGGTCAACAGCACAGGCCATGATTTAGTTGTTGGCGCCGACCTTGTAGTTATTAGTAAAATTAAAGGTTATTATGGCGGAGTTGAAAATAGCGAAGGTGAAGCCTTAGACCTTTCACTTAAAGAATCAGTTGTTACTGTTTCTAAAGGCGAGGGTTATTCCACATCAATTGATGATAAAACAAAAGCCATTATTGGTGATGTTATTACATTTACAGTTACAACTCAAACAGGTTACTTTGTTACTAAAGTAACATGTAATGGAGAAAAACTAAATATTGAAAATGACGGCAAATATAATGTTGCTGTTATTAGTGAAGAAACTAATATTGAAGTTACAGTTAGTAAATCTAGACCAGCTGAAAAAGCCTGGGTTGCTGCACCTAACTTTGCTCCAGTTGATGGAAAGAAATTCTTGTTTACATATGAATCTGGTGAGACAAGAAAAGAGCTTAGTGGTATTAACACCTCCAAATCAACTCATTACGGTGATGTTGCAGACATAACTGGTGAAGATCCTGCTGGATTATTCCCAATTAGAATGCAGAAAAATACCGAAGATGATACATGGTTATTATGCGTTGATGTTACTGGTAATGAAAAAACAGTTACTAAATATCTATCATGTACTAACACTAACACCTTGAAGTTAACTGAAGGACCATTCAGTTGGACATGGGATGAAAAGGCTGGCTTTAGTGCTAGTTTTAATGATACAACTCGTTCAATTCAATACAATAGCAGTAGCCCAAGATTTGCCGCTTATTCAAGCACACAACAAAAAGCTCAATATTATATTGAAAATCAAACATGTACACACGCAAGTGTTACACATCACGATGCTGTAGCGGCTACATGTACAGTAAATGGTAATAAAGAATATTGGACATGTAATGATTGTGGTGCATTCTTCTTAGATGCAGAACATACAGTCGAAGTTAATTACTTTGATGATATCTTTGTTAAAGGCGAACACCATTTCGATGAAACAAAATGGGAAAGCGATGGTAAAGGTGAATTCCATTACCATGTCTGTAGTGTCTGTGGTGAAAAACAAGAGGAAAGCAAAACAGCATGTACACTTAAACATGTCGATGCATTAGCACCTACATGTACCGAAGAAGGACATGGAGCATACGATTATTGTGAAGTTTGTGGTTATGAAAGTGAACACGAAGAACACATCGCTCCATTAGGACATTTAAATGTCCATCAAGTTGAAAAACAAGACCCAACCTGCGTAGCAGAAGGTCATGAAGCTTATTGGGTTTGTGATCGTGAAGAAGGTTGCTGTTATGAAGAATATGATTCTCAAACAGGTAAATTAACTGGACCATTCGATCCAACTATTGAAATCGATCCAGAAAATCACGATTTACACACTGTATGGAATGAAGAAGATACAAAAGCTGAATCAACCCATACAACATCATGTTTTAGAGAAGGGTGTACTTATACTCCTGTCACTGAACCATGTTCATTTACAAAAGATGATTCTAAATCATATCCTGCTACTGAATCTGCTGATGGTAATATCCATTGGGTTTGTAGTAAGTGTGAAGCGGAATATGATGAAGTAATTCCAAAAGTTACTCACGCAAAAGATGTGGATAATGGAATTACATATGATACAGAAACAAAATCATGGATCCATTCATATACATGTCACGGTGGTGAAAACTGCCCAAGTTACACAACTCAACCTCATACAGGTCATGATGAAATCTTTACTGAAGTTGAAGGTAATGTCGTAGCTTCTATTACTGATGAAAATGGCGTAATCCATGGTTATACATCATTTGTTGATGCAGTAACAGCTTCTGTAACTGATGATGTAATTAAAGTTGAAGCTGAAATTAAATTAATAGAAGAATTAGTTATTAATGCTGATGGTAAAGAATTAACATTTGATCTTAATGATCACGTAATTACTACTGCTGAAAGTTACGACGGCTATTACATGATTAAAGTAATTGCTGGTACTGTTACATTTATTGATAGTGGTAATGATGGCGCTATCTTAGCAAGAGAGGGAACAGATAATATTCCTCTTACTGCTTATGCAAATGGCCACATTATCATTAACAGTGGTATTTATGGCGGACAACTTAATTCATCAGCTGTCTATGTTACCTATGGTAATGATGCTGTTCCAGGCAATACTGCTGACTTAGTAGTCAACGGTGGTCACTTCATCTTTGTTGATCCAGAGAGTGAACCAATCCCAGGCTATAACATCGTAAATATTAATATTAGGAATGATTATGACTTATCTCATATTACTGTTAATGGTGGTACGTTCTCAGCTGATCCATCAACTGGTGACGATACATTTAATGGTAACTATGTTAGCGAAGGACTTTGTGTCGCTCCTGTTAAAGGCGAATTTGTTGTTGGTAGTTTTGAAGACTTACTCGCAAATGATAATGTCGACACAATCAATATCGTTCACGATATTAGTATTGCTACTGAACAATTCATTGATCACGATTTAACAATTAACTTATTAGGACATGTAATAACATCTACCCAAGCTACTGGTAGATTATTCACTGTCCATAAAGGCGCACACTTAGAAATTAATGGTCAACCATTAGTAGATGGTGATACCAGCGCTGTTATTGGTACTATTAGAGTTGGTAAAGCTAATGATGATAATGGTTCATTAACCATCAATGGTGGAACATATACTTCATTAGAAGGTAAGAAACAAGCTGCTATTCAAAGTAATGGTACTTGTACTGATTGCGATATAGAAATTAATAGCGCAACAGTAAAATCAGTAGATGATATTGCAGTATATATCGGCGGTGGCGGAGATGTCACTATCAATGATTCATTTGTTGAAGGTGATACTGGTTTATACGCTAAAGCTGGCAATATTATTATCTCTGGTACAACTATTGGTGCTACTGGTACTTGTGTTCCTATTTCAGGAAACAACAATGGTGCTAATACCAATGGTAACGCTATCGTTTTAGATAGTAGTGATAACTATAATGGTGGAGATATCACCTTATTTGTGGAAGGCTCCGTCATCACTAGCGATCATGGATATGGTATTGTGGAAGTTGTCTCTTCTGGAACCAAATCTAAAGTAAAATCAATCACTCTTGGTGATCCAGATGAGGAACCTGGTATTATTCAATCAGTTTTATTCTTGACTGAATTAAGTCCTGTTGTTCTTTCTGATAAATTTGAAGGCACAATCGAATTTAATGATACCAATGTTGTTGCCGCATTAACTAAAGCAAATAAAGTAACATATTATTACCAAGATTTTGTTGATGCAGTTAATGAAAGTGAAAATGGCGATACAGTTTCTAATATCGTTAATGTTGATACTGAAGAAACAATTGTAATTAACAAATCAATTACTATTCACTTTAGTGAAACATATAATTATACAAAAGAAAGTGTTAGTGCTAGTGCTGCCAATTTACAATATGCATTTGTAATTACTGGCTCTACTACAAAAGTTACATTTGTTATTGATAATGAAGTTACTTCCGCTAGTGCTTTTGTTGGTATCTATGAAGGTGCCGAATTAACAATGAATGAAAGTGAAGGAAAACAAGGCGCTATCACTAGTTATTATCGTGTAGCGCGTGTCGATTCCTCTACTTTAATTATTAATAATTTAGATCTTGTCACTGAATGTGAAACTGGTGCTGACGCAACAATTACATTATTCGGTTCAAGTTCAACATCAGCTAGCCTTACAGTTGATAACGCTAAAGTTTATAACTATGGTGCTAACTCTTGTATTACCTCGAATGGTAATAATGCTGGTGATGATTCAAATGCTACATTAACAAATTCAACATTTGTTTCTGGAACTGTTGATGAAAATGGCGATTATGTTAGTGGCGGTGATGTCGCTATCTATTGGCCATGTGGTGGCGCATTAACAATGACAAATTGTGTTGCCTCTGGCTTAACTGGCTTATATGTTAAAGGCGGTACTGTTAACATTACTACTTCAACATTCTTAGGCCATGGTAATTACACAGGCTACAAGTATAGCGGTGGTGGCTGTAACGCTACTGGGGACGCTATCGTAGTTGATAACTGTAATTATCCAAATACAATTAAAGAATTTGTCATTGATGCCAAATCATATAAAAATAGCTCAAGCGAAAAAGGATCCGTAATTGCTTCCTACGCACATGGTGCTAATACATATGAATATGATGTAGTCGTTGCTGGAGAAATTCACGAATATACTTCAACATATACTGCCAAAAATTGGGTTACTAGTAGTACTTCTGATTCTACTTGGAAAGGTACATTAGAAGGCGGATATAGCAACAATGGTGTACAAATAACTACAAGTTATACTGGAGTTGTTGTCACATCTGACAAGTTCTATTCTGATGTTACAAGTATCGTATTAACTTATTGCACTAATAAAAACGATGGTGTTGGTAGTGTTGAATTTAAAGTCGGAGATGTTTCTGTTGGAAGTCAAAATGTGGTTGTACCTAAAGATGAAGGATCAACTCCTCGTACATTAACTTATGATTTGGAATCACGTTTGTCTGGTAATATCTCATTTACTGTTACTTGTACGAAAAACTCTATCTATATCATTTCAGTAAAAATTATTTGTGGTGGCAATATTAACATCACCGGTGCTAGAACAGAGTTAAAAGCTACAATCGATGCTTACGATTTATTCGAAACAGAATATGCAACAGCGGTTGAAGTTGATTTACCTAGCGCACCTGCTGGATTCGCATACACATGGAAATTAAATGACGCAGTTATTGAAAGCAATCATTTATCAATTCCTCAAGATGAAACATTAAATAAAGAATACACAGTTAAGTTAATTGCTGTTGATTCTAAAGATTCTTCATTCACATACGAAAGAACGTTTGAAACATTTACTGTTAAACATTCATTTAATTATGGAACGTTGGAACAACCACTCACTTCTGATCAAGCGTTAACTTTAGCTAACGAACAATGTGAAAGTGAAGGAGATTTCACTTATCAAAAAGTATATGTGTCTGGCGTTATTCAAGATGATCCAGAAGAAAAGACTACTTATTACCAAAAATTCAACGTTAAAACTCCTGGATGTAAGAATTCAATTTATGTTTATAGCGCTAATTTAGGCACTGGTATTACCGGTAAATTAGTTAAAAATGCAGAAGTCACCCTACATGGATTCTTTACAAGACATAGTAGTGGAATTCAAATGAATAAAAATGGTGGCGATTATGTTTACGTTGAAAAACTTTATGTTGCTGCTACTAATATTGCAATTGATGAAAAACCAGTTAGTGGTTCATTTGAATTAGCTGTTGGTGGTAATGCTACATTTACCGCTGTTATTGCTCCAACTGAAGCAACTAATAAAGATGTAACATGGACAATTGCTTCTGGAGCAGATTACGTTTCATTGTTAGATAATGAAGATGGCACTTGTAAACTTACTGGTGTTGCTGCTGGAAACGTTACACTAGCCGTTAAGAGTAATGATAATGATTCGTTAACTGATTCAGTTTCAATTGTTGTTAAGGCACCTGTTATAGCAACAGGAATTGCTGTTACTGCCTCTAAATCTTCAATTGAATTAGATGAAACAGTAGTGTTCACTGCTGAAGTTACTCCTTCTACTGCAAAACAAGAAGTAATTTGGTCACTTGATTCTGAATCTGAAGGATTAGCTGAAATTGTTTCAACAACCGAGTTAACCGTAACTGTTAAAGCTATAGATGTCGGTGACATTAAGGTTATAGCAACTACAAAAGATGGAAGTGAACTTAGTGCTAACTGCACAGTTACTGCAACATATCCGACTGCAAAATTTGTTGAAGTTAATTCTACTGATGATTTAACAGATGGCAAATATTTGATTGCTTATGTAAATGGTAGTAATGCGTATGTCTTTAATGGATTAGATGTCGCTAATGGCCATGTACTTGGTACTTATTCTTCAACCATTGTTTACGACAATGCACTAGCACAAAATGCAGTTGAAATAAAAAGATTGAACAGTGGTGATAATGATTATTCAATTCAAGTTTTGACAGGCACTAATGCAAATAAATACATTTCTGGAACTAGTGGAAACAATACGATTAAATTCGACGATTCTCCACAAACAGTGTCAATTAGTTTCACTAGTGGTAACCCATCATTGATAAGCAATACCACTTCCTTCACATTTAATAGTGCTTCGGGTAATTTGCGATTTAGATTTTATAAGAGTGGTTCTGGTCAACAACCTGTTAAATTGTTTAAAGTTTTTGAACCAGAAGTTCCACTTAAAGGTTTATCTTTCTCTGAAACTTCTAAATCAGAAACTGCTGGAACACCAATTGATTTAAATGATTTATTAGTGTTTAATCCAACACAAACAAGCGAAACTGATGTAACATGGACATCTAATAATGAAAATGTCACTGTTACTGATGGTGTTGTTACTGCAACTAGTGCCCAAACAGCTACAATTACAGCTACTTCTGTAGCAAAACCAGATATTAGCGCGTCTATTGTAGTTACATTCGAGGCGGCTCCATCTTATGCAGTTACAATCAATTGTGGAACTAATGGTTCTATTGTTGTGAAAAATGGAGACACTGTAGTTAATAGTGGTGATACTGTTCTTGATGGCACTAAACTAACTATCGAAGTAAGTCCAGCAGAAGGATATACACTTGATACATTAACAGCCAATGGAGAAGATATTGCCTCAAACAAAGAATTTACTGTTAGTGGTGCAGCTGTTACTATTGCAGCAACATTTAAAGCAGCAGCGACAGCATTTAGTGTTTTAGATTTCAGTATTTTGACAGCAAATGACTGTAGTAAAGGAAGCGAACTTACCGATACCAACTGTGGAAAAGCTGCTAACAAAGGAACAGTTTTATCCACAATAAAGAAGACTATGTCAAACAACTCTTCGTTGTTGAGTAGTGTTACTGCTTCGAAAATCTATAATGGTAATTCTTCTAGTGGTTGGAAACAAGATGTTGGTTTCCTTAAGACCGGTGGAGGTTCTTCTTCAGGAACACTAACTTTGACCTTTGATAGCTCTGTTTCTATTTCCAAAGTGGTTGTTTCTGCTCATACTTGGACTACTGATTCAAGCGATACTGTTTCTGTTAATAATTCTACAGAACAAACTGCATCAAAAGATGCAAATAATTATGGAGAGTTAATTTTCGAAATTACCGCTTCAAATTCAATTACCATTTTGTGCAAGAATCGTTGTTTTATCAATTACATAGAATTATATTAATTTATTATTCTAACGAAAAGTTTATGGTGGCATCCATTTGGGTGCCACCTTTACATTTAATTAAAGACTATTTTTATGGTTAAGAATATAATAATTTTAGGTGATAAATATGGACGATTTTATATATAACATTCCTACTAAAGTATATTTTGGTAAAAATAAAGAAGAAATGATTGGTGAAATTATTTCTTTATATAAACCTAATAAGGTTCTTATTCATTATGGTCAAGGATCAGTAGTGAAATCTGGATTACTAAATAAAGTTAAATCTAGTTTAGATAAATATAATATCAACTATGTTGAATTAGGAGGTGTAACTCCTAATCCTACTATTGATCTTGTATATAAGGGAATAGAACTTGGTATTAAAGAAGATGTTGATTTTGTTTTAGCTATTGGTGGCGGCAGTGTTATGGATAGCGCGAAAGATATCGCTAACGGGATTGCGAATAAAGATGATGATGTTTGGGATTATTCTATATTAGTTAAAAAACCTATTAAGACATTACATAAAGGGGCAATATTAACTATCAGTGCTAGTGGTAGTGAGATGTCTGATTCTTGCGTTATCACTAACGGAGTTAATAAGAAAGGATATTGTAGTGAGCTTAATCGCTTTGATTTTGCTATTGAAAATCCAGAACTAACTTATACTGTTTCCCCTTATCAAACAGCGTGTGGGATTGTTGATATTGCGATGCATTCTATTGAAAGATATTTTGATTTAGGAGAAGCGAGTTTAACTGATGACATCGCTTTAGCTATTATTAAAAATGTCTTTAATTGGGGCAAACAAGCGATGTTAGAGCCAAAAGATTATATGGCCCGTAGTAATTTGATGTGGGCTAGTTCCTTGGCGCATAACGGCTTAACGCATAAAGGGAAAGATTTTCTTCTTACCGTTCATCAACTTGAACATGCATTAAGTGGATTATATCCTAATATTGCTCATGGAGCTGGTTTAGCGGCTTTATGGTGTAGTTGGGCAAGAGTGAGTTATAAAGCTAATATATCTAGATGGAAAAGATATGCTTCATATGTTTGGGATATTGACTTTAGTCTACTTAGTGATGAAGAAGGAATATTAGAAGCAATTAAAAAACAAGAAGAATATTATAAAAGTATTAATATGCCTACTTCGTTAAAAGAACTTGATGTTGATATTGTTAGTTTAGAAAAGATGAGTGATATAGTCACTAATAATAAGACGAAAGTGATTAGAGGGTATTTACCTCTTGATTATGAAACAATATTAAAAATATATAAATTAGCGTATTGATTAAGTAAACCAGTATAACTGGTTTTCTTTTACCATATATCTCATAAAAAAAATTATAGAAAATGCACGATACCGTGCTATAATATGATTATGACAAACGATATTTTTTCCAAGATTTATTCATTAAAAGATGCATCTATAAAATGGAACATTGATGATAGTGTTTTAAGAAAGGCTATTTCTAACGGAAAGTTAGTAAAAGGAAAAGATGTGGAAAAATATGGAAAACAATGGGTTGTTACAATAGAGGCTATGGAAAGGGTTTACGGAAGAATAAGTAATATTACTAATAATTTAGAATATTCCCCCCTTAAAAAGAGGCAAATTTATTATTATCAATCTGAATTATTAACTCTATTTAAAAAGAATAAAAATATTTCGTATAAAGAATCATCTAACTTATTTAATCAATATAATATTTTTGCTTATCTTTATGATTGCTTTGATTATCTTCATCTTGGAGACATTCAAGATGTGGTTAAAGAAATATCTAGCCGAATAAGAAGAAAGTTATCATATGAAAGATAGACATTATATAACGGTATATCATGGTAGTGATGTGGTAGTAGAAAAATCAGATTTGACCAAAAGTAATGAAGGCAAAGATTTTGGTAAGGGTTTTTATGTTACTACCGATAAGCAACAAGCAATCAAATTTGCGCATTTAATTGCAAGAAGAAATGGTTCGACTACTTGCTATGTTAATGAATATAAACTTTATGATTTCACTGGCGTCCTAGTTTATACCTTTAAGAATACGGATAAGGATTGGTTAAACTGTGTTATTGGTAATCGAGAAAAGAAATATATAGATTTAGCTATTCCCTGGAATAAGTATGAAGTTCTAATTGGCAAAGTGGCGGATGACACAACTTCTCTAGTTATTAATGCATACATGGCGGAAGCATATGGCAAACCGGGTAGTCCTATAGCGGTTAGAACTGCGATATCTCAATTTAAAACTATTAAACTAAAAGATCAGATTTGTTTAAAAACAGATAAGGCATTATCTATTTTGGAATACGTTACAAGTTATAAGGAAACATTATGATTAGCAAAAAGCAAAAACAATATTGTATAAACAATCTAGTTTCAATAATAGTTGAAATGCTATTAGAAGAATCAACTAATATTGATGAATCTGAAATAATGTATCGCTTTACATCTTCTAAGACATATGAATTGTTAAATGATTTTGAAACTGGTTTATGGAGAGAAGGGCCAGATTATATCATGGCTTTGTATAAAAAAGAAATAATTACATAAGATAAAAAACGTTAATTAGCATATTAATTAAGTAAATCAGTTGAAAAACTGGTTTTCTTTTCTCATAATAAAACAGGTATGAAAATAGGTTTTACTGGCGAGAATAAATCTCCAGAAGCAAAAAAAGCACTTTTAGTAAAGGGAATGGTATTAATTACATTACTTGCCGTTTTATTTGTGCTTATCTCTTTATTTATCAATATGTCTTTTAATAAAGGTGGTAGTAGTAGTTCTAGCGAACCTACTCCAGGGGAAGTTGGAGAAGTAATGTACACTAACTTAGTTAAAGAAATTAATAAACGCGGTAAAGTGGAAAGTGAAACCCATGATGTAAAAAATATCAGCAGTGTGAACTTCTCGGGTAAGGTTATCACTGTTAGCTATATTGATAAAGATAATTATTATAATTATATTTCCATTAATGATGTCACTTTTAGCGATATATATTTAAGCAGCGACTTTGCTAAAAATAAAGAAGCAACACATAAGGTTAAAAGTAACAATTATGTCGATGGTAATATTGCTTTAAATGGATACTCAAATAACATCTTCACCAAAGGTGGATATGTTGACGTAGATATGGGTTACATTTCTTTTATCGGCTATAAAAACGAATCTACTTTTGTAAGTGGATTTAATCTTACATATGACTTTAATAACAAGCAGATATTAACTGATCCAATACTTAATGAAGTTTCGCTTCAAAATGATAGGTATTATTTTTCTTTATTAACTTATCTTTCTTCCTTAGTTAACTAAAGATGGATATCGCTAGTTTAACGAAGATCCATGATTTATTTGGTAGTAGCTTTACTAACATCATTTATGGTTATTCATTATTAGGTGTTGCTAATCTAGTGAATAATATTTCAATGAGCGTCATTTATTCTAATATCATTACCGGGTTAAGTGGTAATCCATTAAAGCTCGCTATATA
>JAZLFA010000063.1:0-2222 GCA_045615545.1 Bacilli bacterium | reverse complement strand
GTAATGAATTCATTACTATCAGAGAAAAAGATTGGAAGAACCAAGACATAAACATTACCTGTAGTAGGAGATCCATCTGTTCCACTATCAATATGGTTTGTTGTATAGTCTTTCATTGTATATTTAAGTTCTGTTTTGGTTAATTCACCCACATCAACAACTGTAACATTACACGTATTTACAATCCCTTTATCCTCACTGACAGCTGTTATTACGGCAGAACCAACATCATTAGCATAAACAAGGCCATCCTCATCTACTAAAGCAACATCTTCATCGCTAGAATAATAATTTATGCATTGGTTAGAGGCGGTTTTAGGATATATAGTTTTTTCAATTTGTTTTTCATCACCCACTTGCATATGAATAGATGTTGTTTCTAACTTAAAGTTAGTTAAAGATACACCCTTTGAAGTGATGCTTAATTTAGCAAAAACATTTTCATCAAAAATACTAGAAACAATAATATTTGTAGTGCCATTACCTTTTGCCTTAACAAGGCCTTGATTATTAACGGATGCAATAGCGATATTTTCAGTTTCGAAACGTAAATATTCACTTGATACACTATCCGGGGAGGTGGTAACTTCAATTTGGAAATCTTGTCCAGCATTTAGTGTGACGCTACTTTGATTTAAAGTAATTTCTTCTACTTTAAGAGTCACCGATGAAGACACTTCTTTTGAAGAAGGTTTAAAGAAGTCAAAAATTTCTGCACAACCCGTAAGTGAAAGTGCGCTCAACAAACAAACAATTAAAGTTAATAATCTTTTCATAACCCGAACCTCTATTTATACCACTACTATTAAACTATATAAATAAAGTTATATAATTTGAGTTCCCCCTTTTTTCACATCTTTCATAATTTTCACTGATTAATTTGTTAGAAATCCTTTATTTTCTTTGATTTTTACGTGTTTTCGTTTATTTTTTCTTTGAAAAATCCGAGTTCAAAAAAATCAGAGGTATGAAATTATGAAAGACTCAATTTTACTGTGCCACAACACCCTTGAAAAGATTAAAAGTCTTACTAGTAAAATCGTTGGAAAATCAACAGGTCGTCAATATAAATTCTACCTTGATATGATATACGGAATTCTTAAAAGCAAAAGTATAGTTCTTAATGATATTGCTCATGCATTAAATGAAGAATCATCTCTTAAAAAAGTTAATGAAAGATTATATAAAAACTTAATGAGAATACCTGATATAAATGAAAGATATAATCTTATCAAAGTAGGTCTAACTTATATGAGAGAAAAAGAAAAAGTATTTATTATTGATGATACAGATATTATGAAACCATATGGCAAACACTTTGAATGCCTAGGTAACGTTAGAGATGCTTCTTATCCTGGGGAAAGTAATAAATATGATCACGGCTACATAGTCACTACTATTACAGGATTAAGTGATAAAAGGAAACAGCCAATCCCATTTTATGACCGTGTGCATTCTCCAAATGAACACGATTATCTATCAGTAAATAACATTACTAATATCGGTGTAAGAAGAATAATTGAACATCTTAACGATTATGAAGGAATGTTTGTCGCAGATCGTGGGTATGATGATATTAAATTTATGAAGATGATTGATGAAGCTAATCAATATTTTCTTGTCAGAATGCGTTCAAATAGGTGGTTAAGGTTCAAAAAAGGCAAAATAAAAGCCTTTGATAAAGCAAAAACAATTAAAGGCAAGGTTATTGTTCCTATTACGATATACGCTAAAGAGAGGTATATAAAAGCTACTATGTTAAGATGCAAATTAACTGATTATCCAAAATATCTATCAATCATTATTTCTTATATGGACAACAGCGATGAACCACTTATATTGATAACAAATAAAGAAATCAAAACCAAAGAAGAAATATCCCAAATGGTCTATCGCTATTCAAGTAGGTGGAGAATAGAAGAATATTTTCGCTTTAAGAAAACTGAACTCAGATTTGAAAACTTTCGAGTTAAAGCTTTAGACTCGATTAATAATCTTACTTTCGCGTTAGACATCGCTATTACTTTGCTTACTATTATTATCGAAGAAGGCTCACCTTACTTATATTTTGAACTCCTAAAATACAGCAAAATAATAAAAGAAGATGTGAGTATTGAATTCTATAGAATTCTTTCTGGTATAAGTACGAATCTAGGTATGAACAAAAACGGGGTTAAAAACTATAAACCTATTAGAAGTTGTAAGCCAAAGCAACTTTCGCT
>JAZLFA010000062.1:0-8566 GCA_045615545.1 Bacilli bacterium | reverse complement strand
TTAATTATTTAATAAATTAGTTATTAAATTTGATGTTATTTACTTTATTAATATAAATATTCTCCCAATAAAGTGAGTCATATTTTATTATTTCGTTATAGGTTTTAAAATTATCGTTAAAAAAGTTTTCTATTTCGTTTTTATCAATCTGAAAACCTTGATGTAATGCTTGTATTATTGCTTCAATAACTAATATATTTTTTCTATTTTCATATAAGAAATTAAAGTCTAAATTCATTACCCCATCAATACCTTTTATTGCTCCTAAATAAAATAATGAGTCTTCGCCTAGATACATTTTTAATTTATTTATTTCATCAATACCTTTTACTATTTCATTAAGTTTGATATTGCCTTTACTCTTTTTTGAAACAAGAGATTCGTCATTTAATAAGTCATCGATTGAACAGCCAAGAATTTTGGCGATTTTTGGTAAATAGTAAGTTTCGGGAAGAGATTCTCCTTTTTCCCATTTACTAACTGCTTGTGATGAAATGCCAATTTTATCAGCAAGTTTTGCTTGTGACATCTTTAAGCTTTTTCTTAATGTTTGTATGTTATTTCCAATTTTTATCGAGTTCATGTTTATTTCCTCTCCTTCTAATATAAATATTATGTAGAAAAATATTAAACTAAAAGATGTATTTTCATTGAAATAATACAACTGTTGATTGATTTTTAATTTTGGTATTTTGATTAAAATATGATGGATATAAGAAAACCACTCGAATTTGAGTGGCTTTCTGTTTGACTGTAATTGATATTACAACTTGCGGTTGTAGTATTCGACGATTTGGGATTCGGTGATATCTTGTGAAAGTTCTTTTCTTTCAGGTTCACGAATCATCTTACCACATAACTTAGTGGTATCAACTTCTACCCAACCAACGAGTGTGCCAGCGCTTTCGATTGCTTCTTTAATTACTTTTAAGTCTCTGCTGTTTTCTTTAATAGAAACAACATCACCAATCTTTAAGAGTGCGCTTGGGATGTCAACTTTCTTACCATTAACACAGATGTGCCCGTGATTAACTAATTGACGAGCTGCTCTTCTTGTTCTAGCAAAGCCTAAACGATAGACGATGTTATCAAGACGGGATTCGAGTAATTTCATGAAAGCGAAACCGGTAACTTCTTTACTAGATAATGCAATCATGAATAAACGACGGAATTGTCTTTCATTCACGCCATACATTTGTCTGAGCTTTTGTTTCTCGATTAATTGTTTACCATATTCTGATGGTTTCTTTTTACGAGTAGCACCATGTTGGCCTGGTCCATAAGAACGTTTTTTGAATTCTTTACGGTTTTCAAGTAAAGATACGCCTAAACGACGTGATCTTTTCCAATCTGATCCAGTATATCTCATGATTATCCTTCCTTTCTTATTTCTTGCAAAATAATGAATAGGTGCAGATTCCTCACTCCGGATGTTTGATTAATCATTTCACCATATAGCTTAGGTTACTCTGTCACAGTCGTATCAAACGTCGGACAAGTGGTATCTACATGCTGCATTACATGCAGTAATAACTATATATGAGTATCATATTGCTGTCAACATTATTTTTTATAATTTCGAGGTGTGCATTTTTCATCTTTTTCACTAAAATTAATATTATTTATAGTCTTTTTACAATATATGTTGGTTTCACTAGTGAAAATATAGTATATTTATAACGTATGGGTGAAAGTGAGAAGTTAGCGTTAATCATTGGATTAAGTGTAGCAGGTGTTGTTCTTGTTATTTTATTCGTCATTCTATATATATTTGTCTTTTCCAAACGTAAATATAAAAAACAAATTCGTGAATTAGAAAGAAAATATTCTTATTTAGATGCTTTATTAATCGGACAAGATAACCAATATATTCATAGATTAGAGATTATTAGTAGAACTAATCTTTTATACGTTGATAAACACGCGACTTTCCAAAAGAGATTTAAAGATATCTTAGATAGTGATGATCGCTATGCGGAAACTGTTATTAAACAGTTAAATGCTTTAGTAGCGAATAACCAATATAAAAATATTCAATCAGTTATTGGCGATGGCAAAAAGGCAGTGGCGATTTTTGAAGAATCAGTCAACAAACTTGATGCTGACTTATATGAATTAATTAAACTTGAAGAAGATTCTCGCCAAGTCATTTTAAAACTTAAAGAAAAATATCGTTTAGTGAAGCAAAACTATTTTAGCAACGCTAATGACTTAGAAATGGTGTCATCCTCCGTTAATCAAGTTTTTGATAAACTCGATGAAACATTTGCCGAATATGAAAATCATATTGAAAGTGCTGAATACGATGATGCTAGTGCTTTAGTGCCTACAATTAATTCTGCTTTATTGGCTTTATCTAAAATCTTTAATGAATTACCAAATATTTGTTCATTATTACAACAAGTAATACCGGAAAAGATTGCCGTTTTAGAAAACCTTTATCACGAAGTTAATAATTTGGGCGTTCCTGTTTATCATTTGTCTGTTGATGCTAATTTAATTAAATGGAAAGATGAAATTGCTAAAATTACCGACTATGTTTCTAAATTATCAATTAGAGGTGTGTTAGAAAAATGCAATCGCATCATTCAAGAAATTGAACAATTAGATTCGCTTCTTGAAGAAGAAATCGCTGATAAAAAGCTTTTTGAAAATGAAAGTGATGACTTATATCGCAAGGTTAAAGTACTAGATGATTCTTTCTTGAAAGTATGTGCATATTTACCTGATGTATATAAAGTCTACGTAGTAGAAGAAAAGCAAAAAGAAAGAATTGAAGAATTAAAAGATAATATTAATCAACTTTGGGCTACTAAACGTTCACTAGATGGATTTATCCATAGCGAGACAAAACAACCTTATAGCGTTCTTCATTCTAAACTTGAATTATTAAAGAATGATTATGAAATTGCTTATACTGCGCTTAATGATTTTAAAGCCTATTTAGAATCCTTAAGGATTTCTTGCGAAGAAGCATATTCAATGGTCTTTCTATACTTCACGCGCGCTAAACAAATTGAAAATACATTACTTTCAATGAATCTTCCTGAACACACTAAACCTTATAGTGACACTCTCGAAGAGATATTTGAATTATTAAATGACATCGATGGAGCGTTAAAAGTTAAACCTATTGATGTTAATTCCCTTAATGAAAAAGCTGAAAACTTAAAAGAAAAAGCTAACAACTTCTTTGATATGGTCGAAGAAGAATCTCGCCAAGCACAACTTGCCGAATCTTCTATTGTCTATGCTAATCGTGATCGCAATCATCAAACAGATGTACATCAACAATTAACTTCACTCGAAAGTGAATTTAGAAATGGTCAATTTGATAAAGTCTATGTTGAAGCAAATGCGATCTTTAGACGTAGCCATGTTGAAGAGAGTCGAAATGGAAAATAAATTTATTTATTTTGATAATGCCGCAACTACTAAACCTTTAGAAGGTGTTTTAACTACATACATTGAAGCTACTAAAGATAGCTTTGCAAATCCTTCCAGTGTACATCGTATGGGAGCAGATTCATCTTATCGTTTAGCGAAAGCGAGAAATGACATTGCCAAATGCTTTAAGCTTGCTAATCATAATGTGATTTTCACTAGTGGCGCCACTGAAAGCAATAATCTTGCAATTAAAGGAATTACTTATCGTTATAAAAGAAATGGTAATCATATTATTACTTCTACTGTTGAACACCCTTCTGTATTAAAAGTATTTAAAGAATTAGAAAATGAAGGTTTTAGAGTCAGTTATATTCCTGTTGATGATAATGGAGTAATAAAACTTGATGAACTTAAAAAAGAAATTTGCAAGGACACTATATTAGTGTCTATCATGGCTGTTAATAATGAAGTTGGCGCAATTATGCCTATTAAAGAAATGAGCAACATCATTAAACAAAATAGCAAAGCATATTTTCATATTGATGCAGTTCAAGCAGTAGGCAAAGTGAACGTTAACTATAATGATGCTGATTTGATTACCGTATCACTTCATAAATTAGGCGGACTCAAAAGTAGTGGTTTACTCCTTAAAAGAAAAGGAATTGATTTATTCCCTCAATTAATTGGTGGTGGCCAAGAAGAAGGTTTAAGAAGTGGCACTAATGATACTCCTATGGCTTTAGCCTCTTTAGTGGCGGTTAAACATGCTTTTAACGAAATGGATAAAAGAATTAACTATGTTAAAGAATTAGTGGAACCAATTTATGAATATTTAGCAAAAGGTGATTTTGCGATTAATAGCAACATTAATAATCCTTTTATTATTAGTTTTTCTACTTTAAATAAAAAGGCCAGTGTTATTGTTGAAGCATTAGCGATAAAAGGTGTAATGGTGGCAAGTAAAAGTGCTTGCTCATCTAAAGCTGATAAAGGAAGTCATGTTTTACTTGCTATGGGTAAAAATGAAACTATTGCAAAAAATTCTATTAGATTATCATTGAATGAATTTAATAATAAAGAGGAAGTTAGCTATTTCCTTGATGCATTAACTCAAGTGATGAAAGAGGTCAAATCATGATTAAATATGATCACATAATGATTCGCTTTGGCGAACTTGGCACAAAAGGAAAAAATAAAAAAGATTTTATTAAACTTCTTGGTGTTAATGTTCGTCATGCTTTAAAAGATTTTGCTTCTACCAAAGTAGAAGTAAGATATGATCATATTTATGTTTTGCTTAATGACGAAGATGCTGAAAGTGTCATTAAACGCTTACAAGATGTAAGTGGAATATATTCCCTATCTTTAGTTTATAAATGTGAAAAAGATATGGAAGTAATTAAAGCTAGTTCTTTAGAGTTAATTAACTTAGAAAAAGGCCAAACATTTAAAGTTAATTGTAAGCGCAGTGATAAAACTTTCCCTTTATATAGTGAACAAATTGTCCGCTGTATCGCACCTGTTATTTTAAAAAACACCAACTTAAAGGTTGATGTTCATGAACCAGATATTAATCTATCAATTGAGATTAGAAATGAAGGCGCATACATATTTACACGTACATATTTAGGCGCTGGAGGATATCCTCTTGGCATTGCTGGAAAAGGAATGTTGATGCTTAGTGGTGGAATAGATTCTCCAGTCGCGGCTTATTTATTAATGAAAAGAGGAGTGAAAATTGAATGTATTCACTTTGCCTCTCCTCCATATACTCAAATGGGTGTTATTTATAAGTTAGAAGATATATTAAGTAAGCTTAATGTTTATCAAAGCGAGATTAGACTTCATATCGTTCCGTTTACCAAGATTCAAGAAGCAATATATGAGCATGTTCCTGAAAGTTACTGCATTACCATAATGCGTCGAATGATGTATCGATTAGCCAGTAGACTTGCCATGAATAGAAATTGTCCTGTTATTGCAAATGGAGAATCAGTCGGACAAGTGGCGAGCCAAACATTACAATCGATGCGTGTAATTAACGAAGTTACAACCACTCCAGTTATTAGACCATGCGCAACATTAGATAAAATTGAAATAATCAATATAAGCAAGAAGATTGATACGTATGACATATCAATTAGACCTTTCGAAGATTGTTGTACAATCTTTACACCAAAGAATCCTAAGACCGCACCTAACATTGATGAAGTGCATGAATTTGAAACAAAGTTTGATTACGAAGCATTAATTAAAGATGCCTTAGCAAATATTGAAGTTAAGTTTATAAAAGAAGAATAAGACAAAAAAACTCGGCACATTATGTGTCGAGTATTTTTTTTATGCTTTAAGAACTTATTTTAAATTCTTTTTTGCAGTATTCACTAATTCGGTGAATGCAGCTGGATCATTGATTGCGAGTTCAGATAACATTTTTCTGTTAACTTGAATATTAGCTTTCTTTAATCCGAACATGAATTTGCTATAAGAAATGTCGTTCATTCTGCAAGCAGCGTTGATACGTCTGATCCAGAGTTTACGATAATCTCTCTTGATATTTCTACGTGAAATGTAGGCATATCTAAGTGAGTGCATTACTTGTTCTTTAGCTGTCTTAAAGAGTAAGTGTTTACTTCCGAAGTAACCTTTTGCACGTTTAAGAACTCTTTTTCTGCGGGCATGTGTGACTGTTCCGCCTTTTACTCTTGCCATACTTTAGTTACCTCCTTACTTTTGAATCAAATGAACGCAACGTTTGTAGTCTGTCTTATGGACTCCTGTTTGCTTCATTAGATGTCTTTTTTGTTTTGTCGTCTTGCGTGGGGCTAAATGACTGACGTAAGCGTGATGACGAACGATCTTACCAGTGCCAGTGACTTTAACTCTTTTTGTTAAAGCCTTTTTGCTTTTCATTTTTGGCATAATTTGTTTCCTCCTACTTTATTTCTTTTTTGGTGCTAATACGAGTGTTAACCATTTGCCTTCAAGAACTTTGTTCTTGTCAACAACTGCAACACTTTCTAACATAGCGACGAACTTATCTAAGGTCTCTTCTCCAACTTCAACGTGACTTAATTGTCTTCCACGATATCTAACGCCAACCTTAACGCGGTTGCCATCAGCAAGGAATCCCGCTGCTGCTTTAGCTTTGGTTTCCATATCATGAATTCCAATTTGAGGAGTTAATTGAATCTCCTTTGTTGTGGTTACATGTTGGTTCTTTTTAGCTTCTTTTGCCTTCTTTTGTTGCTCGTAACGGTATTTACCGTAGTTAATGATTTTACACACAGGTGGTTGTGCACTTGGTGAGACACAGAGCAAGTCCATATCATATTCATTAGCTTTTAATTGAGCATCACGTGAAGACATAATGCCTAATTGTTCTCCACCAGGACCGATAAGACGGACTTGTGGGAATCTGACTCTATCATTCAATAGGTCAGTATTTTCGTTATTCGGCTTCTTGCCAAAATTTGGATCGTAGATAAGAATCATCTCCTTCGTAAAAAAACGGATGCAAGCATGCACCCGTTAACAATCTTAGTCCCCAAGATTTGTAGCGTTAGCCAACCAATAAATTTCGGTCTGGCGAGAAGCGGGTGCCTCTGCTTTCTACGTTATTTTGCGTTAATATACTATATTACTGTAATCTTAGTGTCAACAAGATTTGAAATTATTTTTTGTTTTTAATCGTATCAGTTAGTAAACTAATGAATTCATCGACAGTAACTGTTGTTTGCGCTTGTTCACCAAACTTACGGTATGTAACAGTGTTATTTGCTTTTTCATTATCACCAATAACCAATGTGAATGGGATTTTGTTTATTTGCGCGTTACGCAAACGATATCCGAGTTTCTCATTAGAATCATCAACAGTTACTCTAAAGCCTAATTCTTTAAATTTTTTATATAAAGCGGAAGCGTATTCGAGATGGAAATCATTGTTTACAGGAAGTAAGGTAACTTGTGTTGGTGCTAACCAAGCAGGGAAAGCTCCAGCATAATGTTCGATTAATACACCGATAAATCTTTCGATTGATCCTAATAACGCTCTATGGAGCATGATTGGACGTTTCTTATTTCCATCGCTATCGATATAGAAACAATCAAATCTTTCTGGTAAGTTCATATCGAGTTGAATTGTGCCACATTGCCAAATTCTTCCCATTGAATCGCGTAATTTAAAGTCTAATTTAGGACCATAGAACGCTCCATCACCTGGATTGATCTTAAATTCTTTACCAGTTTTAAGGCATGCTTCTTCTAAGATTTTTTCGCTCTTGTTCCAAATATTGATATCACCGATATAACCTTCTTCTGGGCGAGTAGAAAGCTCGATATGATAATCAAGTCCAAAGACCGAATACATTTCATCATAAAACTTAAGTAGGTTAGAAATTTCATCTACTAATTGATCTTCTCTACAGAAAATATGAGCATCATCTTGAGTGAAAGCTCTAACACGGAAAAGTCCGTTTAATGCGCCACTTGCTTCATGACGATGGACGTGTCCAAGCTCAGCCATTCTGATTGGTAAATCTTTATATGAATGTAATGAGTTCTTGTATATTAAAATACTTCCTGGGCAGTTCATTGGTTTAATTGCAAAGTCACGATCATCAATCTTAGTGGTGTACATGTTTTCTTTGTAGTGGAACCAGTGTCCGCTTGTTTCCCATAGTTCTCTAGAAAGCATTGTTGGAGTCTTAACAATAACATAGTCAAATTTAGCGTGTTCTTGTCTCCAATATTCTTCAATCGCATTTCTAACAACCATACCATTAGGTAGCCAGAATGGGAATCCAGGTCCATATTCACTTAACATGAATAAACCTAATTGTTTACCTAATATACGATGGTCTCTTTTCTTTCTTTCTTCTAACACATTTAAATGGTTAGTTAATTCTTCACTTGAAAACCAAGATGTTCCATAAATACGAGTGAGCATTTTGTTTTTGCTATCGCCTCTCCAATATGCACCAGCAATGTTTAAAAGTTTGAAATGTTTAATCAAACCAGTGGACATAATGTGTGGACCACGGCATAAATCTGTGAATTTACCTTGTGTGAATGTAGTGATATTTTCATTAATTCCTTCAATAAGTTCAACTTTGTAAGGATTATTTTTGAAAACTTTTAATGCTTCATCTTTGCTAAGCTCTTGACGCACAATTCTTTC
>JAZLFA010000061.1:0-6829 GCA_045615545.1 Bacilli bacterium | reverse complement strand
GAAGAGTATGATCGCCAAACCAGTATCCAGGACTAGATTGCTGCTTAAAAACATCCTTTCTGGTTTGGCAAAAATATGATACCACAAAAAGAAAAGCGCTGATGGTTAATCATCAACACTTTGCTTTGTTCGCCTGAAAATAAAAAAGAACAGGATTTCCTGTTCTAATAATCTACTTGGTGGAGTCGGCGGTGTCGAAACCGCGTCCGAAGATGGCTCTTCAATAACGTCTACAGTTTAGACGATATTTATATTTAACGTAGGTCGTATATCGACTCACTAACTACGCGAGACAAACTTAAGTTCGAAATACACTAGCATGCCTCCTGTGTAAATCTATCCTTCTGGTATGACACCTTACTCAAGCGTGGAAGGAATAAAACCTTGAGAGATGCTCTGCCCGGCGCGTTGCGTCGGAACCCTATGTCGGGAGCTAAATTAAGCTAAGCAGAGAGATTGAGCTCTAGGAGCTCTCATATAACTGTTGTCAGTTATTTTTGTTTTGGTTTAAAGTTACCAACTACTGCAATTAGAGCCTAGCACATCCCCGTCGAATCCAATACGACCCCATGTGATTAGCGTATATATAATATAATAGAGAGTCTTGATTCTTGCAAACTAAATATAAAATATTTGCTTATACAAACATTTTCTCGTAAAATATCTAACGTTATGAAAAAGATGAAACCAGAAACAGCCTATAACTTAAAAACTATCTTTGGTAGCTTATTTTCAAATAGTTGCGCGATAGATGCTGGTAAAGGATTTCCATTTTGGGCCGCAATCATTGTTTTTTGTTTAAGTGTATTTCTTCCAATTATTCCAACAATGGTTTCTGTCAGCAATACTCAAGGCAGCGCTTACGTTAGCGGAACATATAATTATTCATTTGATAAAGATATGGCCGGTGCTTCTTTGTTAGCGTATAACGAGGGATTAGATTTTATTGTTAACGAGGAACATAAATTAGTGCCAACTACATACATTATTACTCCTGAAGAGGAACCTGTTACTTTTTATTACAATAGTGAAAGCAATCAATATGATTTACAAATCTTCTATTCTGGAAGTGATAGTTCTGATCAAGTAAATCTTTTATTTAATAAATTAATTAAAAGATCATTTATTCAAGGAACAATCATTGAAAAAAGTGATGTTGATCCTGAAGGGACTTTATATTACTCTCCATCCGTAGTGCTTTTATATCAAGACGGTTTAGCCTTCTACTTATTTAAGCACAATACAACGGTACCAATTTCTTCATCCACTAATTTCAGTGGTGACTGGTTAAATACCTCTCCTAACACATTATTCTTTGAAAGAATATTATCAGTTGAAGGTTTTGATATTCCTTCATCATTAGATGATCCTTTTGCAACCAATAAATATATTTCAGGAACATTTGAAAATGTTAAGGAAATAATGAATGAAACATATTTAACTGCTAAAAATAAATCATTCATGTTAACAACTTTAATTTATTTAGGTGTTTATATTGGTTTAACAATTCTTCTTGGCTTATTAGTATTCTTACTAACAAGAGGCAAAAAGAATCTCAATCGTTATCTCAAATTCTGGCAGTGCGAAAAAATTACTGCATGGGCATCTATTGCTCCAGGTATCTTAGCGATGGCGTTAGGATTTGCGATTCCATCATACGCTGTTATGTTCTATATCCTCTTTGAGGGTATGAGAATTATGTGGATGAGCATGAAGCAATTATCTCCAGCATATCAATCATAATAATTATTAATTAAGAAGGGGCCGTTAAGATTCTTCATCTTAGCAGCCCCATTTTTTATACTAATAAAATATAGTTAAAGTTTATTAATCTTCTAAAATTAACCATTATTAATCAAAGTGCCTCTTATCGCAGTATCTAAACTAGAAGCAACTTCATAAGTAAACGCATCAATCCTATAAACAAAATTGTCTTCTACAGCATAGGCAAAATAAAATGAAGTCGATGCACCTTGATGACCAGTATAAGAGCCATATTTACCAAAGTAATAAACGGAATTTATTTCTTCTTTGATATAAGAATACTTTAATACGAGTCCTCGTTCTAAAACACTTTTCATATCTCCTGCATACATGTCCCATCCCTTTTGAACAACATTGTTGGAGCTACAAGAGCAAAGTAAAAGCGAAGATAGTAATAGAACAAATCCACATCTTTTTTTACTAAATCCAGTATTTAACATATTAAAACCTCCCTATTATAAATATTAATAAGGGTCAATATCAAAATTTGTTATTCTATTTTTATTTTTTCTTTGAGCCAATTTTCTTTTTCGGCGTCAGTTTCTTTTTTAAAGTTAAAGCCATACCATTAGTTTCAGGCATTTTAGAAATGAGTAAGAGTAACGCTATAAATAGTGCCGGGATAATAGCAATTAATGCAAAATAGCCAACATCAAGATTTGGTATAGCGTATTGACAAGCAACAAGCAAACCCGTACCAATTAACGAACCCGCACTAAAGCTAACATTTACAATTGAAAGAATAGATCCACGGAGGTTAGTTGGAGATTTTTCAGCGCAGATAATATTAAGTAAGTCAATACTAGTCATATATCCACCAATAAACAATCCAAGTAATGCACCAATTAAATATGGAGGCCAAATCATTTTGTTACCAACAACAAAGCATAAGAAACCAAGTAAAGTGACCCCGCCAGAAATAAGCACTGAACGAATACGCCCAAGTTTATCGGATATTATACCAATAATAAGTTCAACCAGCGCATACGCAAATGGATAGATTGATAACGCATCTGTAACCATTTGATCGCTCATGCCAATATCTGGAGCAGGTTGCATAATGATTCCATAGTTACCAGTTGCAACGCTAGCAATAGAGAAGATTAATCCGACAACAAATAACCATATTAATGGTTTATCAAGCAACATATATTTAATCGCTGAGATAATACCGCCTTGTTTGTTTTTTAATTTTTCTTCTTTAGATTCAACCTCATCAGGATAGTCAGCTTTTTTAATTTCTTTCTTTAGATATGAAATCTTGTTTTGAATAAAAACTCTGCTTTCATCAACAAACAATAAACAGATGAGACCAGCACCAACACCAAAGCAGGCTGGAATCAAGAAAACATATTGCCAGTTACCCATTGTATCAATAGCCCAGGAACGGAAAGCGGAAATCAAGACAACACCCATAACTCCAAAGGCTTTGGTAAACGTCATCCAGAAACCACGATGTTTATCCGAAGAAGTTTCAATAACATAAAGAATCTGCATATCACACGGCGTAAAAAAGTTCATTAATAAAGTACCAATTAAGAAAATATAAATATTTTTTGATAGGAAGCAAACAAACATGCCTAATGCCATGCCAAAGATATTGATTACTAAAAATGGTTTGCGACCAAATTTATCACTTAATACTTTATAAAAGAACGAGAAAAAGCTAATCGCTGAGCAAATGGTTGTAAAGATAACAAAGTTATTATTAGTACCTTTAAAAAAGGTATCAATAATTTTAGTAGACATAATGCTATTAATGTTGCTTGCTAGTTCATCAACAATATAAGCAAGACAAAGAATAAATATTAAGTAAATAAAATAAAAACGATTAGGTTTACATTTACCTTTTCTTTGCCACTTCTTTAGTTCTAGTCTTAATGCTTCAGGAGATTTCTTTGCCATATCAATCTCCGTAATCACTTCCACGAGATTTATCTTCTACAAAAATTTGTAGTGGATCAGTAATATCATTAATTTCTAAAAATATATATTTTTCATCTACTTCAGTTTGAGGAAATTCATAGGTTCCCACAAACACTACATACTTACTACGTTTCACCACATCTTCAATACGCTTAATTATACGAGGATAATCTTTTGGACAATGTTCTTTAAAACCTTGAAGTTGAGTATAAAAGATTGGTTCAATGTAAAAACGTTCACCACTATCATATTCGTAGCAATTTGCGAAAGGATTAATTGGATCACTAATTTGTTTTAAATGTTTAAATTCTTCGTAAATCATTTGTGATAAGTCTCATTATTATTAATTTTAAATGCGCGATAGATTTGCTCTAACAAAATTAATCTAGTCATTTGATGTAGGAAGGTCATTTCGCTTAATGAAATTGCATCATTAGCACGCTTTTTAATAGCGTTACAAAGTCCATAACTACCACCAATAACAAAGCTTAGGTTAGCGCCTGATTTTTCAATATTTTTGCTTAAAAATACTGCAAAATCCTCGCTATTTAATTGTTTTTTACCTAAATCAAGACTAATTAAATAATCATTTAGTTTAAGTAATTTAAGAACTCTTTCTCCTTCTATATCAATTGCTTTTGTAATTTCAGAAGTATTAGGATTTTCGTTTAATGGTTCATCTTTAACTTCAATGATTTCAACATTAGCATAACTAGATAATCTCTTAAGGTATTCTTGGATTCCCTCTTTAAGATAAGCCTCTTTTATTTTGCCGATCGCGAATATTCTAATTTTCATAAGCACCGCCTAAATAAGAAACCCATTGATTAGCGCAACAAAGCTTAAAACGGGAAATATTAATTCCTTTAAATTGAAGAACCTTTCTATATGCTTCAAGAGCAACTTCAGGAAGGTTACATTCCTCACTTAGATGTGCTAATACAACTTCCTTAGTTCTTTCCCCAATAATTTCTGAAGAGGCAAAAGCACTATCTTCATTACATAAGTGTCCATGTTCACTTAATATTCTTCTTTTAAGTTCAAGTGGTCTAGAAGATTTCATTAGCATTCCAACATCATGATTACTTTCAATAATTAAATAATCAGGATTATTAATGTAGTTATAAACTTCTTCAAGAACAATACCGGTGTCAGTCATATAAACAAGTTTAGTTTCATTATCTTCTAAAACGTAACCGCATGGATTAGTGGCATCATGACTGGTTCTAATTGGTGTAATCATCACATCTTTAATTTTAAAAGGTGTATATAGTTCCACTACATTACTTAATGAAGATGGGAGCGTTCCCTTTAATGCATACATTTTTTTAGGTGAAATGGCTTTTAAACCATTAATATGATCACTATGATCATGAGTAAAAATAGCAGCATCAATATCTTTGAGTGTTTTATGTATTTCGTTAAGTCCTTCTTCAAGGCGAATCAAAGTTATACCAAAATCAATTAGGATTAAGGTATCGTGACTTGCAACTAAAGTTGCATTTCCTTTCGATCCGCTTGCGACTATATTAAAATACATATTATTCAATTGCTTTTTTATAGGCATCAACAAATTGTTGATCTGGTTCGGTAAATTTGCCAATATCTTTATAGAAGAATAATGGGGCATCACCAGTTTGGCCATTACGATTCTTTTTAACTAAAACCTCAAGATAAGAAACTGCTCTATCTTTTGGCATAGCAGCCGCAAGTTCTCTTTCACGATCATACTTACTCATCTCTCGATTTGAATTCTTTTTAGGGGCATCGCCATTATTATAGTAATCAGCACGATAAAGCATCATGACTACGTCAGCATCCTGCTCAATAGCGCCAGATTCACGTAAGTCACTAAGCTCTGGGCGTTTATTATCGCCTCTTCCTTCAACTTCACGTCTAACCTGACAAAGAACGATAATAGGGATATTCATTTCTTTTGCAAGTTTCTTTAAAGCGCCAGAAATTTGCCTAACAGCTTCTTGACGATTATCAGAACTACCTTTTGCTAGAGGGACATTAATTAATCCAATATAGTCAATAACAAGTAGTCCTAAGTTTGGATCGCTAGCTTGAAGTTTTCTTGCTTTTGCCATTAAGTCAGGAAGAGGAATTTGTGAAGTATCATCAATATAGATATTTGTTTGGCCAATTGTTGTAATAGCGGTACCAACATCTACCCTTTCTCTGTCTGACATAAAGCCACTTCTAATCTTTTTTAAAGATACACCACTTTCAGAGGCTACTAATCTTTCAAAAAGTAATTCTTTCTTCATTTCAATGGAGAATATACCCACCGAAACTCTACCATGAGTAGCGGCATTATATGCAAAGTTAAGCGCCAATGCAGTTTTACCAACACTAGGACGCGCAGCAACAATTGTAACTTCTCCAGCTTGGAAGCCTTGCGTTAATCTATTTAATCTATTAAAACCAGTAGTGACACCAGTAATAGTGTCTTCATCATTAGCTTGTCTTTTGATAATATCGTTTTTCATTGGATCTGCCATATTATGTGTAGAAACAAAGTCGACAATATTTCTTCTAGAAATTGAATTGCGGAATGCAGTTTCGCTTTCAATAATAAAATCATTAACACTAGGAATATCTTCGCTTCTGTAACGAGTATCGATATCTCTAATACTCATTAACATAGATCGAAGAACAGATTGGTCAAGGACTAAATTAATATAGAAACTTAATGCATCAAGAGTGACCATTGAGTCACAGCATTCTTTTAAATAAGTAACACCACCAATATTTTCAAGTTCTTTAATATTGAGTAACTCTTCTGTAACTGTAACTGTATCAGCGGTCATTTGTTTGTTATTAACAATATTATTGATAGCGCGATAAAGAATCTTGTGTTTACCAAGATAAAAATCTTCTTCCTTCAAACGAGAAAGAACAATAAATGATGACTTTTTACTAATTAGAGCTGAACCAATTACCGCTTTCTCAGCATCAGCGTTAAATGGCAAATCACTCGCAGCCTTATTTCCCATATTATTCGTATTATTCAGTTAAGCCTAGTTTGATGACTGAATAACTTCTCCTTTCTAGGCTATAATTTCTATATGCTGTGTACCTGTTCCATATTATTGCCACTAGATGGCTCGGAGGATTTTCAGGACACGGCTTT
>JAZLFA010000060.1:0-2237 GCA_045615545.1 Bacilli bacterium | reverse complement strand
CAAATCTAGCTAATCCCTACACATTCTGTGAATTAATGGAGGAAATAATCAAATATTTTGAAGAAGTAACACGAGTCTATATTAAAGAACTGTTAGAAGAAGCAGATTTTAGATTTAGATATTCGAAAGGACGTATAAACAGGTATTACGTAAAAGATTATATAGATCGAACAATAACAACTATGGCAGGAACAATAACTTATAAAAGAACCATTTATACAGATAGATCAACAAATAAAAGATACTGCTATGTTGACTCTAAATTCGGCATTAGAAAACACATTAAATATACAGATGATGTTGGAGCAATCATCTATAATACATCAAGCGATATTAACTCAATGATAAAAACAGGAGGAATTATCGGAAAATTCATACATTCTAAATTTACTTTAAAAAACGATTCAATATTTTCTATCCCCCGCCAAAGTGTCTATAACATCTTAAATAGAGTAAAAGAGATTAATATAATCCCTAAAACCGAAAAGAAAAATATAGATGATTTATACATTTTAATGGATGAAAAATATATCTCAAATAATAATCCAAATGATAATAAAATAATGGTCAAATCAGCATCTTTAGTTGAAGGATTAAACACATCAAATAAACGTCATAAATACATAAATCCAAACTATTTTTCAAGATTTTCATCAAACTTCGGTGATGAATTAATAGATCATATAAATAACATCTATAATCTCGAAAATATAAAACATATACATGTTTTAGCCGATGGAGGGACCTGGATTAAAGAAGTATTTAGTTCAAGTATTAGACCATCAGTTTCTAAAGCAACATTCTATCTTGATCATTTTCACTTCAAAAATACGTTATGGTCCATTATTCAAAATAAACCTATTTATAATAAATTAATCCATTATTATAAAAACAACATGTACGATGACGTAAGAAAAGTCCTGAATCTCTATAAAAATGATAATACTGAAAAAAGAATCAATTACTTACTCAACAACAAAGTCTATATCAAAAACATGTTAAATCTAAAAAATATGAACTGTGCAGCAGAACAAGTAATATCTCATCACATTTCCTCACAATTCACATCAGTACCAAAAGCTTATTCTAAAAAGAATATAAATAGATACCTAGCTATGAGAGATAATCTCAAAAATGGAGAAAACCTAAAAGAATTATACCTACTAGGACTACAAGACAACACAAATTCGCCAACAACAACCATTAATAAGAATCCTGTTGAATATACTCCTAAACTAGAAGATTCAGAGAAATATAGACAAGGATCTACATATAGATACATACATTATTCCCTAAGCTACAACAACATATAAAAAGATACAAAATAAAACGCTATTATAAATGATTAATTATTCCCGTTTAACTTGACACTAAGCGTATTCCCCCAAAATTATAGGAATTCTTGTATTCCCAAAATTATAGGAATTCTATGCCATTAGATGTTTTATATAATCTTAACGGAAGACAATATTGTGTTGGGCATACAGACATCGAAGGATTGAAGTATTAGATTAATAATGCGTAATATTTTATAATACTAATATGTTTGATAATTTAAGTGATAAATTAACTAAAACTTTTAGAAATCTAATTGGGAAAGGTAGATTATCTGATAGAAATATGGAAGAGACTCTTGAAGAAATAAGAGTTGCTTTCTTGGATGCTGATGTTAATTATCAAGTAACTAATGATTTCCTAAAAAGAATTAAAGAAGAAGCCTTAGGCAAAGATGTATTAAATGCTGTAGAACCTGGGCAAATGCTTGTAAAAATTGTTAGCGATGAACTCGTTAAGTTACTTGGAAGTAATAATGAAGGATTATTATTAAAAACAAGTGGTGTCACATCTATTATGATGGTTGGTTTACAAGGTACAGGTAAAACAACACAGATTGTTAAAATAGCTAATGTATTAAAGAAAGATAATCATAAAGTATTAATTGCTGCTTGTGACTTAATTAGAAATGCCGCTATAGAACAACTTCAAACTTTAGCTTCTTCAATAGAACTTGAAGTGTTTGCTAACAAAGATGCTTTGAATGCTGTTGATGTTGCGCGTGATGCCTTAGCATATGCTAATAAGAATGGGTTTGATATTTTATTAATTGATACTGCAGGACGTCTTCAAATAGATGAGCCTTTAATGAAAGAGCTTGTTGATATTAAAAGCATTACTAGTGCTAATGAAATATTATTAACTGTAGATGCTTTAACTGGACAGGATATTGTTAATGTTGC
>JAZLFA010000059.1:0-48425 GCA_045615545.1 Bacilli bacterium | reverse complement strand
ATATTTATAATATAATACGACCGAAATTTATGGCAATTCATCCCCCACCTTCATTGTCATTTAGAGGATGGGGGACTGCTTCTTGCTTACTTTTTGTTAAAGGTTCTTTTATTGTGGAAAATAAGAAACAAATATTTGATAATTGAGGGGTGGGCAATTCCATACTTATATTTCTATGAAAGAACTATTATCTCCAGCCGGAAGTATTGATGCATTTTATTCCGCAATAAGTAATGGCGCTAACGCTATCTATTTAGGTTTAGATAAATTTAGCGCTAGAGCATATGCAACCAATTTTACTATCGAATCATTAGAAGAACTTATAAAGTTCGCACATCTAAGAAATGTTCGAATTTTTGTAACGGTTAATACTATTGCATACGACGATGAACTAGATGAAATCTATCAAACAATTGATAAGCTTGCGGAAATTGGGGTAGATGCCATCATCGTACAAGATTTAGCAATATTTCATTACATAACAAATAAATATTCTTCTCTTGAAGCACATGCATCAACTCAAATGGGTATTGATGATATTGAAGCAGCTGCATTAATAAAAGATCTGGGCGCTAAACGTATAGTTTTAGCAAGAGAAACAAAACTAGAAACAATTAAAGAAATAAAAACAAAATTAGGCATAGAAGTTGAGACATTTATTCATGGTGCTCTTTGTGTATGTTATTCCGGAAACTGTTTAATGAGTTCAATGATTGGAGAAAGAAGCGGCAATAGAGGCAGATGCGCAGGGTGCTGTAGAAAAATATATTCCTTACAAGATAAGGACAGTAAAGAAATAATTCGTAAAGGCTATCTTCTTTCAATGAAAGACCTTAACACTTCAAAAAATATGGATCAATTAGATTTTGTTGATTCATATAAGATTGAAGGAAGGATGAAAGAGGCTAACTATGTCGCTAATGTCACAAGAGCATACCGTCAAATCATTGATGGTAATAAAATCGATCCAAAAACATTAGATAAAGTATTTAACAGAACTTATACAAAAGGGTTCATGCTTGGTGAATCTAGTGACACAATTACCAATATTCAAAAACCAAATAATTATGGTTACTATATTGGTAACATAATAAGAAACTCTTCAACAAAAATATGGCTCAAATTATCTGACACCCTAAATAAAGGCGATCAAATACGAGTAGACACTAATGATTTAGAAAAAGAGATTTCTATACCGGTTACTAAAATGTTTGACGAATTAGGAAATGAAATTACAAGCGGAACTGGTAATGTTTCTATTCTATCTAATATCGAAGTAAAAGCAGGCGCCAAAGTATATAAAACAAAAGATATAATTTCTGTTAATGAAGCTGAGCAATCACTAAGTCAAAAAGAATACAAAAAATTACCAATAAACATAAAGATAAATATACATATAAATAAACCAATTGAATTAGAGATAAACTATCTTAATTATAATGTAAAAGTAAGTAGCGATGAAATAGTTCAAAAAGCGCAAAAACATGCGATTTGCAGAGAAAATGTGCTAGATTTGCTGAAAAAACTACATGATACTCCTTATAAAATCAATGAAGCCATTATTGATTTAGATAACGATTCTTTTATTTCATTAAAATCAATAAATGATGTAAGAAGAAAGGGCATAGAAAAGTTAAATATTTTAAGATTAGAAAGAAAGGTAATTTTGAGTGAATCGAATCATGAAATTACTCCTAAAAAATATCAAAGAATTATACCTGAAATTACAGTTGAAGTAGTAACGCAAGAACAATATGAAAAAGCGATAGAATTAGGCATTAAACATATCTACTATAAAAACATTGTTAGAAGGAACAATGCTAAATACATTGAACCACAAGAAGAAATGTTAGTTGGCGGTCTTGGTGGAATCCAATATTACAAAGATAAAAGAGTTACTCTTGTTAGTGATTACTCTTTAAACGTTACTAACGCTACTTCCGTTGCTCTATTATCTTCATTAGGAGTTGATAGGGTTACTCTTTCTGAAGAAATAAATAAAGATAATATTCAAAATCTTATTGATACGTATGTCACAACCTATCATACAAATCCAAATCTAGAATTAATTATCTATGGACGTAGCAAATTAATGCATACACATTATTGCCCGCTAAAAAGACTTGGAAGGTGTGGTGATTGCAAATCACACAGGTTTGTTCTTAAAGATGATTTTACTACCTTTCCATTATTATCTAATGGAGATTGCACAATCACTATATTAAACAGTAAGACATTAAATATAATTGATGAGTTAGATCAAATATCGGGAGTTAATTACTATCGATTAAGATTCACAACTGAATCAACTGATACAATGGAGCAAGTTATTAAACTTGTGAAAAAGAAATTAAATGGCGAATTAAAAAGCCCTTCATTTGATTATCGCAAGGAAACAAAAGGCCACTTTATAAAAAATCCACAATAACTTTATTGGTATTTTTCTAATATCTTATCAAAATCATTACTTAGCAAATAATTATTCATATCTTTTATATTAATAAAGAAACAACACCCTTCTTCCGAGGAGATGATTTTGCCTTCATAATCACTACTTTCAAATAACATCGCTACATGCCTTATACCATCACCAAAATCATTCCATTCAATATAATTAATATATTTAATTGATTTAAGTTTAAGTCCTGTTTCTTCTAAGACTTCTCTAATCGCACACTCTTCAATAGATTCATTTTCTTCAACATGCCCACCAGGAAACGTTAATCCTGGCCAATCTTTTTTCTTACGATCAATTACCAAAATATCACCGTTTGGATTAATAACCTTTACCATAGTGGTCAATTTTATTTTTTGATTATGTTTATTAATATCTTTTTTAATTTCGTTTGGATTAATAGCGGCAATTTTCATATCTATATTGTACAAAAAAAGGATTCAACGAGTGAATCCATTTTAATTTAAGTGGTCGGGCATATTGGACTTGAACCAGCGACCCCACGCTTATCAAGCGTGTGCTCTAACCAACTGAGCTAATGCCCGAATTGTGCTCTAATAATATAACCGATATTGGATTAAATTGCAATTATGTTATTAGAATAATCGAAGGGGAAGATGCACCTTCCCCAACGATATAATTTCCCAAAGATTAACGTTTTGAGAATTGTGGTGCTCTACGAGCAGCTTTAAGACCGTATTTCTTACGTTCTTTAACCCTAGAATCTCTTGTAATCATTCCAGCAGCTTTTAGAACTTTACGATCGCAACCAGCTTCGAGTAATGCACGTGTGATACCTAATCTGATAGCACCAGTTTGACCAGTGAATCCACCACCTTTAACATCAGCGCGTACATCATATTTTGTTTCTGTACCAGTTAATGTTAATGGTTGTTTTAAGTCCATCACTAATGTAGCGTAAGGCATATATTCATCAACAGGACGTCCATTGACAATAATTTTGCCTTTACCAGGAGTTAAGAATACACGAGCAATAGAAGACTTTCTTCTACCTGTGCCGTAATATTGTGCTGTTTTAGCCATTTACTTTTCCTCCTAGAACTTAAGCTCAAGAACTTCTGGTTTTTGAGCTTCATGCTTATGATCAGAACCAGCGTACACAAATAATTTCTTTTCGATTTGTCTACCAAGTCTACCTTTTGGAACCATTCCATGAACTGATCTTTCAATCATTTCAGTTGGATAGCTTTTGAGCATTTCTCCAGCGGTTCTTTTTCTTAATCCACCTGGGAAGCCAGATGCATTGTAGTAAACTTTGTTGTGAACTTTGTCACCACTTAAGCTGACCTTATCGGCATTAATAATAATTACATAGTCTCCACAGTCGACATTTGGTGTCCAAATTGGTTTATTCTTTCCAATTAACACTTGAGCGACAAATGAGGCTAATCTTCCTAATGGTTTGTCTTGGGCATCAATGACATACCACTTTCTTTGGATTTCGCTATTTTTTGCAATAGTAGTTTGACGTTGCATAACGATTCCTCCTTTACCAAACTAACTTTTTCCTTACCGGGGACTTCATTATTTTGGCTTTTGTGCCGATTAAAATAATACTTTTAATCAATATATGTTGTCAACTTATTATTTAATATTATTAAAAAGATTGATTCATTATCACATTATTGTTGAACAAAAAAAGCACTCGAAAGTGCTTTTTTAATTAAATAATATATTATTTATTTAACATTGTGATATACGTTTTGAACATCGCTTATTTCATCAAGCATATCGCAAAGCTCATCAAATTTACGTTTATCTTCTGGATCTGAAATCTCGATATATTCGTTTGGTAACCAAACAATTTCAGCTTCATCAAATTCTTTTACGCCCATACCACTTAATACATCTCTAGCACTAGAGAATGCGGATGGCTCAACATAAACGACAATTGAGTCTTCATCAAGGCTAACTTCGCGAACATCGATATCAGATAAAATTAGAGTTTCCTCAACTTCATCTCTATTTGTGCCTTTAAAAACAAAGACACCAGTTTGATTAAAGTTGAAAATAACTGAACCCATATGTCCACCTTTACGTTTGATGGCAGTACTAACATCAGTTAAGGCTCTATTTGTGTTATCTGTTAATGTTTCAATAATAAAATATGAGTTTCCAGGACCAAAAGCTTCATACCTACCAGAACTATAGCTTTCTGCTGATCCGCCTTTAGCTTTTTGAATAGCTCTTTCAATAACATCTTTTGTGACATTTTGACCACGCCACTTTTCAATTGCACTCCTAAGTGCTAAGTTGCTCTCAGGATCAGGAACGCCAGATTTTGCGGCCATATAAATTTCTTTGCTAGCACGCATAAATAATGCACTTCTTGCAGCTGCTGTTGCGGCCATTGCCTTGGCTCTAACTTCATGTGCTCTTCCCATAGTGAATACCTCTATTTCCTTATAAATATTACTCCTAATAGATTACATCTATCAAGTATAAACCAACACTTGGTGCTTTATATGAGACAATTTCACGTCTAATTGAATCAAGATGTTTCTTGATGAAATCTAATGGTTCTTTATTAGACGATACTGCTAAAGCAGTACCAATAAGGTCTCTAATCATATATCTCATAAAACCATTACCATATAAATTCACTTCTAATTTATTATCATTACGGTTAACTTCTATTGAATATATTTCTCTAATAAAATTGTCTTCGTCTTCTTCCTTACTGGTGAAGTCTTGGAAGTTATGCTTTCCAACAAACAAGGCTAATGCTTTCTTAAACAACGATTCATCAAACTTATATGGATAATGATACATAAAATCACTAGTTAGAGGATCGAGTTCTCCAAGATTTATTAAGTACTGGTACATTTTTCCTTTAGCGTTATATCTAGCGTGAAAATCATCATTAACTATATTCATTGATAATATATGAATTTGTTCTTTTAATAACATATTTGCTGAATATCTTAATCGTTCAACATCGACATCATCACGACATTCAAAATGAAACGTTTGGCCTTTAGCGTGGACCCCAGCATCAGTTCTACCAGCCCCATAAATTGGAGTGTCGATGTTTAAAATTTGGGAGAGTACTTTTTCAATCTCTTCTTGCACACTTGAGGCATTATCTTGTTTTTGCCAACCATGATAATTTTTCCCAAAATAACTAACTTTTGCTAAGATTTTCATGCAAAACTCCCTTAAAATCCAACATTTACACCAAATATAAATTTAATGATATCAACTGGTCCATTACCATTATGATCAATTATAAATAATGCTAAAACACCACCAAAGACAGCTAACACAATTAAGGTTGCAATCAAATCACGAACATGGAAGGAAAGTTTATGATAACTAGTTCTTTTTGCTCGAGGATCATAGCCTCTTGCTTCCATTGCATCTGATAATTCTTCACTTCTTTGGAAAGCGCTAACAAATAAAGGAATAATCAAAGCAATGATTGCATTAAATCTTTTTGCAATCGTACCATGATTGAAATCAATTCCCCTTGATGCTTGAGCTTTCATTATTCTTTCTGTTTCATCTAAAATAGTTGGGATAAATCTTAACGCAATCGAAATAGTCATCGCTATTTCATGTGCCGGGAAATGAATTGGTTTTAAAAAGCCCATTCCCCACTCTAAACCTCTAGTTAAATCCATAGGTTTAGTAGTAGCGGTCAATATCATCGTTACACAAACCATCATAATGAGTCTAAGCAAAATATAACCACATTGATAAAAGGCATCCCAGTAAATAGTTAAGTTTCCAATATTAAATGCCGGGTGCGAATATGTTGAATTTGGAATAAACATATAAATAATTAAAAGAAACAACACCAAGAACCACATTGTCGCTAGTGACTTAAACAAGTCACGGATAGAAACTCTACTTATAAGCATCAAAATAATTAATAAAAGAAGCAATATACCAGAAATGATTAATGTTGTGCTCCAAACATTAAATTGTAAGAAGATAGCAACAAGCAAAATAATTAAAGCAAAAATCTTTGTTCTTGGATCAAGGCGATGAGTAATTGTTTGATAAGGAGTATAACGGCCAAAAGTAATATCACTCATGGTGAGTCCCTCCTTTTAAATATGGTAGCAAGTCATCAACTTGATGAATTGATTCTAGAGGAATCTTATATCCCTTCTTATTTAATAAATTTACAAACTGATATATTTCTGGAATCTCTAAACCATATGTATTTTGGCTAAATAGTTCAAATGGTGTGCCATCAAAGGCAACAAGGCCATTATTTAACACAACGACACGACTAGCAAGTCTTACAACGATATTCATATCATGTGTAACTAAAATAATAGTTTTACCTTCTTTGTTTAATTTTTCTATTAAAGCTAATATTTGATTAACGCCGTCCGGATCGAGTCCAGCTGTAGGTTCATCTAGAACAAGAATATCAGGATTAATTGCAAGAATGCCTGCAATAGCAACACGACGTTTTTCTCCTCCACTAAGTTCAAATGGAGAACGTTCATAATATTCTTCATTTAGTCCCACTAGTGAAAGTGCTTTTTTAGCAGCTTCAATAGCTTCATCATTCTTTATTCCATAGTTTTTTGGACCAAAAGCGACATCTTTAATCACAGATTCTTCAAATAACTGGTACTCAGGGAATTGAAAAACAAGTCCAACATGTTTTCTTAGTTCATGAATTTTTTTGTTCTTACGTTTTTTATTTGTGACCAAAAACTCATCAACCTTGATTGTTCCTTCATCAGGTGTAACAAGAGCGTTTAAACATTGAACTAATGTTGATTTACCACTACCGGTTTGGCCAACTAATGAAATAATCTTACCTGTCTCAAAAGTTAAGTTTATTCCTTTAAGAGCCTCAACTTTTTGAGGGGTCTTTTTTAAATATGAATAAAAGAGATTTTCTACTTGAATTGGCATAATATCTCTCCAATCTCTTCCATTGTTTTACAACTAGAAAATTTCTTATCATTTAGTTTCTTTTTTAATTCTACTGCAAATGGTAAATTAAGTTTAAATTTAGCGACGAGTTCATCGTTATTAAATAGTTCTTCTGGAGAACATTCAATTTCAATTTGGTCTTTATCAAGCACAATTACTTGATCACTTAAATAAGCTTCTTCAATATCATGAGTAATCGAAATAATCGTCAAATCTTTGTTATTTATGCGCATTTTGCTAATTAAATCGCGAACTTCTTTTCTTCCACGAGGATCAAGCATAGCAGTTGCTTCATCAAGAATTAAGATGTCTGGATTCATCGCTAAAGCGTCAGCAATTGCTACTCTTTGTTTTTGTCCACCTGACAAATGAGATGGCTCCTTATCAAGGTATTCAAGCATACCAACATTCCTTGCAGCTTCAATAACTTTTTCCTTCATTTCACTCTGAGGAACTTCTCTATTTTCTAATCCAAAAGCAATATCGTCTTCTACGGTTGATCCGATGAATTGATTGTCTGGATTTTGAAATACGATAGCGACTTTTTTTCTAAGCAAAGAAATATTGTCTTTAGTTAAGGTAACACCATCAAGAATAATTTCTCCTTTTTCGGCTTTTAATAAACCAACTAATAATTTTGCTAGTGTTGACTTACCAGAGCCATTACGACCAATAAGAGAAACAAAAGAACCTTTCTTAACTTTAAAGCTAATGTTATTAAGTACAGGTTTACCTTCGATATAAGAATATGTGATATTTTTTACTTCAATCGCGTCCATAACCCGCATTATAACATATACGCTTATTTAAATATCCGTTTTTTTAAATAATCGGATATTTTCTTACGTGTATTTTTAACAACGTAATAAATTTTTGGTGAATCCCAACCAGTTTTTGCTTTTATCTCTTCATTGTCATATTGACGATAATATAAATAATGCGCAACAAGTGCTTCATCATCAGTAAGATTATTTGTTGGATTATAAATGAAACTCTCGATGATATGTTTGAGGTTTTCAACATTAATCTCATTAGAAACTGAAGTTTCATCATTAGAGACAATATCATGAAATGTTATTGTTTCATTATCTTGATAAGTTAAATTATCTAAAGAATATTTTCCTGATTGGGTGCGGTTATCTCGTATATAATTTATCATCGAATTATAGCTAATTGCTCTCCAATAGCTATAAAATTTTCTCGTCGTGCCATTTTCGAATAAATCGATCGATTTTTTGACACTTTCAAAACTAACTGAAACCAAGTCATCTATTTCAATCCCAGTAATACGGAATTGACTAGCAACTCTTTTTGCTTCGGATAAAGCTAAATGATAGTACTTATTATATAAGATTGCTTCCGCTCTTATATTTCCTTGCTTCACCAAATTAACCAACTCTTCGTCGCTTAATTCAGCCACTAAAAAAGCCTCCTTTCTACTTCAGGAGGCTTATTGATTAACCTTTGATTTTAGCTAGCAGAATTCCTGCCGCAACACTCGCATTAAGCGAATTAACTTTCCCATACATCGGAATTTTAATAACAAAGTCGGAGTTTTTTAGCACCAGAGGCGATATACCTTCGCCTTCACTTCCAATCACTAAGACCGTTGGGAAATCGTATTTTAAATCGAGATAGTTTTGCTTACCGCTGCCATCAGCACTTACAACCCAAAAACCATTATCCTTAAGAGTTTGTAATGCTTGGTTAATATTGTTTACTAAGCACACTGGAACATAATTTATTGCTCCAGCACTTGTTTTTGCAACAGTAGCGCTCAAAGCCACTTGATGGTGTTTACTAATAATTACACCTGTTACTCCAAACACATCCGAACTACGAAGTATGGCTCCCAAATTATGTGGATCTTCTATGCCATCTAAAACAACAATAATTGGTCTACTTACTGTTTTTGCTTGAGCCAATAAATATTCTAAAGAAAAATATTCGTAAGGTTTGATTTCTGCCACAATACCTTGATGTACTCCTCCACAAGAAAGAGCATCAAGTTCTTTGACGTTTCTAATCACCTTAGGAATGGCATTTTCACTAATTAATTCAAGGATTTCTTTATGTGAAAAATTAGGTGTAATAAATATTCTTTTTGTTCTTTTTGCTCTGAGAGCTTCTTTAACTGGATTCCTCCCAAAGATTAAGTCAACTTTATCATTATTCATATCAAATTACGCCTATAATATTCCTTTTTCGATAAGTTCGTTTCTTACTCTATCGCTTTTTTCAAAGTCTTTATTAGCCTTGCTGATGAGATATTCATCATATAGTTTTAAGTCTACTTCACTTAATGTTTTATAAGAAATATCTAAACCCAAAACATAAAGCATATCACTTAAAGATTTAAAATAATCATTTAATAAATTTAAGTCACCATTTGGGTTTCTAATTTCATTATTCATTAACTTAACAAGGTTATAAAGTTCCATTAATGCGTTAGCGGTATTTAAGTCATCCGCTAAAGCAAGAAGGAATGGTTCAATATATTTAGGTTTGCCTAATTTTAAATCAATTCTTGCTACTTGTAATTTAAGTGAAGCTTGTTTATAAGCAAAACTAATTTTACTAATTTCGCTTGTTGCAGCTTGAACTGTTACATCTGTAAAGTTAACAGGTTGACGATAATGGGCACTTAGAATAACCATACGAGTTGCAGGGCCACCAATCTTATTAATCATCTCGTCAGCATAAACAACATTACCTAATGATTTAGACATCTTTTCATTACCAAAATTAATAAAAGCATTATGCATCCAGAATCTTGCAATCTTGTTGCCATTAGTAGCTTCGGCTTGAGCTATTTCATTTTCATGGTGAGGGAATTTTAAATCATATCCTCCACCATGAATATCAATTTCTTTTTTATCAAAAATAGAATCGATCATAACGCAGCATTCAGTGTGCCAACCTGGTCTACCTTTACCCCATGGAGAATCCCAATTAATTCCTTTATCAGTCTTCTTCCATAATGCAAAATCTAAGGGTGACTCTTTAACGGCATTTTCTTCAATACGCGCCCCTACTTTCAAGTCCTCAACATTAATTCCGCTTAATGAGCCATAATCTTTGATTTTGGTCACTCTAAAATATACATCACCATCAACAACATAAGCTGCATCAAGAGCGACAAGATTTTCAATATAGGAAATTATCTTATCAATATATTCAGTTACTTTAGGAGTGATGTTAGGGACCATTGATCCAATACCCTTAAGCGCTTTTTCAAACTCAGTAATGTAAAAAGTGGTTAATTCTTTTTCGGTTTTATTTTCTTTTATTGCAGCGTTAATGATTTTATCATCAACATCCGTATAGTTTGATACATAAGTAACTTTATAACCACTATAAGAAAGGAATCTTCTAAGTACATCAAAAACAACGACAGGTCTCATGTTTCCAATATGTGGACGATTATAAACAGTCGGGCCACATACATACATTGAAACCTCATTTTCTTTTAAAGTTACAAAAGGTTCAACCTTATTTGTTAATGAGTTATAAAACTTAATGTCCATATCTTAAATATACCTATATTTGTTTAAAATTAATAGCAAATACCCACTAATTTTCTTTTTTTGGTTCTTTATAAAGAATATATTTACGAGTGAAATAATTCCAAATAAGACCCACTAATGTTTTTAGAACAAAGGCAATAAAGTAAAGCCAGAATGATAATTTTCCAAGCCAATCAAAGCTCCAGAAATTATTAAACATAGTTTTACTTTCAGCAACAATATCGATATTCCATGCGCTCTTACAAATAAGCGCACAAAGTTCCATCGTACCAATTGATAAGCCTAAAGCCACAGCAGATAAAATCACAAAGATTAATATAAACATTGGCTTTTTGCTTTTAGAATTATCATCCACATTAACGAATACCCAATAAGTGGATAATAAATAATTCAAAATAACGCTAACGACAAACCCAATGGTAACGCTTAAAGCATTTGCACCAGCCTCATTCATTCCGGCCTTTACAAAGGCACTAAGAGTGAAATAAGAGATAACAAAGTCTATTAGTGCACAAACGATTCCCGTTACCAGGAATCGTATTAGCTCTAAACCACGTGAATTTTTACGTTCTTGTTTAGTCATTATTTTTTAGGAAATTTTACTCTATCACTTACATAGGAAGTGTGTAACAATTCTTCAGCAATTTCACTACCAGGTTCACCTAAGAAGTCTTTATATAACTTTTGAACATCTGGATTGTTATGAGATTGACGAATTGTTTGTCTTTCATCTTCACTATAAAGTACGCTAGCACGTTTTGCTCTGAATGTATCTAAGATATCAGGATCTTCATTTGGTAAGAGTGAAGGTTGAACGAGTGGTTGTCCACCACCAGCAATACATCCACCTGGGCAACACATGACTTCAACGAAGGCATATGGAGATTTACCAGCTTTCATTTCATCTAATAATGGTTTTGCATTATTCATGCCGCTAGTAACAGCAACTTTAATGACTGTGCCGTTGATATCTAATGATGCTTCTTTAACGCCTTCTAAGCCACGAACACATTCGAAGTTAATTGGTCCATATTCTTTACCAGTGAGCCAGAAATAAGCAGTTCTAAGAGCAGCTTCCATAACGCCACCAGTAACACCGAATATAACAGCAGCACCGCTATATTTACCAAGTAAATCTTGGTCAAATTCTTCTTCAGGAAGTTTTTGCCAATTAATACCAGCACGTTTAATCATCTTAGCAAGTTCACGAGTTGTTAATACTGCGTCAACATCGCCTTCCATTTCTTTTCTTGCGCGTTCATATTTCTTGGCGGTACAAGGCATGATAGAAACGACAAAGATTTCGCTTGGATCAATTTCATGAGTCTTAGCAAAATAAGTCTTAGTGATTCTACCTTGCATCATATGTGGGGATTTACATGTCGAAACATGTGGAATTAATTCTGGATAATAATATTCAAGATAATTAATCCATCCTGGAGAACATGATGTAATTTGTGGTAAAACACCTTTTTTGGTAATTCTTTCCATTAATTCGTGTGCTTCTTCCATGATTGTTAAATCGGCACCGAAGTTAACATCAAATACTCTATAGAAGCCTAATCTACGAAGAGCTGCAACCATCTTACCTGTACCATTAGTACCAATTCTTTCGCCAAATTCTTCAGCGATAGCGGCTCTAACGGCTGGAGCAGTCTGAACAATAACTTTCTTACCAGCTTTAAATGCAGCATCAACTTTTTCAATTTCGCTTTTTTCCATTAATGCACCAGTAGGACATACTGTTACACATTGTCCACATTGTAAACATGGTGATTCAGCAAAGCTTCTATTTTGGACTGGACCAACAATGGTCTTAAATCCACGATTCTCAAAGCCAAGGATTGAAATACCTTGAGCTTCTTTACATCTTTCAATACATCTACCACAAAGAATACATTTTGCGGTATTTCTTGTAATACCAGGAGCAACTTCATCAAAAGTTTTTGGTGTATGTTCTCCTTCGTATTTACCTTCTCTAGCGCCCACAACTTCGGCAACGTGAAGTAATTCACAGTGGCCATTTTTTGGACATTCTAGACAATTCTTTTCATGGTTAGAAAGAATTAATTCAACACTAGCTCTACGAGCTTCGATAGCTTTTGTAGAGTTAGTAATAATTTGCATACCTTCATTAACTGGGTATACACAAGAAGCAACTAAGCCTCTTGCACCAACAACTTCAACGAGACAAACACGGCAGCTTGCTTTTGAACATTTGCCATGATTCCAAGCACAAAGTGAAGGAATTTCATAACCGCATAATTTAGCGGCTTCTAATACAGTAAGGGAACTATCAACTTGATAATCTTGACCGTTAATTTTGATATTTACTAAAGCCATTTTAAGTTGCCTCCTTATTTCTTGATGATGGCACCAAAGCGGCAGCCACTCATACATGAGCCACACTTGACACATTTGCTCTTATCAATAGCTAAGACTACTTTGCCAGGAATCTTTGCTGGAATATCGGTTGGAGTAATTGCGCCAACAGGGCAGTTACGCATACATAATGTACATCCCATACACTTTTCAGGAACAATATAATATTCCATCATATTCTTACAAACGTGAGCAGGGCATTTATGATCCACTACGTGAGCTTTATATTCTTCTGGGAATGCTTTCATTGTTGAAAGAATTGGGTTAGTAGCGGTTTGTCCTAAAGCACAGAGGGAGTTATTTTTAATAACACCCGCTAATTCTTGAAGTTCATCAAGATCTTTTGGTTCGCCTTTACCATCACAAATCTTTGTTAAGATGTCTAAACATCTCTTAGTACCAATTCTACATGGTGAACATTTACCACATGATTCATCGCAAATAAATGTCATATAGAATTTAGCGACGTCAACCATACAGTTATCTTCGTCCATGACGATAGCGCCACCACTACCCATCATACTACCAGCGGCAATTAAGCTACCAAAGTCGATAGGAGTATCTAAGTCTTTTTCAGTTAAACATCCACCGGAAGGTCCACCAGTTTGAATGGCTTTAAATTTCTTGCCACCTGGAATACCTCCACCAATGTCATAAATTAATTGTCTTAATGTTGTTCCCATTGGAACTTCAACTAAGCCAACGTTATTAATTTTTCCACCTAAAGCGAAGACCTTTGTGCCTCTAGTATCTTCTGTACCAATAGCAGCAAATTTTTCCCATCCTTCTCTTAAGATAAATGGAACACAAGCAAGTGTTTCAACGTTATTAACAACACTTGGAGAATCCCATAAACCTTTAACAGCTGGGAATGGAGGTCTTGGACGTGGCATACCACGTTTACCTTCAATAGAGTTAATTAATGCAGTTTCTTCGCCACATACGAATGCGCCTGCACCTAATCTAATGTGACAACGGAATGAGAAGTCAGTTCCTAAGATGTGATCACCTAATAAACCGATTTCTTCTAAGTCTTTAATTGCTTTTTGAAGTCTTGCGACTGCAATTGGATATTCGGCACGAACATAGAAATAACCATTTTGTGCACCAATCGCATAACCAGCAATCATCATACCTTCGATAACTGCACATGGGTTACCTTCGATGATGGAACGATCCATGAATGCTCCTGGGTCACCTTCATCACCATTACAAATCATATATTTTGGGCCATCACCTTTTGGAACGAATGACCATTTTTTACCAGTTGGGAATCCAGCGCCGCCTCTTCCTCTTAATCCAGATTTTAAGACTTCATCAATGACTTCTTCTCTAGTCATATGTAAGGCTCTATTTAAACCTTTAAATGCGCCGTAACCAATTGCTTCATTGATATCTTCTGGGTTGATTTCACTATTACCATGAAGAGCGATATCTCTCATTTGGAGTTTATAGAAGCTAATATCATGTTGTTTTTGAACGTGTTCTTTTGTTTGTGGTTCAACGAACAATAAACGATCAACGATTTCGCCACCTATAATATCTTTTTCAAAAATTTCTTCTACATCAGCTACTTTAACTTTTGTATATAAAGTTTCTTCTGGGAAGATCTTAACAAATGGTCCTTGGGAACAGAAACCGAAACATCCAACGATGTTACAAGTAACTTTATCTTCAAGACCTTTTGCTTTAATTAATTCATTGAACTTGTCAATGATGACTTTACTATCTGCACTTAAACAGCCAGTACCACCACAAACGACAATTGCTCTTTTGCCTTTTTCACAGTGGAATTTCTTATCTAAGCAAGACCAACAATGGGCTCTTTTTTCTTCTAAAGCTTTATCAGTAAGAATTTTTTCTGCCATAATTATTTGCCCTCCTTAGCGGTATATTCGGCGATAATATTTTTAACATTATCAACCTTAACTTGTGGATAAACTTTGCCATTAATGCTAACAGCTGGAGCAACCGCGCAAGCACCAATACATCTAAGGACATCAATAGTGAATAATCCATCAGGTGTAGTTTCTCCTGGTTTAATTCCTAATAATTCTGAGAATTTATCAAGTACTAATTGACTACCTTTAACATAACAGGCAGTACCTAAACAAACACCAATAACGTACTTTCCTTTTGGTGTCATAGAGAAAAATGAATAGAAAGTAACAACTCCATAAATCTCACTAACTGGGACATCAGTAAGTTCAGAAACTAATTCTTGAACTTCTAGAGGAATATATCCAAATTCCTTTTGAATGTCTTCAAGAATCATCATTGTTGGAGTTGGTTCGTTTTTATAACGTTCACAAATCTCTGTAATTTGTTTAACAGCTTCTTTTTGTAATTTAGCCATATAAACAACCTCCTTTTGAATAATAATCGCAATTATTATTGTATGAAATATATCAGCACTTCGCAATAAATAGTTAATATTAACTATAATATGAAATTTATAAAAAGAAAAAAGACCAGCATTTTTTAATATTCTGCTAGTCTAATTTTATCTTATTTAATATATAAATATATTATTCTGATTTTTTAGGTGCCGCTGCGATACAGATTAACATGATGATTAAAAATGCTCCCACGAATGCGCCTTCTGTAATTGCAACTACTTTAACATCAATGCTTGCATGCATAGACATAAAGACGATTAAAGCAACTAAGTTACCAACACCAAAGATGATGGAAGTAATTCCAACTCCACCAGTAGCGTCCTTAAGAGTAAGGAAAAGAGCGGATGGAACACATAATGTCACCAATAAAAGGATAAAGCTTACTAATAAAGTATTACTTGAACCAATTGGCATTGTAAGCCCACAAATAAGTCCAACAATACCAACTAATAAAATGTTAATAATCACAAATAATAATTTTCTGTTCATAATTTTTCCTCCATTTACAATATATCAAGATTTTCAAATTAAATATAGAAATAAGTTGGAACATTAGGTTTGGTTTTATTTCCTGCAAACGTACCTTGGCTAGATAAAGTGAAGTAAACGCCATTATCTCCTTTTAAATAAAAGCCATCACCACTAGCTTCAATATTCCAATATTCACTCTTGCTAATACCGTCTTTTACATCGTATCCGATACTAAAGTGCGTGCCATCAACATAGTTATATAATGTTTTTCCTGTAGCAACATTAACAAACTTATATTTGTTAGATTCTTTAGTAACACTAAAGAAAGCAATATCACTTTCATTATATGATCTCATAATCGTCATATCGTTATAAACATCAACTTCTGTTGATAAGATATACCATGGAAGGGTGTCACTTTTAGCTTTGCTAGTTATAGCACCATATCCTGAAGTTGTACTAGAAGCACTAACTAAACAGACACTAAATGATCCTAAATTATCAAGTGACTTTGTTAATTGATGTTCTTTCCTTGTATCGGGCATTGAACTTGATGAGGTGCCACCACTATAACTACTAATTGGAGTAGGTGCATTGCCGCGTAATCCATTTTCGTCCCAAATATATTCTGCATATTCCGGGTGATCAACGAATGGGTTTCTACCATAACCTTGATCATCAAGATAATCATTAATTTGTTTTTCCATTGCACTAACAGGATATTTTCTATTCCATTGCATTAAATATTGGAGTTTGCCCATCATTGCTTTAGCGGTTGCTGCTGGTTCATTTGGGTTTGGCGCTCTATTATCTAAGCCTTCCACAATATCGTAATATTTAGTCGCGCAGTAAAGAATAATTCTTGCTGCCTCCCCTCTAGCGCCTTCATATCCACAACAAGCTGGATCCCAATAATTGTTATTGTCTTCTTTCAAACCATAATAAGCATTACCCCTAGAAGTATTATCACCAGTTAATGTCGGTCTAACCATAAATGGATCGTTTTCAAATTTGCTACCTTTTCTAGCGTTAGGCCATGTATGTTCTCTATTACATGAATTGGTTGTAGTTTTTTCTGAATCTTTGGCTTCGTGATAGAAAGGAATAAATGTTGAAGACCCTTTATTTGGATAAGCTGCAGCCTTCGCACCTATTGATAAACATTGGCTATATGAGGCAGTTTTATAAACTTTTCCGGTAATTAATGATGCTAATTTATTTCTAAATGTTGAGCCATAGGTATTAAAATTTAATCCCTTCCATTCTGGATCATCAATTGGAGTTGGAATGGTAGAGGAACTTCCATCATAACTAGAACTACTAATTGGTTCAGGAGTTGAAGAACTACTTGGTGTAGGAGTTCCGCCAACAGAGAAACTACCATTAACACCCTCATATTTATGCTTACTATTCTTATCTACATAATGTTGAAGCTTACATTCTAATGTGATAGGTTCGCCCTTAACTGGCATTCTTGGTCCACTTAAGTACCAAGCAATCAAAGCTTCGCCACCTTGCGTATCTACAATATCAAAGTTATATGTACCTTTAGTTTGAGTACTTTCTTTTGGATCAAAACCATTAGAGACAAATCCGCTGATGGTGTATGACTCAGAAGAAATAACGTTATCACCAAGAGCCTTTACAATGCTAAGGGCTTTACTTACGGTTATGGTTTGACTAGGTAAAGATGAAGATGAAATAGGTTCAGGTGTACTGCTACTTATTGGCTCAGGTTTAGATGAGCTACTTGGTGTAGGAGTTGAAGAACTGCTTGGTGTAGGGGTGCTACTAAGAGTAAATGTTCCATCAACAGCTTGATATATATGTTTATCGTTTTTATCTACATAATGTTGAAGTCTACAATCTAAAGTGACAGCTTCTCCTTTAATTGGGAGTCTAGGTCCTCCTAAATACCAGACAATCAAAGCCTCTTCGCCTTGAGTGTCCACTATATCAAAGTTATAAGTTCCTTTTGTTTGGCTAGTTTCTTTTGGATCAAAGCCATTAGAAACTAGACCTGTAATTTTATATTTTTCATTTGATGTAATGCCATTCCCTAGCGATTTAGCAATTTCTAATGCTTTACTTACAGTAATTGTCTCGCTAGATTGACTTGAACTAGATGAAATAGGTTCTGGTGAAATGGTAGATGAAATAGGTTCTGGTGAGATAGTTTCAGAACTTGAAATTGTACTTGAAGAATCAACCTTTTCGCTAGGTGAACCCTCGCTTGTAGATTTAGTATTTGTACATGCACTTAATATAAGGGCTGTGCATATTAGTAATAAAAAATTCTTCTTCATATTTTTCGCCTCTATTTTTTATTTTACCATAATAAAAGCTCTCAATGTGAGAGCTAATATTTAAGATTTGTTTAAGATTAGAAGAATACGCCTTTAGCTTCTTCTTTAATTGCTTTAGAAGCAATGAATGGAATACGAGTTGTATATCCACGTTTTGCCGCAACGATTTGTTTGCATGGCCAGACAAAGATATCGTGGTTCCATTGATTAACTGTGTCGTTATAAACACTTCTAGCAGCAGTAATTTCTTTTTGTAAATAACTATTTTGATTCATAGCGGACATAATTTCTTGATGTGCTTTTAAATCTGGATAGTTTTCAACAACGGCATTAATCTTAACGTTAACGTTTTCGATTTGTTCAGCAACTTTATTCTTTTCAGCATCTCCTAATGAAGCACCTGATCTTAAAGCTGCTACTTCTTTAAATGTATTCCTATCAAGGTCGATTGCTTTATCTAGTAAAGCTGCAACGTTTTTAAGAATAGTAACTCTTTGTTCTAAGTAGTTATCAATCTCAGAAGCATCGTGTTGTAATTTTTGTTGTAATTGGCTTAAGTAATTACCCGCACCAACCTTACAAAATAAGAAAATAATTCCGCCGATAATTGGTGGTAGGAACCAAATTAATATTTCAAATATTTTGCTTCCTGCTCCGACTTTAACTGGGATTTGTTTGTCAATAACATTAACGTCACGTCCTTGTTCGTTAACCGTTGCATTTGTTTCATCTAATTCGTTTGCCATAAAAAACCTCCTATTCGATGATTTCAAGGGCTAAGTCCTTGTACTTTAATATATTACCATGGTTGGACGGGATAGAATCAAGATTTTTATACGCTCTTGCCTTCGTCACCTTTTCAAGTGGTTCGTAAATGTAGTAATTTACTGGAACAGGATGCATCTCTCCGTCTCCTCCTAAAGTAGGCACTAAAGCCACTTGAGGAACGGCTTCAAAGGTTCTTCCGATAATTTCAATGTTGTCATATCCATTACCTTTAGAAACAACCTTAGCCTCAATAATGATATCAGTATCACTTGCAGGATGTTTGAATTGTTCGGTATCCATTTTATTTGCCATAACTTCTGCTTCATATTGAGTGACGTTACGTAATACCTTATCGCTGCCTAAGAATGGAGCGCTGATATTTTGATGGAAAATTGGGATAGAGATAAGAGGCATAAAGTCAAATATCATGCCACGGAAGAAAGTGGAGTTATAAGATTTAAACTTATATTCAACTTCTTCAAAAGTATCTCCAGAGTAATTATAAGTTCCACCACTATAATCCATGCTTTGAGAGTGTTTACTACAAACAAAGTTAACCATGCCTTTTTTCGTATAATAAATATCATCACCATATGGTTTATCTAATGAGAATAAGTGTGTAATGTTAGTTTGGGCTAATGGAGTAAACATTAATCGATAACCAACTTCATCATTTCTTCCTTTAGAATTCCAATATGCTTCAAACTTGCTATTGGTCATCTTGGTGTATGACTGACCATGTTTAACTGCGTAAGCTGCTTTCTTATTATCTTCTTTTTCAAAGTTAGCAATATATTTCGCAAGTTGCTTTTCATTCATCTTATATAATTCGGTAGGACTTCTTGAAAAACTTAATTTTGGACAAGCATCGTTACAATAAACTAATTCACTACAAACGGAATAAACAGGTTCATCTTCAGTATAATGCGCCACTAATGTTTGGGTACGAGTAACCGTACGTGTACCATCACTAGCACGTACCGTTTCGGTCCAAGTAATAACTAAACTACCAGTATAGATATGAGGCACCATTCTTTGTTCGAGATATTGTCTAATAATAAATGGATTATTTCTCATTGTTCCAGATTGAATGACTAAAGATGAATGTCGAGCATCTAAATCAATTTCATATTTAAATTGTTCAATCATTCTTTGTAAAAATTCTGGGCTTAAAACATGATTAAATTTAATAAATGGGGCACTTTTGTTGATTAAATCGGTGCTCATATAATCATTTAATAATGCCATAAATGGAGCAATTTCTTCACGTGACTTATTAATTAATTCATTGACTTTCTTTTGTTGTTTATCGCGTTTAGAAATTAAATCTTTTTCTTTGGTTTTTACTTTTTTGCTGCGATAAATAAGGATAAAAATACCGATAATCGCAACCGCAAGAATAATACCAACCACTAACAAAAATGTTGACCACCTAGAGGTTTTATTAAGAGATTTTTGTATCTTTTCTAAATCTTCTTTTGCCTTAACAATTTCTTTCGCAGTTTGTTTGTTGCCTTCAACATCAATACCACTTTTTCTGACTAATTCTTCTACATATTCATCAATCACTTGTTCGTGGCCAGTTTCTAAACCGCCTTTATAATATTTCGAAGGCTCTAAAAATAAATCATCAAAACTATCTACCATTATTTAATCCATCCTAAGTCTTTCAAGACTTGTGTTTTCGCGTTAGCGTAATAACCAAATGATTGATTAGTTATTTCACCCTTTCCTCCATAATTAACATCATAACTAGGGAGATTAGCGAATTTATCAGTAAATTCTTTAAATTTGCTGACACTCATGTATTTATTATAATATTCTATACAATATTGCTTATACAAATTTTCATATTCTGTAATAACTGGCCACTTTTTAGAATATCCACCACTATCGGAATGAATAATGCTTCTCCAGAAAAGTGGGCAAGCACAATAATTACGATATATTGGGCAATCTTTTGTGGTGGTTGGATATTGGTTAGCCATATCAACTTCCCAAGTATCTAATATTCCAAAGCAACGATCAGTATCACGAGGAATGACATACATTAAATTATTCTTGCTATTAAAGTAGTAATATGAATTATTGCGATTATTTCTTAAATCATCTGGATTACCAATTAACCAACACAAGGCTGCGTATTTAACAAACGCTTCTGCATCAATAATGCTGTCGAATTTTCTTTTTAATGTTGCTTGATCAACACCTAAATCCTCAGCATTCATCGTGTTAATAACATTGTTTAGCAAAGTATGATCAGGTACATCATCATTAGTCTTTAAATCATAAATTGGGAAATAACTTTTTGTACAATCTTCAACGCCAATATCTTTGCTTTTACAATAGGTCAAATCACATGGCCAATTACCTTTATATAAATTACCCTTTTGTTCTGCTTTAGGTAATTTCTTTTTTAATGCTTGTTTATCAATACATTCTTCTACGAGCATTTTAGTTTTATAAGTATCGGATTCACTGTTGAGGGTAAAGTCAATTACCTTGGTTTTGCTTGCTAAAAGCCCTTCGTTTTCAAACATATAGTAGGCATATGCTTGTTTTGTAAATGTATTATCGTGGTTACGATTCCACTTTAAATCTATTTTTTTAGCAGCGCCAAATTTACGGTCTTTTAAGACACTTTTATCAGTCTTAGGAGTAAAGTAATCGTTATCGCTAAAGTCAGTGCTAAAAGAGATTTTAAAGTTAAAGTTTCCATAGAAGTGGCCGCCTTCATCAATATAGCCATCGCTTCTAGAAGTATTACCTTTCTTTCTTAACCCCACTTCAGGGAAAGAATAACTATCTCCATTAATGGTAATTGTTAAATCTCCCGGATGATATATATCTGCTGTTGTTAATGTTGACTCGTATCCATATTCACTTAATTTATAAGCAGCTTTGTTAGTCATATTTACAGTAATTTTTACATCACTTTCAGGAGCGTAAAATACATCATAGAAAAGTACTTCTGGGTCAATAGGCTCAATGCTTGACGAAGAAGATTTTGGTTCACTTGAACTTTCTTTACTTGATTCGCTACTACTAAATTCACTCGAACTATCTTGTTTACTTGATTCACTACTAAATTCGCTGGATTTTTCTTCTTTGCTAGAAGTTAAAGATTCGCTACTAATAGAAGAAACCGTTTCACTTGAAGATGCTTGGGTGCTTGATGATGCTCTTGAAATGCCACATCCGCTAATAACGAGTGGGAATGTTAATAGTAATAACGCCTTCTTGTTCATAAACAACTCCTTACTTAAATCTATTAAGTTCATTATATCTTATAAACATTTTTTATAAAAAAGGTTTTTGAATGTGTATATATAAATAGGGGCCTACCTTAGAAATGAGGTGTGCAATTATGCATATCCGAAATCCTCTTGCAAAGAAAGGATGTCCGAGAAGTTGGATTATATAACCATACTTCTACTGATTGTGTTTGCTATTATTCTAGCGCTTAGAAACTAGAAGAAAAAAGGATGTATCGTTGGTTAGCGATACAACCTTCACAGCATAATTATATTAACCCGGATTGTCCCCCTTTGCAAGAGGGCCCCTTAACTTATCGTAATTATAAAAAGGACGTATCGTTGGTTAGCGATACTTCCCAGAAAACACAATTATATTAACCCGGCTTGTCCCCCTTTGCAAGAGGGCCCCTAGTTCACAACTATAAATCAATATTTTTATTTATTTCTATTATTGCCTTTAGAATCAAATTTCGATCATTAATAGATAAATTCGATAACTTATTTTGTTTATATAATTCACTAGCGAAATACGCTAAAGCTTTAAATTGGATTTTAAACATACGGCACAAACTCATATCGCGTTTATTTATATCACCTGTTGAAGCAAAATTTTCTCCATAACATGTTGGGCATACATTTTTCATGCAACAGGTTTTGCATTCATCATTAAAATTAGATACATCTTTTACAGAATTAGCAAAATCTATTTTAAGCGAAGTAAGCGCTTTTTCTTTACCTATAGAAATCGGAAGAAAATGTTAGCATGGATAAAAAGTGCCATCATAGTCATAAGATTTCATCGCCCATCCTGCACCACAATGTCGTAAAGCCCTAGTATCTGAACAAGTTAAACCTTTTAATCTTTTAATATCTAATAATGCACATGGTTTAATTTCAGGGTGAGAAAGATAATGATTAATAAGTTTCATGAGTTCGCGTTCATAAATTTCTTCGTTTTCTTTCTTATTCCAATCAATTCCATAAGCAAGATTGCATGAGATTTCTAAATTAAAGTTTTCTAAATACATTACTCCTTCTGCTAAATTAGGAAGGGTTTTATCTGAAACTGTCATCTTAAATCCTTGCAAAGGATAAGTTTCTTCAAAGAATTTTATATCAATTAAGCTCGATGAATTATTTCTATTAATATCTTGCATCAAATTCGTGCCATCATAACTTAATGCCATCTGTAAAATATCAGTATTTTCTTTTAACCACGCTTTTCTTTCTTTATTAAGCAATACACCATTCGTGGTAATAAAAAAGATAAAAGATTTTTTATATTCTTTTGTTTTTACGTATTCAATAATGCTTTTAATTAAATCAAATTCTAAAAGTGGTTCACCACCAAAGAAATCAAATTCAATCGTTTCAATTCCATCATCAAGATTCATCTCTTTTTCAATAATCTTGATCGCAGTATCAAAACTCATCACATTTTTATCTTTATGTTTTTCATAACAATAAATACAACGTAAATTACACTGGTGAGTTACTACCAGTGTAATACTTTTGACTTTAATGGATTCTCTCTTTTCCACTCTTATTTTCTATCTTGTGATTTGTGACAGTTAGCAGCACAGTTTTCTGCACATCTATTTGAGCAGTCCATGCAATATTCTGCCTCTTCAAAAGAATCGACTGTTACAGAAGAAGAAAGAACGTTTTCCATCTCTGCAATTAATGCATCACTAACGTTAAACATGTTTTCCTCCTTAATTAAAGTCAAGTTAAATATAACAAAAGATAGAAAAAACTGTCAATAAAAAGGGTGGTACTCTTTTTTGGGAAGCGTTTTTTCCTTTGTTCCCATTAACAACATATTTTACTTATTGGTATTCCAATTTCCACTATTTTCATTATTTTTGGAGTTAAGTATAGAATTTTATATTATTTGATTTTAAGCCCACTGGATTTATTGCTGGTGCAATATTTCTTGAAATCTTGATTTTTTTATATCGCTGCCACAAAGAAAGACCCATCGCGTCATGTGCGATAGGTCTTTACTTTATAAATTAAATCAATAATTAGTCAACCCAAGCAACCAAAGTTACTGGAGCGTTATCACCTTTACGGTTTTCTAATTTGAGTTTACGTGTATAACCACCATTTCTATTAGCAAAACGTGGTCCAAGTTCATCAAATAAGATATCCATAGCGGTCTTATCGCTTTCAGCATTAACTTTAACATTACGAACAAATCTAGCGGCTTCACGTTTAGCGTTCATTCTGTCTTGGCTTTTGGCTAATGTAATTAATCTATCTGCTTCTTTAACAACATCAACTGCAGTAGTATCGGTAACTTTAACACTACCAAATCTAATTAAATCAGTGACAACATTACGAAGCATGTTTTCATATTTGCTCTTGGTATAGGCGGCTTTAAATCTTACGCCGGTTTTACCATGGACATTTTTACGACCTTGTGCTGGCATTTAAGTGTCCTCCTATTATTCAAAGTCTTTGAAGGATAAACCACTAGCAGCAAGTTTTTCCTTAATTTCTTTTAAGGATTTCTTACCAAGGTTCTTTACCTTCATCATATCGTCTTCAGTTCTATCAGTTAATTCTAAAACTGTAGCGATTCCGGCACGCTTTAAGCAGTTATAACTTCTAACAGAGAGATCGAGTTCTTCGATAGGAGTATTAACGAATTCCACCACCTCTTCAACTGGCTCATCTTTTTCAAGATTGATATCTCTAGTGATTTCAGTGAGTTCTTCGAATTTCTTAAAGTGTTCCATTAATATTTTTGCTGCCATAGAAACAGCTTCTTGTGGGGTGAGTGAACCAACGGTCCAAACCTCAAGTGTTAAGCGATCAAAACGTGAATCATGACCAACACGGGTGTTATCAACAGTGTAATTAACTTTAATAACTGGGGAATAGTTACTATCAGTAGCAATTGTGCCAGCGGTAGTAAATAGTGCTGGGTGAAGAATCTTGTTTTGTTCACCAGTAACAAATCCACGACCATTACGAGCATGTAATGTCATATTAAGTTTTCCATCACTTGCTAAGTGTGCGAGAACGACATCTGGAGTAATAACTCTAACCCCTGTTGGGCAAACGATATCACCAGCTTTAACTTCTCCTTCTTTATTAGCAGATAATGTTAAGCGCATATTGCCTTCAATGTCGTCATCGATATCAAAGATAACATCTTTTAAATTTAATAAGATATTAGTGACATCTTCTTGAACACCTGGAAGAGCAGAGAATTCATGTTGTGCACCTTCGATTTCGACAGCGTAAACACTTGCACCTGGTAATGCACTTAAAAGGACTCTTCTTAATGCGTTACCAATAGTTAAACCGAAACCTCTTTCGAGTGGTTCGATGACAAATCTACCATAGTTTTCATTGCCATCATAATCAGCGGATTTGATTCCGAATCTTTCAAATGGATTTGCAATTTTCATATAAAATTCCTCCTAAAGTATTAACCACGTGGGCGTTTTGGTGGGCGGCAGCCATTGTGTGGAACTGGTGTAGTATCAACGATTGATAATACTTGTAAACCCGCTACTGCTAAAGAACGGATTGCACCTTCTCTACCTGGTCCTGGACCCTTAACATCAACGTCAACTTGACGAATACCTTGATCATATGCCGCTTTTGCAGCAGCTTCAGCAGCTTGTTGAGCAGCAAATGGAGTGGATTTCTTTGCACCTTTAAATCCTAATGCACCAGCACTAGACCAACTTAAGGCATTACCTTGAGCGTCACAGATGGTGACAATGGTGTTATTGAAAGTGGAATGGATGTGAGCAACACCACGAGTAAACGAACGTTTGACTTTTTTCTTACGAGTTGTAGTTTTTGTAGCCATATTACTATTCTCCTTTCATTAACCTTGAGGTGCCATCTTCTTATTAGCGATTGTCTTACGTGGTCCTTTACGTGTACGAGCATTAGTCTTGGTTCTTTGACCACGAACTGGTAAGCCCTTACGGTGACGTAAACCACGGTAACAACCGATTTCAGTAAGTCTTTTAATGTTTAAAGCGACTTCTCTACGGAGATCACCTTCAACTTTAATCTTTGCGATTTCATTTCTAATAGCGGCAATTTGATCATCACTTAAATCTTTGACTCTAATTGTGCCATCAACTTTCGCTCTTTGACAGAGCAAGTTTGCTGTTTTTCTTCCAATACCGTAGATATAGGTAAGGGAAATGCAAACAGGCTTTTCATTTGGAATATCAACACCAACTAAACGTGCCATATTCTACCTCCTAAATTAACCTTGTCTTTGCTTGTGCTTTGGATCGCTACAAATGACCATGACTTTGCCATGTCTTTTGATAACTTTGCACTTTGAGCAAATTGGTTTGACTGAAGGTCTGACTTTCATAATTCTTTCCTCCTAATAAATAGTGTTTTTTCACCGGTCTATTTGAACCGGAATGTTATACGGCCCCGTGTTAAATCATAAGGCGAGATTTCTACCGTAACTTTATCACCTGGGAGAATACGAATGTAGTTCATTCGAATTTTGCCAGAAACGGTGGCCAAAATTACGACGCCGTTTTCAAGTTCTACCTTAAACATCGCGTTTGGTAGAGTTTCTTTAACGACCGCCTGTACTTCGATGACGTCTGCTTTGGACATATTAGTTTCTCCTTATAGTTTTGTTAAGATTTCATAACCATCTTTGGTTACAAGAATCGTGTTCTCGTAATGGCAAGATAATTTTCCATCTTTAGTTTTAACAGTCCATCCATCTCCCAAGGTTCTAACATCTTTACGACCTTCATTAACCATAGGTTCAATCGCAAAGGTCATACCTTCTAAGATAAGCGGACCAGTTCCAGCTTTCCCATAATTAGGAATGCTAGGGTCTTCATGCATGCTTTTACCAATTCCGTGACCGGTAAATTCACGAGGAAGAGAGTAGCCATAGCTTTCAACATAAGTTTGAATCGCATTAGAGATATCACCAATATGATTCCCAGGAATAGCAGCTTCAGCGCCTTTATACCAGCTTGCTTCAGTTACTTCCATGAGTTTCTTGGCTCTTTCACTAATGACGCCCACGCCATATGTTCTTGTCGCGTCTGCGTGATATCCATGATAATTGACCACTACATCGAAGGAAACAATATCTCCTTCTTTGATAATGATTTTTGTCGAAGGAATTCCATGTATAAGTGTATCGTTGACACTAATACATATTGCGCCCGGATAACCATAATATCCTTTTGAGGAACTTTTACAGTCATTCTGAATCATTACTTCTTCTGCTAGTTCATCTAGCTCCTGGGTTGAAACTCCAGGAACCAAATGACTACGCATAGATTCTAATACCAATGCCACTACATGGCCGGCATGACGCATTAATTCAATTTCTCTTTCACTCTTACAGTCAATCATGCTACTAAGAATTCACTAACTTCATCGAGTAGCGCAACGGAACCAACAAGGGAGTTAAAACTCTTTAATAATCCTAAATTAGAATAATAATCTAATAGAGGCTTGGTTTCGTTAACGTAATGCGTTAATCGAACTTTTAAGGCTTCTTCATTATCATCCTTACGCTGCATAAGTTCGCCACCACACATATCACATACACCTTCCACTTTTGGTTTCATGGTTTCAACATGATATGGAGCGCCACAAACTTTACAAACGCGTCTTCCTGAAATACGTCTTATAAGTTCAGCATTGTCACAATCAAGGTTGACAACAACATCGATTGGACGATTTATTTCTTTAGCGATCTCACTAAGAGCTTCAGCTTGCGCTAAAGTTCTTGGGAAACCATCTAATAGAAATCCATTTTTACAATCGTCTTTAGAAAGTCTTTCTTTAACAAGTCCGATTGTAACTTCATCTGGGACTAAGTCACCAGCGTTGATATAAGAGGCAGCAAGTTTACCCAGTTCTGTGCCCTCTTTGATTGCTTCTCTAAACATATCTCCAGTAGAAATATGCACTAATGAGAATTTGCTTTTGAGTTGCTTAGCTAATGTGCCTTTACCTGCACCAGGTGGGCCCATTAGAATGATATTCTTCTTCACTATTATTGTCCTCCACTAGCAACAACTTCATCGAATGATTTACCAGCGAGTAAGCCATCGATTTGATTGTTAAGTTCGAGAGCAACACCGACAACGATGATTAAGCCAGTTCCACCAAGTGCTAATGAAGTATCTTGTCCAAACACACCACTTAATGTGAGGATTGGAGGTAAGGCTGCAATAAGCGCTAAGGCAAGAGAGCCAATCACGGTAACACGGTTAAGAACTTTACGAATGTATCTTTCAGTTTCATTACCAGGTCTAATACCAGGAATATAACTACCATTCTTTTGGAAGTTCTCTGCTAATTCACTTGGGTTGATTTGTAAATTAGCGTAGAAGAATGAGAATGCGATGGTAAGAATAATGTAAATAATTAATCCCCAAGGCATATACCAGTTTCCAACACCCATATAAACCCATTTAGAAGTGTTGAAGACATCAAGCCAAGAAGCAGTTGTTGCATTAGGATCAATAAATGCTGTAATGACTTGTGGTGCCATTAAGATTGAGCTAGCGAAGATAACTGGGATAACGCCAGCAGAGTTAATCTTAATTGGTAAGAATGAGGCTTTAGCCATACTTTGAGTTTGGCCGCCGCCTTTACCACTATGTTGCACAGGAACCTTTCTTTGAGAAAGTTCGATAAATGTAACAAAGGATATAATCACTAAGAAGGCCACAATATAGAGGATGAATTGGAATACACCAGCGATTTGAGTATTGCTACCCATACCTGCGGTACCCATTACCCACTTATTGAAGGCGGTTGTGATTTGGGTTGGTAAACTACAAACGATACCGGCAAAGATAATCATGGAAATACCATTGCCAATACCTTTGACAGAGATTTGGTCACCCAACCACATGACTAGTAAGCTACCAGCCATCATAACAACGACGAGGTAAATATATGTAAGCCATGGATATTGTCCGGCATCAAAAGTGATGAAGGAAGTTGATTCCATAGTTTTGATAATGCCATACGCTTGTACCGCACCTAATAATAAGGCTAGGTAACGCGTCGCCATTTCTATTTTCTTACGGCCATATTGACCTTGACGTTTTAATTCAGTTAATGCTGGAAGAACATCGGTAGATAATAATTGCACGATGATCTGCGCAGTAATGTAAGGTGAGACACCTAAAGCGAATATTGAGAAGGTTTGAAGTGTTCCACCACCTAACAAGTTCATTAAGCTTAAGGCGTTATTTTGGCTTAGATATGATGAAATATCATCACTTAATGTAACACCTGGAACAGTAATTCTACTTCCAATACGGAATATGAAGAGAATGAGAATCGTGAATAATAGACGATTCATGATTTCTTTATTCTTAAGAATAGAGACAACCTTCTTCATATTATAGTACCTCTACTTTACCACCAGCATCTTCGATTGCTTTAATTGCAGTCTTAGTAAACTTATTGGCTTGGACAGTTAAAGCTTTTGTAAGCTTGCCACCGCCTAAGATTTTAAGTCCATCATATTCTTTGGTTAATAAACCAGAGTCTTTTAATAAAGCAGGTGTAATCACGCTGTTAGCGTCAAATTTTTCTAAGTCGCCAACGTTGACAACTGCATATGTAACGCGGTTAACATTTTTAAAACCACGTTTTGGTAAACGACGGTATAAAGGTAATTGTCCACCTTCAAAACCTAAACGTGTACCACCGCCACTACGGGAATTTTGACCCTTATGGCCTTTACCGGAAGTTTTGCCATTTCCACTACCAACGCCACGGCCTTTACGGTAGGAATCTAAACGGCTTCCTTCTACATAATGAAGTTCATTTAATTTCATTTACATTTACCTCCATTATTTATTTTCTTCACTAGCAACAGCACGTAATGCTTTCACTTCGTGATAGTTCTTTAAGTTATTTAAGCCTTGATTTGTTGCTCTAATGATATTGATTGGAGCACGGCTACCATAAACTTTGGAACAAACGTTTTCAACACCAGCAAGTTCAAGAATAGCTCTCACTGGACCGCCAGCGATGATACCAGTACCTTCAGGGGCTGGTTTTAAGTAAACGTTACAGGCACCAAATTTACCAACGATTTCGTGGCTAATTGTTTTACCTTTAACTAACTTAATGGTATATAGTTTCTTTTTCGCAGAATCAGTTGCTTTTTTAATAGCATCAGGAACTTCAGCAGCTTTTGCTAATGCAAAGCCGTATCTTCCTTTATGATCGCCAACAACAACTAATGCTGTGAATTTCATTCTACGACCACCTTTAACGGTTTTAGAAACACGGTTAATGAAGACAACACGATCTTCAAAACCATCATCTTCTTTTTCGACTCTTCTTGGACGATCTGGTCTTCCCTTACGATCGCCACGTGGGCCTTTGTTTTCTCTTGGAGCGTCTTTAACAGCTTCAGGTTTACTTTCTTCAGCAACTGGAGTTACTTTCTTTTCTTCTTCCATTGTTATTACCTCCATTAGAATTTTAAGCCAGCTTCACGAGCGGCATCGGCAAGAGCCTCAATACGACCATGATAGACATAGCCACTTCTATCAAAGACGCATTCTTTGATTTTCTTGGCTAAGGCTTTCTTAGCAATGTCACTACCAACTGCTTTAGCAGCTTCGATATTTGAACCATTGTCAAGTTTTAAGCTCATGGAAGAGGAAGCAACTAATGTAACTCCCTTTGTATCATCGATTAATTGTGCTTCAATGTTCTTATTTGAACGGTAGACACATAATCTAGGACGGCTGCTAGTTCCACTTACAACCTTACGGACACGTGCGTGTCTTCTTTTTCTTGAAATATTCTTACTTTCATTTGTAATCATAGTTTCGCCCTCCTATTATTTACCTGCGCGTTTACCTTCCTTAGTTGCAACATATTCGTCAACATAACGGATACCTTTACCTAAGTATGGTTCTGGTGGACGAACTTCTCTGATTGCAGCTGCGGTTTGGCCAACGGCATGTTTATCAATACCTTCAACGGAAATTTCTGTTGGAGAGGTACATGTGATTTTAGCACCAGGCAATGGTTTAACAACTACGGTATGGCTATAGCCAGCCCATAATTCTACATCGTTACCTTTCATTTGTGCTTTAAATCCAATACCACGCATTTCAAGAGATTTCTTATAACCGGCAGAAACACCGATTACAGCAGCGTTAATATTGGCACGGGTGGTACCGTGATTTTGTTTGGTTTGTTTTTCTTCGTTAGCACGAGTACAAGTAAGCTCACTTCCTTCAATTTTAATGGTGATACCATCATTGATAAGAACATCTAAGTTACCTTTAGGACCACTGACTTTGGCAACATTACCATTAACAGTAACACTAACACCGGCTGGAAGAGTAATAATCTTATTTCCAATACGAGACATAAGTTATCCTCCTATTACCAAACATATGCGATGACTTCGCCACCAACACCTAAAGTTCTCGCTTTAGCGTCAGTAACAACACCTTGAGAGGTAGAAATGATCGCAATACCTAAACCTTTTAAGACACGAGGAAGCTTATCGCAACCGACGTTAACTCTTAAGCCTGGTTTAGAAATTTTCTTTAAGCCAGAGATGACTCTTGTGCCATCTGCGGCGTATTTTAAGGTGATTGTTAATTCTTTCTTAACATTACCTTTAACTTTATAGTCAACAATGAAGCCTTCTTCTTTAAGAATTCTAGCAATTTCGACTTTCATCTTGCTAGCAGGCATTTTGACTGTTTCATATCTTAAAGCATTCGCATTACGAATTCTTGTAAGCATATCTGAAATTGGATCTGACATCATACAAATTTACCTCCTATTACCAAGATGATTTTTTCATGCCTGGGATTTCTCCTTTGTACGCGAGTTCGCGTAAGCAGATACGGCATAAATGGAATTTTGAATAGACTGCGTGAGGACGTCCACAACGTTCACAACGTGTATATTCTCTGACGGCATATTTTTTAGGTCTTGCACATCTAACCTTAGCACTTGTTTTAGCCATTGTTTATTCCCTCCTTCTATTTCATGAATGGCATTCCTAATAATTCTAATAAGGAATAAGCCTCTTTATCTGTTTTTGCAGTAGTGACAATTACGATGTCCATACCACGAACCTTACCAACCTTATCGTAATCGATTTCTGGGAAGATTAATTGTTCTTTAACTCCAAGTGTGTAGTTACCACGGCCATCAAAGGCATTACGGGAGACACCACGGAAGTCACGAACACGTGGAAGGGAGATGGATACTAATTTATCGAAGAAGTCGTACATACGAACTCCACGAAGAGTAACCTTACATCCAATTGCTTGTCCTTCTCTAAGTTTGAAGCTAGCGATGGAATTTCTTGCTTTAGTTGTTACTGGTTGTTGACCGGTAATAGTAGCAAGTTCATTGACAGCTTCTTCAAGACGTTTTGCATCAGTTGTGGCATCACCAACACCGATGTTAATAACGATTTTATTTAGAGCTGGGACTTGCATAACGGAAGAATATTTGTATTCATCCATTAATGCTTTCTTTACTTCGTTTTCATATTTAGTTTGTAAACGAGTAACGATTTTAGCTTTTGCATTTCCTTTGCCAGTTTTTTTAGTTGCTTTTGGAGCAGCTTTACTAGCTTCGGCTTTAGGAGCAGCAGTTTTTGCGGCTGTAGTTTTAGCTGTTGTAGCTTTCTTTGTTTCTGCCATTATTGCTTCCTCCTTATAGTTCAGTACCGCTTGCTTTCGCAACACGGACTTTCTTTCCTTTAACTACTTTTGAACCAATCTTTGTTGGTTTTTTAGTTTTAGGATCTAATAACATAACATTACTTGCATTGATAGGAGCATAGATTTCTACGATACTACCTTCTGGGTTTTGTTGTGTTGGTTTTCTGTGTTTCTTACGGACATTGACATTTTCGACAACAACACGGTTAGATTTTGGATCAACCTTTTGGATGACACCAGTCTTACCTTTATCGTTTCCGGCAATGACGATGACTTTATCACCTTTTACAAGTTTCATAGTCATTTCCTCCTTATAACACTTCAGGTGCTAAAGAGATAATTTTCATAAATCCATCAACACCTTTTTCACGTAATTCACGAGCGACTGGGCCGAAGACACGGGTTCCAACTGGAGCGTTATTTTCATCAATGACAACAACAGCATTATCATCAAATCCAATACTACTACCATCTGCTCTTTGAATTGATTTCTTTGTTCTAACGATGACGCATCTAACGACATCGCCTTTTTTAACTTTACCGTTAGGGATTGCATCCTTAACAGCAGCTAAGATTACATCTCCAATAGTAGAAGATTTACGTTTACTTCCACCATAGAGGTTGAAGGCGCGAACGCTTCTAGCACCACTATTATCAGCGACAACTAAGTTTGTTTCCTTTTGGATCATACTTATTTATCCTCCTTAACTTCTTCAGTAGCTGGAGCTTCTTCAACAGTAGGTGCTTCTTCTTTAGCTACTTCAACGACTTCTTCTTTTAATTCAGCTTCTGCTTCCTTAATAGTCATTTCAGCTTTCTTATCGATAGAAACAAGTCTGAAACGTTTTGTGGCACTTAATCTACGGCAACCCATAATGGTAACTGTATCGCCTTTTTTCGCTTCATTGTTTTCATCGTGCGCGTAATACTTCTTACCATATTTAACGCGCTTACCATATTTAGCATGGCGTTTGTGAGTTTCAACAAGGACGACGATTGTCTTATCGTTTTTATCACTAACAACGACACCTTGAATGCTCATACGAGAATTTCTTTCCATTGACAACTTCCTCCTTATTTAGTTTCACTTAGTTCTCTTTCGCGGAGAACCATGTTTACACGAGCGATGTCTCTACGAACTGTAATGACATCTTCGCCTCTTTCGAGTGCTCCAACAGCTTTCTTTCTGCGGAGTTCAAATAATTGTTCTTTAAGTGAGTAGAGCTTTTCTTTTAATTCGTTTGTGCTCATATCACGTACTTCATTAATTTTCATGGCACTACTCTCCTTTCTTGATTACTTTACATTTGATTGGGAGCTTATAGGCTGCTAAGCGAAGAGCTTCTTTCATATCTGCTTCAGGAGCGCCTCCCATTTCAAACATGACACGTCCTTCTTGGACGACTGCTACCCATTCTTCTGGAGAACCTTTACCAGAACCCATACGAACTTCAGCAGGTTTTTTAGTTTTTGCTAATTGTGGGAAGATACGGATGTAAACATCACCACCACGTTTTGTATATCTACTTAATACAATACGAGTTGCTTCGATTTGACGAGCTGTGATCCATGCACCTTCTAAGGCCACTAAGCCATATTCACCAAAGGCGACTGTTGTGCCGGCTTTAGCGTGTCCTTCATAACGTAAGATATGTGGACGACGATATTTAACTCTTTTTGGTTGTAACATGACTATTCTCCTTTCTTCTCTTCTTTTGCGAGTTCAGGACGGATTTCACCACGACAGATCCAAACTTTAACGCCTAAGCGGCCATATTGAGTAGCGGCTTCTTTAATAGCGTAGTCGATATCGCTACGTAAGGTATGTAGAGGAATAATTCCTTCTTTATAACCTTCGCTTCTTGCAATATCAGCACCACCAAGACGGCCACTGACAACGGTACGAATACCTTTAGCGCCAGCTTTACGAACTTTTTGAATTGCTTTCTTTTGGGCAGTTCTGAAGCTTGCTCTAGCTTCAAGTTGTTGTGCGATTGAGAAGGCAACAATGTTTGCATCTAAATCTGGGTTTTTGACTTCAACAACATCAACTCTAAGATTGATATCTTTTGGAAGGAATTTTGCAATTTCTTCTTTAAGTCTTAAGACGTTTTTACCATTTTCACCAATGACAAGAGCAACTCTTGCGACAAAGATGAGAACAGAAACGTTATATCCTTTATCGGTTTTACATCTTTCAATTTCGATGTGAGATAATGAAGCTTCTTTAACTTCTTTTTCGAGGTATTTACGAATTTTAATGTCTTGATTTAAGAATACGTTATATTCCTTATCTTCAGCGAACCAACGAGAATTCCAATCTTTATTGACCCCAATACGCATTCCTACTGGATTTACTTTTTGTCCCATGGTCTACCTCCTATCTCATTTTGACCACACAAGTGATGTGTGAACTTCTTTTAACTAAACCAGAAGCACTACCTTTTGCTCTTGGTAAGTATCTTTTAATCTTCATGCCATCAGTAGCATAGATTTCTGCTACATATAAGGCATTTTCATCCATTCCGAAGTTGTTAACGGCATTAGCAGCTGCAGAACGAATTACTTTGCTGACAGGAGCACTAGCAGCACGATTAGTATTTGCTAAGATGCCAAGAGCGACTTTAACGTCTTTTCCTCTAACAAGATCAATAACTAATCTTACCTTACGTGGAGTAACGCGCACGTTCATTGCTATAGCTTTTGCGCTTGTAGGCATAACCTTTGCTGGTTTTTCCACTTTAGCTTCTTTTTTATCAGCTTTCTTTGCTTTTTTAGGAGTTTCTTCTACTGGGGTTTCAGTAGCGACAGTTTCTTCTGCTTTTGGAGCAGCTTTCTTAGTTGCCATATTGTTTTACCTCCTATTTGCCAGCCGCGGCTGCTTTATCTTCAGCAGTGTGGCCTGTATGTCCGGAGAATTTTCTTGTTGGAGAGAATTCACCAAGTTTATGTCCGACCATATCTTCTGTAACATAAACAGAGATATGTTCTTTTCCGTTATAGACTGCAAAGGTGTGTCCAACGAAAGATGGGAATATTGTCGAACGACGTGACCATGTTTTAATGATCTCTTTTTTACCAGATGCATTTAATGCGTCGACTTTCTTTACTAAAGATTCATCAGCGAATGCACCTTTTTTCAAACTTCTTGCCATGTTTCATTTCCTCCTTTACTTGTCATTAATTCTTCTGATAATGAGCTTACCAGATTTCTTCTTTTGGTTTCTGGTCTTCACGCCTAATGCACGTTTGCCCCAAGGTGTTCTTGGTGCGTCACGTCCAACAGGACATTTACCTTCACCACCACCGTGTGGGTGATCATTAGGGTTCATAACGCTACCACGGACGGTAGGTCTGACACCAGCCCAACGAGTTTTACCAGCTTTACCTTTGCTGATAAGGCTAAATTCATCATTTCCGACGATACCAATTGTGGCACGGCATTCCGCTAAGATTTTTCTCATTTCGCCTGAGGCTAATCTAACGGTGACGTATTTGCCATCAACACCAAGGTGTTGTGCACTGGCACCAGCGGCACGGCATAATTGGCCGCCTTTACCTGGAGTTAATTCAAGGTTATGAATGAATGTACCTTCAGGAATATTTTTTAACTTTAGAGAGTTACCGATTACGATATCGACTGCGTCTCCAGAGATAATCTTGTCTCCAACCTTTAAATCTTTTGGAGCAAGGATGTAACGCTTTTCACCATCAGCATATGCAACTAAGCTAATGAGAGCATTACGGTTTGGATCATACTCGATAGTTTTTACAACAGCTGGGATGTTATCCTTATCTCTTTTGAAGTCGATAATACGGTATTTACGTTTATGACCTCCACCAATGTGACGGCAGGTAATTTTACCTTGATTGTTTCTTCCGCCAGTCTTGGATAATGATACTAATAAACTTTTCTCAGGAGTGGATGTTGTAATTTCTTCAAATGTCGAGTTTGTCATGCTACGTCTACTTGCGGAAGTAGGCTTGTAAGTTCTAATAGACATTTACTTTCCTCCTATAATTTGGTACTAACCAAAGGTTAGTCCTTGAATAAGTCAATTGCTTCACCGTTTGCAACAGTAACAATTGCTTTTTTATATCCAGAGAGAACGCCGTGGAAACGTGTTCCTCTAGTTGTTAATGTTGGTCTAACGTTTACGATTCTGACGTCATTAACTTTTACTTGGAAGATTCTTTCAAACGCGAGTTTGACTTCACTTCTATTTGCGTTAGGTGCAACTTTAACTGTAACTTTGTTTTGTTCTTGCATTAAGCTCATTGTCTTTTCAGTAATGACTGGGGCAAGAACGACTTCGAAGTCCTTTTCAGTAGCTTTTGAGAAGCGTAATTCAGCTTTCTTTGCTTTCTTAGGAGCTTTTGTTTCTCCTGCAACTGGTGCAGTAGTTTTCTTTGTAGCCATATTACTTTAAATCCTCCTCAATCTTCTTAATTGCGTCTTTACTTGCAACGAGGAAGTCAGCATTTAATAAATCAAGAACACTGACATTGTCACAAGTGACAAGTTTGACCCAACTTAGATTACGAACACTACCGAAGGTGTTTTCATCAATTTCGTTAACAACCATTAACACTTTAGTGGTTGCTTTGACTGCAGCTAAGAATTTAGTGCAATCTTTTGTTTTTCTTTCTTTAAAGGAGATTGAATCGACAACGACGAGTCCATCTTTAACTTTTAAGCTAAGAGCGCTCTTAACTGCTAATTCATGTTCCTTCTTGTTTTGGCTGAGTGTGAAGTTTTGAGTTCCATCTGGACCAAATACTTGTCCACCACCAACCCAGATAGGTGAGCGGGTAGTACCAGCACGGGCTCTACCTGTACCTTTTTGTCTAAATGGTTTTTTACCACCACCACTAACTTCGTGGCGGGATTTTGTTTTTGCTGTTGCTTGACGAGAATTGCTTTGTTCGACTTGAACAGCATTGAACATTGCTTGTTGATGTGGTTCAACTGCGAAGACGGATCCATCTAAGTTAATCTTGGAAACTTCTTCGCCAGCCATGTTAACAACTTTAACACTGACGGATTTCTTTTCTGCCATAACTAGTTATCCTCCTTCTTATTCAGCTTTAGGAGCTTCTTCTGTAGCTGGAGCAGCTTCTTCGGCTGGTTTTTCTTCTACAGGAGCTTCTACTACTGGGGTTTCAACTACAGGTGTTTCAACTACTGGGGTTTCTTCCACTGGAGTTTCAACAGCTGGAGCTTCTTCCTTAACAGGTTCAGCTGGTGTTCTATCGATTAAGTTTTTAACTGCTTCAGGATGTTTAACAGTCTTAATGTTGCTTCTAATAGTAACAATTGATCTTGTTGCACCTGGGATACCACCTTTAATTAAGATGTAACCTTTTTCAGCATTAACTTCGACGATTTGAACATTTAATAATGTAACTGATTCATTACCTGTATGTCCGGACATGTGTTTTCCAGGCATAACACCGTGGTTATAACGACCTTGGTTAGCGAATGAACCATCACCTCTATGGTAGCCAGAACCATGGCCTTTAGGACCAATTGTGTGGTTCCATCTTTGAATGGCGCCTAAGTAACCTCTACCTTTACTAGTTCCGATAACGTCAACAATGTCACCTTTTTTGAATAGATCCGCTGTGATTTTATCACCGAGGTTGTAACCACTCATTTCATCTCCACGTAATTCTTTAGAGAAGTAATGTGGATTTGTACCGGCTTTTTTAGCAATACCTTTTTCTGCTTTGTTTGCACGGCTTTCTTTTTTGTCTTCATATCCAACTTGGACAGCGACATAACCATCTTTTTCAACGGTTTTAACTTGTGTAACGATATTTGGTAAGACTTCAACGACTGTAACTGGATACATAGTGCCATCTTCAGCGAAGACTTGAGTCATACCCATCTTACGACCTAAAATTGCTTTCATTTCGTCCTACCTCCTATAGTTTGATTTCGATATCGACTCCAGATGGTAAATCGAGGTTCTTTAGAGCATCGAGTGTTTCCTTGCGTGGATTTGAGATATCAATAATTCTCTTGTGTGTTCTGATTTCAAATTGTTCACGAGAGTCTTTGTACTTATGAACAGCTCTTAAAATCGTAAAAACTTGTCTTTCCGTAGGGAGCGGAATAGGACCCACAACAGTAGCCCCAGTCTTTTTCGCCACAGCCACAATGCGTTCTGCACTGGCGTCAAGGTTTACATGATCGTAAGCCTTAAGGCGAACCCTAATCTTGGTTGTTTTTGCCATGAACTTTCCTCCTTATATCACTTTCAGGCTTAGCTTCTCTCCGCTCTAAACGAATTACCGGAATCACACCTTCATGACAACGCCTGTGGGTGTGTCCGCAACCTCGCTTTTCATCGCGGAGCGCTAACGTGTAATAATATACTCTTATGTGTGTGCGAGTGTCAACTATTTATTATTAAAATAAAGAAAATAATCAAAAAAGGCCTATTTTTGATAGACCAAATCGTTATAAATTTTTTAGCAAATTTTATGTCGAAATAGTGAAAAAATTACTTTTTTTGCTCAAGTTTAGCAAGATATTTTTTATATGAATAAACGCATCCGCAGTACTCTTGGAAATACATATTTTCCTTCTTAATTATGAGTAAAGAATCTTCATAACCATTATTCTTTTTAAAGTCAGCATAAAGCCATTTTACAGGTGCGTATTTTATCGCTAATTCTTCACCTATTTTATTGATATCTTGAGCGTTTTTATAACGAGAAATAGTCATGACAGAACCAAAGTATTCAATGTTCATTTTTTTGCAAATTTGCATTCCTTCTTCAAAGCGTTTTTTAAAGCAAATTCTGCATCTTTCATGACCTTCTGGATCATCTTTTCTAGCCTCTAAAGACTTATTATAATTTTCGTTATCATAATTAGTTAAAATGACCTTAATTTCAGGGTAATATTTTTTCAAATAATCAACCAATTCATTGTATCTTCTATCGTGTTCACTTTTTGGATAAATATTCGAATTATTATATAGAATTGTAATATTAAAATGATTACTTAATTGCTGAAGAGGAATCGTCGAACATGGACCACAACAAACATGAAGCAATAATGAAGGTTTTTTATTATCTTTTTCAAGCAATTCTAAGGTATTTGTTAGTATTTTTTGATAATTTTTATTATTTTGCATAAATAAACATTGAATCTCCAAAAGAGAAGAAACGATATCTTTCATCAACTGCGTGTTTATACACTTTTTTGGTAAAATCCATTCCCATAAATGCAGACACCAACATTATTAAAGTAGATTTAGGTAAATGGAAGTTTGTGATTAAACAATCGACAGCCTTATATTGATATCCTGGTTCGATAAAAATATTAGTTGATTCATGTGTAGCTTTAAAACATCCATACTTACTAATATTAGATTCAAGCGTTCTAACACTAGTTGTGCCTACAGCAATAATCCTTCTTCCTTCTAATTTTGTCTTATTTAGTTTTTCTGCAACTTCCGGCGTGATTTCATAAACTTCCGAGTGCATGACATGATCTTTTGTATCCTCAACTTTGATTGGTCTAAAAGTACCTAAACCAATGTGTAAAGTAACCTCTAATATTTCAACACCCATTTCAATTATTTTTTTATTTAATTCCTCGGTGAAATGGAAGCCCGCTGTTGGAGCGGCAGCACTTCCCTCATATTTTGCATATACTGTTTGATAACGATCATTTTCACACAATTGTTTCTTAATGTATGGAGGTAATGGCATCTTACCAAGTGAATCAAGAACTTCCATAAAGATGCCTTTATATATAAATTTAAAATCTCTTAATCCCTCATCTTTGATTCCAACACACTCAGCTTTTAACGTTCCCTCACCAAAAGCAACAATTGTTCCAATTTTTAAAGATTTAGCAGGTTTACATAGGCATTCCCATACATCACCTTCAATTTGGTGAAGTAAAAGAAGTTCGCAATGGGCACAAGTGCCTTCTTTGATGCCTAGTAATCTAGCAGGAATAACTTTAGTATTATTCCTAACTAAAACGTCTCCAGGACGGAGATAATCAAGTATTTCATAGAAATGTTTGTCTTCAAAAGTTTCTTTGTCTTTATTTATCGCTAATAAGCGAGAATGATCTCTTAGTTTAGCCGGAGTTTGGGCAATAAGCTCTTCTGGCAAATCAAAATCAAATAATTCTACTTTCACTAGAAGCCCCTTTCATCACCAAATGCGGCATAGGTAACTTTCATATAATCAGCAAAACGATCTTCTTTGATTGCTTGTCTTGCCCCCTCCATTAAATGGATTAGGAAACGGACATTATGAATTGAAAGAAGTCTTTTTCCAAATATTTCATCACAGACATATAAATGTCTAAGGTATGCTTTTGTATAGTTTTTACAACAATAGCAATCACAACTAGGATCTAAAGGGGTAAAATCATCCTTATATTTTGCATCTCTAATATTTACTCTTCCGGTTTTTGTAATTAATGCCCCATGTCTTGCTAATCGTGTTGGTAAAACACAATCAAACATATCCACTCCTCTAGCAATACCTTCAAGTAGATAATCAATAGAGCCAACACCCATCAAATAGCGCGGTTTATTTTCTGGCAAATATTTAACAGCATATTCTACCATTCTAAGGCAAACTTCTTTCGGTTCGCCAATGGAAGTGCCGCCAATTGCATAGCCAGGAAAATCCATTGCAGCAAGCTCTTTTGCACACATTTCTCTAAGGTCTTGATAGTCTCCGCCTTGAACGATTCCGAACAAAGCTTGATCTTCCCTTTTATGTGCAATTTGTCCGCGTTTTGCCCACCTTATTGTGCGTTCTGTAGACTTTTTGACATATTCATAATCGGCAGGATAAGGTATGCATTCATCAAATGACATAGCAATATCAGAACCAATTTCTTCTTGTATTCTTATAGACTCTTCAGGAGAGAAAAATAACTTATCTCCATTAAGATGATTTTTAAAAGAAACACCTTCTTCAGTTATCTTACGATTCTCCGCCAAAGAGAAAACTTGGAAACCACCTGAATCAGTTAAAACAGGGCCATCCCAATTCATAAATTTATGAATGCCACCAGCCTTTTTAATTAGCTCTGATCCAGGTCTAATTGAAAGGTGATAAGTATTAGCAAGAATAACTCCCGCGCCACACGTATGTAATTCCTCTGGGGATACCCCCTTTACAGTGGCAAGTGTACCAACAGGCATAAACATAGGAACCTCAACATTCCCATGTGGAGTATGCAAAATACCGTACCTAGCACCGGTAGTTTTATCAATATGTAAAATCTCTAAATAAAAATCTTTCATTATCGAGATACATTATAAATAATGTTACCACTTAAAATCAATGTTTTGAGTGGCGTTAATAATTTTTAGAATATTTGGGCGTCGTTTAAATACATGAGCAAGAATATACCCAACTAGTAATACGGTAGTTTCTCCAATAGCCACCAAACCAACAGAAAGCCAGAATGGTTCTTTAAGAATAAAATATAACTCCGCTCCAACGGTAAATGAATTAATTGCAATTGATAAGATAAGGCTAATAGCAAGATGTCTAGAAAAACCAACAACAAGTCCGCAAGCTAATGTTGCTAATCCGCCAAACACAGCATCAATAGGTCCAATAGAAGAAGCAAGGTTTACAAGTACACAACCAATCGTCAATCCTATTGCATTTTTCTTGTCAAAAAAACACAAAATAATTAGTATTTCAGCAATACGAAATTGTATACCTAAAAAAGATATTGGGTAGGTTATTGCAGTCAATGCTGCATATGCTGCCGCAATCAAAGCTTGTATTACTAATGTTTTTGTATGGTTTGTGATAATTATTACCTCAATTATTGAAAGAAATTTAAATGAGATTATTTGTAAAATTGTACGATTTTTAACACCATTTCTCTATTACTTTCAAAATCTGTTTTAATTCTACTTTTATCTAAATCAACGTGATTATCTATAAGAACTTGTCTAAATTCTTTTGTGTAAAACCAGTATTTTGCTTGATTTGAAGAAAAGTCTAAATCACGACGATAAACATCAAAAGTGTAGGATAAGTAATATAATCTATTTTCATATAGTTTAAAGTTATGTGGATCAAAGTCTAATTGTAGACCGCATCTTTTAGCTAACCAATTCATCGAAAATACTTGTTCATAGTATGCATCATCTAAGTCTTTTTCACATAAGTCATCAAATACAGTAGGGCCACCAATAAATTCTAAAAGAACAATGCCTTTCTTTTTATCGACAACAAGTCTTTTTGGCATAGACACATTAGCGTTATATAAACGTTTATACGCATACATAAAGTTGCTGTATGCCAATGTTTTATAACCAAGGAGCATCACATAATAAAATTTTCCATCTAAAGAAACTTTTAATGAATGTTCATCATATTCTTTAACTATTTCGTATTCTTTCTTTTTAATTAATAATGTTTCCATTAGAACAAACCCTCCTTATATAAAGAGAAATATATTTTCTTACTTCCAATTTTTCCACCATCAAAATCTGTATCTTTAACAAGTCGCAAAATACGATTCTTAAGAACAGACTTGTCTTTTATTTCTCTAAATTGTTTGCTTGTTTCAAATTCTCTTTTTGCATTTTCTATCATGTCAATTATAGATAAATCATTATATGTACCATTCACTGGATCTCTCCAAGTTGAATGTTTTAAGTTCAAATAATCAATATCTTCTTCAATTGTTAATGGATGTGAAATCGAATTAACCATTGAATATTTAAATTTCTTTTCAAAGAAATTCTTTTTAGCTCCAAATTTGCTGTAACTAATTCTATAAGCAAACTTAAAATCTTTATAGGCACGATAAAAAGATTTTTTATTAAAATAATTACAAGGATAGAAAACCTTTTGTGAAACAAAATAATACATTTCACTTATCAGTCTTAAATAACGTCTTTTAACTATTATAAGAAGTGCTGGATTAATTCGTTTTAATTTATAACGCTTCGATATAGCGATATCAAGCGAACTTTCAAACTTACTATGTAAGAATTGATATTTCACATCATTTTCATCTTTTGGAGTCGAAAAACCACTTCGATAAAATATGTATGGATGTGCATTACGATCGACAAAATAATGGAATAAATACCCTTGTATATATGCATACAATACATCTCGTTCTTTTTCATCATCTCTACGACTAGCAAACTCATACATAGCAGCTAAATAATCCGCAATCTTTTCATGATGAAAACGATTACCCATTTTTCTCGTTTCAAGAACATTTGAACGATGAGATAAACCATGGCCATAATAATATAAAGGATCAGGACCTTGCGATCCTAACAAACCCACCAATCTATATGGATCTTTTTTATCTAATAACAAATCATAAGTTAAGTAATGAAAATATATAGCTGGCATATATGAACTTTTTTATTTTATAAAAATTATCCACTAAAAGCAAATCAGTAATAATTATGTTAATTTGCTTTAAAGTAAATTAAGAAATAAAGTTTCTGGAACGTAGAATATGTAGTTATTTCAAAAGTTGATGGATCAATTATCACAGGTGAATCATTATACGATTGTGTTCCGCCTTCTTCGCCAGAAGCTTTTAAATATAGATTGTTCCACCATTCCGCAAATTGCTGCAAGGAACGATGCGAGTTCCAATAACTTGAATCATAAGCTTGATTGGAGATAAACTTCGCCGACAGAGTGCCATATACATCCTTAAATTCATTATCAACACCAGTATAATTAGCTAAATCAAGTAAAGACCAAATTGTATATACATAGCCACTATATCTAAGATAAACATTTTTACTTTGTAAACAAATGTAGGCCGCTAGTAAATTAGCATCTTCTTCTCTAGCCACGCCTTTTGTGTGTGCTATCTCATGAGCAACAGTGAATGGAATTCCATCAACAGTTTGTAAAGTATTAATATTCGCTTCTGTTGTTACAGTTGTTGTTATACCAGTAATATGAAATTCTCTAAACAAAAAAGAGAAGACCATATTCTTTCCATAGGTTGTAAAATTTGTAAAATAATCATTACCATCTAACACTTTATATTCTTCTTCGATCATTTTATTTACATCACTTAACGAACACGGCATTATTAAATTTCCATCAGCACCAAACGTCAATTCCTCGGCACAAAAATTAAGGTCTGTTACGAAATAATCAATGATTTTTCTATATTCAGTTTTATTCACTTTTTCCTCATATAAATTAATTGGTAGAGGAGCGCGATTGTACGCCATTTCAAAGGTTGCAAACGACAAAGAAAACACCACTGTCAAAATGACTCCAAGGTTAGCTAATTGATTAAAACCCTTGCAAAAGTGGCGTTTTATCATGTTAATTAGAAACAAAATGAACAATGTAACTCCGCTAATAAGTAGAGCAATAAATAGCCATTCCGTTAAAGAAAAAGGTATGTACTTATATACCCAACCCAAAGTAGATTGATAAAATCTAGAAAAGCTTCTTGTCCAAGTTTCGCAAATATCAACATTGCTTTTTAAAATAATAAGTGTAATTAAAAAAGTTAAGAAGATTAAAATCACTAATAACTTAATAAAAATACGTTTATATTTTTTGATAAAGGCAAACATGGGAGATTTTCCTTTAATATTTATTTATTATTTCTAACCACTTAAGTTTAATCTTTTCTATGGAGCAATTAAGACTGGATTCATATGAAGTTTTCTTCAAAGTTTTTAATCTATCTTTGTCCATAAACAATTCTTTTATTTTTAAAGCGTAATCTTTAGCTTCATAGGAATCAATAACATATCCATCAAGACCTTCGTGAACAATTTCATAAACAGTGTCACCCCAGTTAGAAGATATAATCGGTCTAGATAAAGCATTTGCTTCTCCTTTAACAAGAGGGTAGCCTTCATAAATCGAAGTCAATAATAGTAAATCAGAATTGAGTATCGCTTCCTTTATGCCTGGTGTTTCATTCACCAGTTCAACAAAAGCATCAAGTTCGTTTTCTTTTATATACTTAACCATTTCGTCCTTTAACGCTCCATTGCCGTAGAATGTCATTTTAAAATTGATATTCATAGTCTTTAGTTCGTTAGCAACACCTAACGCAAGCATTGGGTTTTTCTGTTGAATTAATCTTCCAACAACAGCGATTGAATTATTGTGATATGTGGTGTCTAAAAGCGATTCAAAACGAACCGGATTATAAACATAAGTCGAACAATCAAGGAGATCCTTTCGCTTATTTACAATTACGTCTCTAGTGGTTTTTGATAAAAATACAAATTGGTTTGGTTTATGAGAATGAGCAAGAATAAATTTATCTCCAAAAGAGAAAAATAATCGAGAATTAAAGTGATAATGATAAAGTTTTGCAACTTTTTTCGGTGCAAACATATAAGTTTCACCGCTTGAACAAATTAATAAACCAGGATCTTTATCAATTAGTTTTTTAATCTTCTTTCGATAGTGCCATCGTCCTAAAAACATAACAAGTACACATCGAATCGCCAAACAAGCAGATGCCAGATATCTATGTTGATCATTATATTTTTTTGTATAGTTATTTAAGCGCACAAGCTTAGGATTGATTCCGAGATTAATAATTCGAATTTTTGGATCAATCTTATACACAATTTCATTAGTGACCTTAGAAACAACAATTAAAGTAATATCAAAATCATTACACAAAGAATTGGCAAGATTAATGCTTACCATCTCGCTACCACCAAGAGTGTCTAAATTTTGGATTGCCCAATAAAGTTTCTTCATATTTCTATTTTGGTCTATTTTGTTATAAAAATCTATAATAACAATAATATATTATTTATAGTTTTCATTACTCTTATAGAGTTAATGTTTTATACTAATAATAAGAGGTAAACATCATATGGAAATTGCTGGCATTATTCTTTCATCAATTGCGATTGTATTAATCGTTATTTTATTAATCATTTTACTTAGAAAAAAAGAAAGTGCTCCTCAAACTCTAGATAATAAAGAGCTTGGCGCTTTAGGAATGCAAATAGAGATGTTAAGCAAACAGATGAGACAAGATATCGAAACTGTTTTAGCAAAAGAAATGCTTAGAGTAAGCGAAAATGATAATGATAAACTCGAGCGTTTTCAAAAGAATATAACCGAATCATTAAATACTCGTTTTGATGCATTAAATAAACAAGTCAATGATCGACTTATTGAAATAAATAAGAAGGTTGATGAAAAGCTTCAAGAAGGTTTTAAGGGAACCTCCGAAACAATGGCACAAGTTAGAGAAAGATTAATGGCGATTGATTCAGCTCAAAAGAATATAGAGAATCTATCTAAAGATGTTGTTTCTTTGAAACAAGTTCTTGAAGGAAACCAGTCCCGTGGTCAATATGGAGAATACCAATTATCAATGGTGTTACACAATGTTTTTGGCGACACGACAGGTTGTTATGAAGAACAATATACAATGCATAAAGTTAAAGATGGTGATGATGTACGTGCTGACGCAGTTGTATTTATGCCAGAGCCAAACAAGATGATTTGCATTGACTCAAAATTCCCATTCCCTGATTATGCCAAAATGTATGAAACGGAAGACCAAAATGAAAAAGAACTTCTTAAAAAGGATTTTATCAGTGCTGTTAAAAAACATATTACAGTTATCAAAGATAAATATATTGTTGAAGGTAAAACCGCTCCAGAAGCTTTAATGTTTATACCGAATGACGGAGTATTTGCGTTCATTCATCACGAGCTTCCTGAAGTTGTAGAATTTGCAAGGGATAAACGCGTTATCATTACTTCTCCTTCAACATTACCAGCAATTCTTGTAACCATTAATATGGTTAGAATTGAAGCCGAACGTTCTAAGAACGTACAAGAAATATCTAAACAATTGCAGGCTCTTGGAAAACAATTTGAACTATTCTCAAAAGAATGGGATAGCTTTTCTAGACAACTTGAAACCGCTAGTAGAACAAGAGAAAGATTAGATACTAGAGTTAATAGAATAACAGGTAAATTTGACACGATTAGTTCAAGTAGCATTTCCTCAAAAGATGACATACAAGAAATAGAGGAAGAAAATCTTTAGTTTCTTGTGATTGAAAATTGCATATTTTATATTTGAATTTTGAACTACTCCCACTTAATCACAAGTGATTTGAAGATGGGAGATTCCTAGGCAAGGCTAGTATTCTAGCCAGTAAGTAGGCTATCCCCGTAGTTCCTACGGTTAGATTGTATTTGTTAATTAGGAAGGCTTAACAATCT
>JAZLFA010000058.1:0-2416 GCA_045615545.1 Bacilli bacterium | reverse complement strand
TGAAAATTCTTATGAAGAGATTCCAAAGTTCTGGGACGAAATATGTGAGAAGCATTGTAAAAGAATTTATGCTGGAGAAGATCCTCAGACTAAAGAAGAACACGCAATCGTTGATAGCTGTATCGGAGAATTTGCTCTATGATTTGTTGGAGATAAGTCTAGCAAAAATTTTTATTACATGATTGCAGGCAGATATACAGGTGGCGAAGTTCCAGAAGGAATGAAATTATTTGAACTAGAAAAAGGAGACTGGGCAGTGTTTGATTGTTATGGTCCAAATCCAAAAACACTTCAAGAAATGAATTCTCAAATTTTTAACGATTGGATTCCCAACAACAAAGAATACGAAGTTAGAGAAAATTATAATATTGAATGGTATGATACAACAACAGATATGGACGATCCAAAATATCATAGTTCAATATGGATCCCAGTAAAAAAGAAATAATTTATTACCCAGGTAATATATGTTAGCCTATTATACTTGCATTTATTAATGTTTATGTTATAGTATAGAAGAACGAACTAAGGAATATAGTAAATGTTTCTATATTATAGAGAGATGACATCCGGTGCAAGTCATTATATAGACTTTACGAATCTACCTTATAGTTGAATTAATGTTTCACGTGAAACTTCGCGTTAAGGGGAAAAGAGAAAATAAAGGTGGTACCGCGCTGATTAAGCGCCCTTGTGTCACCTTTTTATTTTATTTAAGGAGACCAGCTATGAAAAGTCAAGTGGTAAATAAATAGACTATAAAGCCACTATAAAAACTTAGTTTTATTACTAATTTAAAAAAATTAGTTTAATAAAAGTTTATTCTCATCTTAGTTGTGCGAATAAAATCGTTCTTTGAAAAAATATCGTTTAATTCTTGAAGTCTGCTTCTGGATTATTAAGAATATAGAAAATGTATCTGCATAGTTTTGCTGCACAGTGGCCTAAAGCGTTGTAGTGAGATTTACCTTCAGATCTTTTCTTCTCGTAATAATCCTTCATTGCTCCATCATGCATTCTGATGTTATTAGCGGTCCAAATTAAAGCGTATCTTAATAGTTTATTTCCACGTTTCGACATTCTTGTAGTAGATGCTTTCCAAGTGCCTGATTGTCTTACTTTTGGATCTAAGCCTGCATATGCTATTAATTTGTTTGGACTAGAAAATCGTTTTATACTAATAATGGCAGACATGATGTATCCAATCTCGATTGAATTTATCCCTTTAATCTTATGAAGGGGAGAATCTATAACTGTCGGGTGTGATGTTATAGTTTTCTCGGTTTCATCTATCTGCCTTTCTATTTCTTCAAGCGATTCAATTGTGTGCTTGATTTTTAAACCGATTGATGTTGAATAGTAACCAATAGATGATTTAGCTATTTCCTTGATTTCTTGGATTTTTAAATGTGAATATTTCTTTTTAGAGGCTTTATCAGATATAGAAAAAAGTTTGTCGATTCTTACTTCTGATATTTCTTTAGCACTTGGATATTCCTTTAAAATGGCTCTTATAGCGCTAGAATGAATACTTTTCTTGCCAATTCTGGTTTCAAGTTCAGGGAATACCTTATCAAGATATGTAAGTAATTGAATCTTATATCTTGTCTTCTCCTCCATTAAAGAATAACGTTCAAGACAGCTTTCTTTAAGATCATTAATGATAAACTCATTACTCTTTAAAGAATTAAGATTAAACGATAAAAAATAAGAAATTGCTCTTGAATCGATATTGTCGTTCTTAGCGTTTCTTAACGAAATTGATCTAAACTTAGAAGTCATATAAGGGTTGATGAGAAAACACTTATAGTTCTTCTTTGTTAGATAGTTAAATAATGATTCATGATAATGAGCTGTTGATTCAAAACCTATTATCACTTTATCTTTATTTAACTTAGATAAACTCGATAATAATAGTTTAAAACCTTTGAGATTATTATCGAAATGTAGCGAGTCTACTAGTAATTCTCCAGTTTTGGAATCGGAGATACTGGCGACATGTTCATATTTGGCTATGTCAATGCCAACTGTATAGGTCATAAAAAAGACCACCTTTCTAGAAACCTTGTCTAATCTAGGGGTGATCTTATCTTGTAAACTTGCGAGACATAAAGATATCCTAACCTATCCAGCCATAACCAAATAAATAAGAACCCATAGACTTACTCTCCTTAAAGTAGATAAACTACAGAAAAAATCAAAGTGTAAGGTTTCTACTTTATCCTATCAAAGGTTAGAAAGGAAAGATATAGATGTATCGACAAGGTACGTTTTATATCATACAAGGAAAATATATGATTAGAAAACCAACACACCCAGGAATTGTGTTTTATGAAGATGTTATGAAACCTTTAAATATCAATGTAACAGAAGGAGCAAAGAAACTTGGAGTAACAAGAAAAGCTCTTTCAGAATT
>JAZLFA010000057.1:0-16010 GCA_045615545.1 Bacilli bacterium | reverse complement strand
TAACTAATTGTAAAATGAAGGATGAGAACCTATATTTTGCATCAAATTTATTACTTAAATTACTATTTTTATCAGATGAGACGTTGAAATTTCGTGATGTAATCTAGAAAAGTTATCAACACTTTGCTTTATTGGCCTGTATTTATAAAACAAAAAAAGAGAACAACAAGTGTTCTCTTTTTTTTATTATTTTTCAATTAACGTTTGAAGTTACGCATGAACTTAGAGAAGAATGATTCGTTCTCGTTAGTTTTTGCGCGGTAAGATTCAAGCAATTCTCTTTGTTCTTTTGATAAAGAGGTTGGCATTTTTATATCGAAGTGAACATATTGATCACCCGGTTTACCACTTCTTAAATCTTTAACGCCATAACCTTTCATTCTTAACATTTGGCCTGGTTGAGTGCCCGCTGGAATGGAAAGTTTTCTATCTCCGTATACGGTAGGAATATCAATTGTTTTACCTAATATTGCATCGATAAAATCAATTGGAACTTCGATATGGATATCATTACCTTCACGTTTGAAGTTAGGATGCTCTCTTACATTGATTTCAATGTATAAGTCTCCATGTGGGCCGTTATTGGCGCCTATTTCACCCATACCGGCTTGACGCATTTGTTGGCCGTTACTAATGCCAGCAGGGATGTTTAATGTAATGGTTTTGCGTTTACGAACATATCCTTTACCGCCACAATCAGGGCAACGTTCAGTGACAATCTTGCCACTTCCACCACATTCTGGACATATTTCTTCGCTTTCCATGACACCAAATAATGTTCTTCTTTGTACTTTGACTCTTCCACTTCCATGACATGTATGACAAGTAGAAACGGATGTGCCATTTTTAGCCCCTGTTCCTTTACAGGAAGAGCATGTTTCATCAAAATTAAATGAAATATCTACTTTAGTACCATTAACCGCATCCATGAAGTCAATCGTGGTGCGCATTAAAATATCATTTCCTCTAGTTGGGCCATTACGAGTTTGACTACGTCTAGAACCACCACCAAAGAATTGCGAGAAAATATCTCCTAAATCCATATCAGCGCCAGAGAATCCGCCGAAACCACCACCAAATGGGTTGCCACCGCTTCCTCCACCAGCACCTTGTTCGAAGGCTGCATGACCAAATTGATCATACATACCACGTTTTTTATCATCATAAAGAATATCGTAGGCTTCTTGTATTTCTTTGAATTTAGCTTCATCACCTGTTTCTTTATTATCTGGGTGATAAGTTTTTGCTAATTTACGATAAGAGCTTTTAATTTCATCTTTGCTCGCGCTCTTTTTTATTCCTAGCACTTCGTAATAATCTCTTTTATTTGCCATAGACACTCCTTTCTATACTTTATAAGCCAAAAGGGGCATAGGCCCCTTAAGACTAACGTTTATTTAATTAAGCTTTATGATCATCATCGACTACTTCAGCATCGATAACGTCATCTTTTTTTGCTTCTTCTCCGCTTGGATTTGGATTAGCTCCAGGCCCAGCTTGTTGATTCATATAAGCAGCAGCTTGTTCTAACTCATTAATACGTGTTTTAAGTGTTTCGATATCATTGTTATCTAAAGCAGTCTTAAGTTCATCACGTAATTTTTGTGTTTGTTCTTTTTGAGTTGGATCCATTGAAGCGCCTTTTTCTTGCATTTGGATATCAATATCATTAATTAAGCTTTCAGCTTTATTTTTGATTTCGCTTTCTTCTTTACGTTTAGCATCGGCTTCAGCGTTTTCTTCTGCTTCTCTTACCATACGGTCGATATCTTCTTTAGAAAGACCATTGCTACCAGTAATGGTAATATTTTGTTCTTTTTGAGTATCTAAATCTTTCGCAGATACTTTAACAATACCGTTAACATCGATTTCAAATTTAACTTCAATTCTTGGTTCACCACGTCTTGCTGGTTTAATACCAGTTAATTGGAAGTGTCCTAATAATTTATTATCATGGGCCATTGGTCTTTCACCTTGATAGACCATAATATCAACAGCAGGTTGATTATCAGCGGCAGTTGAGAAGATTTGGCTTTTTGTAGTTGGAATTGTAGTATTTCTTTCAATTAATGGAGTTAAAACGCCACCTAAAGTTTCAATACCTAATGTTAATGGGGTAACATCCAATAAGACTACGTCTTTAACATCTCCAGAAACAACACCACCTTGATAAGCAGCACCGATAGAAACGGCTTCATCAGGGTTAACTGAGAGGTTTGGAACCTTACCAGTTAATGTTTTTACTAATTCTTGCACGGCTGGCATACGGATAGAGCCACCAATTAATAAGACTTGGTCTAATTCATTAGCAGACATCTTTGCGTCGCTTAAAGCGCGTTTTACAGGTTCTTCACATCTTTTTAATAAATGACGTGTTAAATCTTGGAATTTTGCTCTTGTTAATGTAGTTTCAAAGTTAACAGGTCCACTTGCAGTCATAGAAATGAATGGAAGAGAGATAATTGTTTCTAAAGAAGAAGACAATTCAATCTTTGCTTTTTCAGCTGCTTCTTTAATTCTTTGAAGACTTGCTTTATCAGTAATATCTACATTACTTTCAATTTTGATTTGGGCTTTGATCCAATCTGCTACAACAGCATCCCAGTCATCACCACCGAGTTTATTATCTCCAGCGGTAGAAATAACTTCGAATGTACCATCACCAATATCAAGAATAGAAACATCGAATGTACCACCACCAAGGTCAAATACTAAGACTTTTTCACTCTTATCAGTTTCTAAGCCATAGGCTAAAGCAGCTGCGGTTGGTTCGTTAATAATACGAACAACATCTAAACCAGCGATTTGTCCAGCATCTTTAGTTGCTTGTCTTTGAGCATCGTTGAAGTAGGCTGGAACAGTAATAACAGCTTTTTCAACTTTATGACCGATATTTTCTTCGGCATATTTTTTCATGTAGCTAAGAACTTTAGCGCTAATTTCTTGTGGGGTAAATTCCTTGTTAACACATTTGATGGTAACTTTTTCGCTTGTACCCATTTTTCTTTTAATAGAGGAAACTGTATCTGGATTAGTAACCGCTTGTCTTTTAGCAGCGTTACCAACAATTTCTTCACCATTTGCTTTAAAAGCAACAACTGATGGAGTTGTCATAGTTCCTTCTGGGTTTGGGATGACTTTAACTGTGCCATCAGCTTGTAAATAGGAAACAACAGAGTTTGTTGTACCTAAATCGATTCCTAAAATAATTTCTTTTGCCATAATTTATATTTCTCCTTTAAGCATCAGCTTTATTTTCATTATTTTCTGTCTTTGGTTCTTCATTTTGTTTTGGTAAGACAGTAACCGTAACATTTGCTGGTCGAATTAATCGATCATGTAATTTATAGCCATTACTATGAACCTTAGTAATAACATTTTCTTTTTCACCTTCAACTGTATCAACAGCGTTCATGGTTTTTGCATCGAACTTATCTCCCTCTTTTGGAGCAATTTCGCTTACACCTTCATTTTCAAGTACACTTACCATATTGCGGTAAACATATTGGAAACCGATGAGGTAATTTTTTAAGGCTGGATCAGTTGGTTCATTAGCGAGCACACTATGGAAGCTATCCAATATTGGAAGTAGTCCTTCAATAAATCCTTCCGCACGATATTTTAATGATTCACGATAATCTTTTTCTAAGTTACTCCGTAAATTTTTCGTATCAGCGTAGGCTCGATAGTACTCATTTTTCCAATGTTCCACTTCTGCCTTAAGTTTTTCGAGTTCTTCTTTTGTTTTATCTTTAATGTCTTTAAGGGTTTCTTTAGCTTCTTTTTTCGCCTGTTTCATTTCTTCTTTTGTTTCCTTTTTAGGCATCATTATTTCCTCCTTGACCATTGAAGTATTTGTTTAATGTTTCTGTTAATGTTTCTAATGCGTTCATTGCAGCGTCATAATCCATTCTTTTTGGTCCTACTAAACAGATACTTGTTTCTTCTTCACCGATTTTAACTTTTTTACTCACCATAGAAACGTCTTCATTATTTTCGTTTCCAATCTTAAGTTTCATATCATCAATATCGAATGAAGTATCTTCTGCTTCTTTTAATAATGATGAATCGTTAAGCATCTTCATTACTTTAAGAAGTTTTTCACTGTCGTTTTTAAATTCTGGATGATTGAATAATTCTTCTTTTCCGTATAAGTTCATCCTATCACTTGCGAATCGTACGAATGTTTCAAGCAAAGCTTGATAGACAATATCGTGAGAGATAATGTAATCATTAAGTATTGGTTTTAAGCTTTCCATCTTTTCTACAAGATTACATATTGGAGTGCCCACTAATCTTTGATTTAATATTGCAACGCATTTAACTAGTTCATCAGGATCAACATTTACTGGAACGATAAATGTTTTATTTTCCACATATCCTTTATCGGTCACAAATATCGCTGTTAGAGATTTATCATTAATCTTAATTAGCTGCATACTTGCTAATGCTTCTTTTTTATCTTCACTACCGATAACTACCGAAGTTAATGATGTCATGTGTGATAAGATTTCACAGCTCGCTTTAATAACTTCTTCCACGGATTTAACTTTGTTTTCCATGATCACTTGTAAGGATTGTCTTAATTCCTCACTTACGGCCTTATCACGAAGGTTTTCACAGTAGTACTTATATCCTTGCGTGGAAGGTACTCTTCCGGCGGATGTATGAGGCTTTTCAAGTAAGCCCATTTTTTCTAACGCGAACATTTCGTTTCTAATAGTCGCGCTACTATAAGGGAGTTTGTATTCTTCAATCAATGTATGAGATCCAACAGGCTCTGCTGTTTTAATGAAATGTTCCACGATTAATTTAAGAATTGTATCGCTTCGATTTAACTTCATATATGACCTCCTTATTTTTAGCACTCACGATTTTTAAGTGCTAACAACATTATAAAACAAAAATTAGCACTGTCAACATAAAAGTGCTAAAAATTATTATTTATTTAAATAAGGATATATAAAGTAAGATTCTTTTATATAATTTTCAGAATGATTTGATCTAATATCATCATACCTTCATATGTAGCAATTATACGATTGTTATCTAAAGATAAAAAGTTATCTTTAATTAACTTATTAACTTCTTCATTAGATAATAAGTCTTCATTAAAGCGTGCATTATATTCTTTTACGTCAATGCCTTTATTTGTGCGTAAGTTTAGCATTACATAATAAGTTTTATCATCTTGTTTACTGACTTCTTCTATTTCGCGATTGTAATTACCTTTATTATATTCTGTGATTGAACATGTATTTTTATAACGTTTCCCATTAAAGTAGCTAGCTGCTCCTAATCCCACTCCGATATATTCTTCATCTTTCCAATAAGTCATATTATGTTTACTTTCATATCCAGGAAGCGCAAAATTGCTCACTTCGTAATGGATAAAACCATTTTTAAGTAAACGTTTATGAACAATATCATAATATTCACGAAGTGAATCATCACTTGGTTGTTTAACCCCTTTAATATACATTTCAGTATGAGGATTAACTGTTAATGAATAGGTTGATATATGAGTAATGTTCCAAGAAAGAATGCGATTTAAATCACTTCTTAATGTATATTTATTTGCTCCTGGCAAACCAAGAATTAAATCGACATTAATATTTTTTATTCCCGCATCTTGAGCATCGATAATAGCCGCAACTTCGTTAATATAAGTATGTTTACGGTTAATGCTTTTTAATATTTTGTCATTAGTGGTTTGTATTCCTAACGAAATACGATTTACCCCGTAATGATTTAAAAGCATACATTTTTCCATATTTAAAGATTCTGGATTAGCCTCAAATGTATATTCTTCTACTAGAGTAGAAAAAGGTTTAAGCATTTCTAAAAGTTCCACTAATTCAGGCATAGTTAAACTTGTTGGTGTTCCACCACCAACATAAATAGTTTTAAAAGATTGTTCTTTATAAGAATCTAACTCTTTTTTTAATTGAGTTAGATAAGGTTTAATAAATTTGGAATTATATTCCACTTTAGGAAAGTCACAATAAGAACATATATGATTACAAAATGGAATATGTACATAGAGTGAATTATTAGTCTTCTTCATCTTTGTACTTACTTATTTCTTCAGCCACTTTATCATCTTCAACTGGTTTTAAGACTCTATCCATTTCTTCTTTGAGAATTTCTTCTTCGCTTGGTTTTTCATTTTTAAGTTTAATATGCGTTGTACGATAAATGATGTATGCCACCAATGCGACAACAGCAAAGAATCCTAGAATAATTCCAAGAATTATTAATCCATTTGTATTTGCTTCTAATATCATATCAAAATCCTCACTTTCTTAATATTGGAGTATAAACGAATTTATTTTTAACAGGTTGTTTTTCATAATAACCAAGTTCCGCTAAATGGTCCATTCCTGTACGAGCGGTTTCATAAACACAATTATTACACTTTTTAAATTCTTGTATCGTATATTTTTTTCCTAAAGTACAGTGTCTTGCATAGAAATGTGCTTCTCTTTTTCTAAGTTCAGGATCAAGTTCTAATAAATGGGTTTCTAATCTAGCCATTTCTTTTTCATCAATTGCGGGTGGAATATATCCTACCGCCAACTCATTTGTAGGTTGAGTTTCTCTAACAATTGGTTTTTCAATCTTTGTTTCCCTTTTAACCGGTTTAATTGGTTCAGGTTTTACATCTTCAACTTTATTTTCTTCTACCTTAATAGGTTCAACAGTTAGTGTTTCTTCCTTTATTGATTCATTAACTTCTATAGGTTCTGGCTCAATAAGATATTGTTCTTCTTTAATTTCACGGGTTTTATAATTGATTATAATATCCATTAATCCATCAACATATGAACCAAAATATTTAACTAAATAATTAACAAAATATGTTACATCAGTATATTTTTGTGTGTCGTTATATAACTTAGCTTGTTCAACATTATCTTCAAACTCAAGCATTTCAAGAGGAAGATATACACTTAAAGAGCCCATATTTTCATGCGCTAATATTGCTTTTGCCATCAAATAAGCTACTTCATTATTGTATTTATCAAATGGTTTGATGACATTGATGTAATAATAAACAATCGCACTAGTAACAACAGAGCCAAATTCGCCCTTTTCTATAAAGGCGAATAGGTCACGTAATAATGTACCTAACACGCTCATAGGCGCGCTTGTATAAATACGATCGATTAATACTCTATTTTCTGGGTTAGTGTCGTTACGTGAACGATAACCAACATCAGAATAAGAGATGATACGATGTAGACTTAACATAAACTCACTATTAATTGGTTTTAAATAGTTTGCTTGAATAAATTTTAAAGCCTCAATGTATCTGGAAAGCATTTGACCATCTTGATCAATGGACATAATTTGATTTTTGGTGATAGAAACTAAACGTGATTCATCAAAAGAAGAGCCATGTGATTTAGCAATACCTTTAATCGAGTTAACAAAAGCAGCGGATTCAAATAATGAATAATCAGCATTATCTTGAATCGCGCCAAATTCATTCATTAAGTCAGTGAGTTTATCTTCTAAGTTTTTAATCAATCCATTAAATAATGAATTTGTTTTACAAAGTAGCAAAGAAGACGAATCAATACACTTTAATCCAGTGGGAAAGAAATAATCTTGACGATACTTTAGTATATTGTTCCAAATATTATCCACTAAAGAAGTATGTAATTCTTTCATTACATCACTTTTGGTACAATATTTTTCTTCTGTAAATCGATAAGCTAAATCATTGGCCATAATTTTTACCTCATCTAGATTATATAAAATATGTTGTTATATAACAACGTTTTACTAAAAAACTACTAATTTTCTTCTTCGTCATCGATGGAAAGAATAGACATAAATGCTTCTTGTGGTACTTCCACAGAACCAATTTTCTTCATACGTTTCTTTCCTTCTTTTTGTTTCTCAAGAAGTTTCTTTTTACGTGATATATCGCCACCATAACATTTTGCTAATACATCTTTTCTCACTGCTTTTACATCAACTCTAGCGATAACTTTTCCACCAATGGAGGCTTGAATAGGAATTTCAAATTGTTGGCGTGGCATGACTGCTTTTATTCTTTGAATAATACCTAATCCTCTTTGGTAGGCGTTAGGGCGATATACAATGCTACTAAGAGCATCCACGACTTGTCCGTTAAGCATAACATCTAGCTTTGCTAATGGTCCTGCATGATAACCACTATATTCATAATCAAATGATGCGTACCCTTTAGTGTAGCTTTTAAGTTTATCAAAGAAGTTATAAACAATCTCGCTAAGTGGTAACTCATATATTAAATTCATTCTTGTATCATCTAAATAGACAAGGTCTTTATATATGCCGCGTCTTTCTTGACATAATTCCATTATTGGACCAACAAATTCTTTTGGTGTCATAATATCCGCCTGAACATATGGTTCTTCTATTGAAGATATGGTGCTTAAATCAGGTAATTTAGATGGGTTATCTATATTTATTTGTGTGCCATCAGTTAAATTGACATGGAAAATGACACTAGGTGCAGTAAGGATTAAATCAAGTCCATATTCACGTTCGAGTCTTTCTTGAACAATATCCATATGTAAGAGGCCCAAGAATCCACATCTAAAGCCAAAGCCTAAAGCTTGGCTAGTTTCAGGATTAAAAACTAAAGATGCATCATTTAAGCAAAGCTTTTCTAATGCCTCTTTTAAATCTTGATATTTTTTACTATCAACTGGGTATAGTCCACAATAAACCATTGGATTCATCTTGCGATATCCAGGTAATGGTTCTTTAGTTGGATTAACACTACTTGTAACTGTTTCGCCAGGATGGACATCTTTGATGTCTTTGATTTGAGCACATATATATCCGACATTGCCTGCACTTAATTGCTCAATTGGTAGTTCATCAGGAATACGGATGCCAACTTCGGTAACAACATAATCTTTGTTTGCCGCCATTAGGCGGATACGATCACCTACTTTAACTACCCCTTCTTTAATGCAGACTAAAATGACTACACCACGATATGAATCGTAATAACTATCAAAGATAAGTGCTTTTAATGGAGCCTCATCTTTTCCAGTTGGAGCAGGAATATTATGGACGATAGCTTCTAATAATTCATGTATACCTTGTCCTGTTTTAGCGCTCACTAATAATGAATTATCAGTTGCGATACCAATTCTTTTTTCTATTTCTTTTTTAACAACATCAGGTTGAGCGCTTGGTAAATCAATTTTATTGATTACCGGCAATATTTCTAAATCATTATCAACCGCTAAATAACAGTTTGCTAATGTTTGAGCTTCCACCCCTTGAGTAGCATCCACCACTAATATTGCTCCTTCACAAGCAGCAAGAGAACGTGACACTTCATATGTAAAATCTACATGCCCAGGAGTGTCAATTAAATTGAAAATATATTCTTCACCATCATCAGCTTTGTAGGATAATGTGACAGCATTTAATTTAATGGTAATTCCTCTTTCTCTTTCAAGATCCATTGAATCAAGAATTTGTTCTTTCATTTCGCGAGATGCAATCGCACCAGTAGACTCTAAAATACGATCTGCTAAAGTAGATTTACCGTGATCGATATGAGCAATGATTGAAAAGTTTCTTATATGACTCTTTTTAAATTCCATGTTTTTTAATATACCATAACTTTGTTATCTTTTGTAGAAATCTAACAAATAATCGCTAACTTCCTCAGGGGAAAACATTATTTGATAATCTTCCCATTCTTTTTTGAAATTATCGCGATATTCGTTTGTCGCGTATCTTTCATCAATTAATAAAACCGCGCCACGATCGTTTTCATCCCTAATCACTCTTCCAACAGCTTGCATTACTTTATTCATGCCTGGATATAAATAAGCATAATCATGGCCTTTGTACCCTAAAGAATCATAATAATCTTTGATTCTATCACTTTCGTAATTAATTTTAGGCATTCCAATACCAACAATAACAGCACCAATTAGACGGTCACTTACTAAATCAATTCCCTCCGAGAAAGCACCACCGATAATAGCAAATCCAATTGTGGTTTTTCTTGGGTTTTTAACAAAACGAGAAACAAATTCTTCTCTTTCCATTTCGCTCATATCGCGATTTTGTAGATAAGTATCTACATCATTAGGAAGATTAATAAATTTCATCAATTTATCTAAATATTCATAGCTTGGTAAATAAACGATATAATTACCAACCTTGTTTTTAATAAATGCATTAATATATTCACTTACTAATTGATAAGTATTATCTCTATTTTTATATTTTATTGAAACTTTAGGTGCAACTAAGATTGCGAGATGATCTTTGTCAAATGGTGAAGGTAACATCATCACTGGTTCTAAATGCCTATCACCACCAAGAGTATCAATATAATAATCAATTGGTGTTAATGTTGCGGAAAAGAATGTTGTGGCTTTTAAACGATGAATGATACTTTTTAAGTATTTACTCGCGTCACGGCAGAATAAATGTATTTTAATTCTATTATTATGATTACTAACATAAATTAAGAAAGAATCATTTTTAATATCATATATTTTAAGAAAACGATTCACTCTTAAATAAAATTCTAATAATTCTTTGCTTACTTCTTCGTGATTGTTTTTATTTATATCGTTCATTACTTCCAGGAAACGATTAAATATTTTAAAAGTTATTTCATCGATATCTTCAATAATGTTAAATTGCTCGTTATAGTTCTTTTTATATTCATTAAATAACTTTGTTATTTTAGCAAGTTGTGTTTTAAGTTTACTTAAGGATGATTTACGAACAGATTTTTTTGCTAATTTAAATTCTTCTTCATCGATAACTTCACTATACATATCTCTACTACGATCTACCAAGTTATGAGCTTCATCTACTAATGCTAAATAATGTGATGAATCTTCATCAAAATATCTCTTCATATAACTTATTGGATCAAATAAATAGTTATAGTCACAAATAATAACATCTAAAAATAAAGATAAATCTAATTCCAATTCAAATGGACAGACATTATAATCTTTTGCAATTTCCACGATTCTTTCATAATCAAAATCGCGATATTTTAGCAATGCGTAATTTAGAATAGTTTTTAATTTTGTATAGTATCCTTTAGCGTATATACATTCATCGGGATTACATGATTTTTGTTTATTAAAACAAATCTTATCTTTCGCGGTCACCACTATTCTACCTAAAAAGGCACCTTTATCTTCTAATATTTTTAAAGCGTGATGAGCGCTTTCTTTTCCACTAGTTTTTGCGGTTAAATAGAATACCTTTGCTAATTCATCTTTGCTAAGTGCTTTTACATAAGGAAATAAAGTCGACATTGTTTTACCTATGCCGGTAGGAGCTTCACAAAATAAATGTCCTCCATTACACGCCGTACCATATGTATATTTCGCTAATTCTTTTTGACCTCTTCTATAAGAAGAAAAAGGAAACTTGAGATTCTCTAAGGAGGCATCTCTTTTTTGTCTCATTGAGTCTAAAATGTGATAAAAATCGAGATATTGTTCAATAAAACCAATAACAATTTGACTTAACTCATTAAATGAAAAAGTGAATTCTTTAATCATCCTATTTTTTGGTTCGCCTTGTTTTATATAAGTTAAACGAATATCGATATTTGTTTGTCTTTGTTCTTTAGCGAACATATAGGCATATACTTGTGCTTGTCCTAAATGCCAATCTTGGTTTTCTAAATAAAACTCCTCTAAGTCGGCGACTGTTGTTTTGATTTCATCAATAATATAGTGATTTTCACTTTCTTTAATGATGCCATCCGCTCTTCCTTCAATAGTTACTTCTATATCATCAACTGTAATAATATCTCTTAAAGGATATTCAGAAATGTAATTGGATTTTTGTTTAGATTGATATAAAGCGTGAAGTAAAGAACCTTCTTGCATCGTGTTTGAAGAAAAAACACGGTTATCAATATCCCCGCTTCTTAATAAAAAGTCCACTAATTGATGGACACTTAGAGTTAATTGGCTTGCCATTATTTAAGTACCGAATGTAACAAATTCATATTGCCATTAACATAGTTAATATAATCTAATTTATTCTTTCCAACTTTCTGCACTACTAATAAATTAATGATTCCATCTTTGCACTGCAAAAAGATACCAGTCTTATCCATTTGGATAATTTCTCCAACTTGGCCTTTGATTTGATCATTAACATATTTAGCTTTATAAATTTTAAATTTTTCTTCATTTAGTAATAGATATGCACCGGGAACTTCAGAAAGAGCCTTAATATATCCCACTATTTCCTTACTTGTTTTATTTAAGTCGATTTTTTCTTCTTCTTTTTTAATACTAGGAGCAAAACTTACAAGAGATTCATCTTGAACCTCCCCTATTAATTTTCCATCAATATAGTTTTGAAGATTATCTAACACTAATTTAGTTGCAGCCTTACCCATTTTTATAAATAAAGAGGTAGCATTATCTTCTTCATCGATAGTAACAATTTCTTTAGCGTACATTTTTCCAGCATCCATTTTGTCAATCATTTCCATTAATGTCATACCGGTTTCTTTTTCTTGATTAATTAATGCATATTGAATAGGAGCGGCTCCACGATATTTAGGCAAGAGTGAACCATGAAGATTTAAGCACCCATATTTAGGAATATCTAATAATCCTTGTGGCACAATTTGACCATAGGCTAAAGTGATAATTAAATCAGGATTAATTTCTTTTAGAAATTCATAATCTAATCTTATCTTTTCTTTTTGATATGTTGGAATATTATATTTTTCTGCGATTATTTTTGTTGGAACTGGTGTCAATATTTGTTTTCTTCCAACTGGTCTATCGGGTTGAGCAACTACACCTACAATATTTAGTCCAGAAATAATAAGAGATTCAAGCACAGTAGCGCTAATCTCTGGAGTTCCCATAAAAACAATACGTAAATCTTTGATATCCATGTCTATAAATCCCAAATAATTATAACTTTTCATTTATTGAAAATAAAGCCACATTGCGATAAACTACCATTATGAGAATTTTGTTAGTTAGCGATAGTCACGGCAATCAAGATGTCTTAGATCAATTAATTATCAGATGGCCAAATGTTGAACTATATTTACATGCTGGAGATAGTCAACAAGAAGCGCAAGCAATATACCCTTTTAGAACTGTTAGAGGTAATTGTGATTATCACTTTGATATGAATGAAGAACTAATGTTACCAACTCCATTTGGTAATATTTTAATGCGCCATAAAGATGACTTAACAACAAAATATATAAAAGAAAATGACATCAAAGTTTTTATTTTTGGTCATACGCATGTTAGATGCTGTATGCAAAAAAATGGTATCGCTTATATTAATCCAGGATCATTAGTTGAACCTAGGGATGAAATTGCTAGCTATGCTATTTTAGAAAACACTAAAGAAGATGTACATGTTACATTCTATTCTTTAGAAGATCATAAACCACTTAAAAGATATAAAATTTACGAATTAAAAGGAGAATAATATGTATCCTGAATACGAGAAGGTAAAAGCATTCTTTTCTACGCCTTTAGATTTGCTAAAAACAGATCGAAGAATGGAAGATATTTTTAATCATACCTTTACCTATAACGCCAAAAATGTCGCGATTGAATATTTTAATGACAAAGGCAAAGTAAAAAAACTCAAATATAAAAAAGTTTCAAAACTTATTTATAAATATGCTGATATAATCAATTTCTTATTTGCAAAAGAAGAAAGGCATAAACCAATTGTTTTTAAAGCTACTAACTCTTATCAATGGGTTATTACATTTTGGGCCATTTTAATGAATGGTTTTAAACCAGTTTTAATTGACGCAAGAACTAGTAAAGAAGCAACACAAAACCTAATTAACCAATCAGGTGCAGTTGGCATTATTACTGATGATGTTTATCCATATTCAATAAGTAAAATCACCATTGATGATTTTGAAATTGAAGAACCGAATGGTGAATTTGTTCCTAATTGGGAAAATGAATTAGTATTTTGTTCAAGTGGCACAACTGGTGATGTTAAATTAATGATCTATGATGGCGAGAACTTTGCTCATCAAATAGCTGCTAGTATAGAAATGCCAGAAACAACAAAGGATATTATGTATCCAAAATGTTATGGCAATGTCAAAATTTTAGCAATGGTTCCATTCCACCATATCTTTGGATTTGTGGCAGTATTTTTATGGTACACATGGTATGGTAAGACTTTAGTCTTCCCTACAAGTTTAGCGCCAAGTGAAATCCAAGATATTTGTAAAAAAAGAGAAATATCTCACATCTATAGCGTTCCTTTATTCTGGGAATCTTTAGTTACTCAAATTGAAAGAAAAAGAGCGTTAGAAACTCCTGAAAAACGCGCCTTATTGGATAAATTTATTTCCTATAACCTTGGTAAGTTAAATGCTGAGCAAGCTGGTATAGCCGCTAAGCCTATCGCAAGAAAGATTATCCAAAAAGGTATTTTAGGAGATAAGGTTAGATATTGTATTTCTGGTGGCGGATATTTAAATGAAAAGACTCTCAATATCATTAATGGTATTGGTTATCCTTTATATAACGGTTTTGGAATGACTGAACTTGGTGTTACATCTGTTGAATTATCACCTGATGTTTACGATCGACTAATGGGAGCAATTGGTAAACCACTTTATGGTATTGAATATAAAATCAAACCTAATGGCGAAGATAAAAACGTTGGTGAATTATATGTTAAATCTAAAATCACTCATATTAGAGAAATAATCGCGGGTAAAGAAAAATTACCTGATTTTGATGAAGAAGGATATTTCTCTACTGGAGACATCGCTAAAAAAAGTGATGATGGAAGTTATTTTATTAAAGGTAGAATTAAAGACATCATTATTAATGCTGATGGAGAAAATGTCTTCCCTGATGAAATTGAAATTTTCTTTAAGAAAATACCTAATATTGTTAATCTTTGTGTTTTAGGTATTGATATCGGCGGACATAAAGAAGAAATTGATTTAGTTCTTGAAGTTGATAACAAAATAACTGATCAAGAAATAAAAGAATTAAAAACTAAAATTGAAGAAGCTGGTAGAAACTTACCTAAAGGTTCCACTATTTCTCATGTTTACTTAGCAAAAAAGAAACTTCCTATTGCTAACAATATGAAGGTAAAACGTTTCGTAATTAAAAAAGCGATTGAAAGTAATAACGGCGAATATATTCTCCTTGGAGAAAAAGCAAATAAAATAGAAAGCAAAGTTTATTCTCAAGAAATAATTGAAAAATATCTCGAACCAGTCAAAGATTTATTCTCTGAGATATTAATATTACCTAAATTCAAAATTGAGAACGATGCTCATTGGATTAATGATTTAGGTGGTGATTCAATGAACTATGTTGAACTAGTGCAAAAATTACAAACTAAATTCGATATTGTCGTACCAGAAGATATGTATGGTCAAATGACATGTGTAAATGATTTTGTAGATGAAATCATCCTCCTAAAGAAGGAGAAAGAAACAATCAAAAATGCCTAAATTATTAATTAATGTAATTTAATAATTGCATTATAAGTATAATTTTTGGTATTATATCAAGCGACGTCTAAAAAAGAAGAGGAAACAAAAATGGCAAACATTAAATCTCAAATCAAAAGAAATCGTACAAACGAAGCAGCTAGACTTAGAAACAAAGCTAGTAAATCAGCATTAAGAACCGCAATGAAGAAAGTTAAGGTTGCTGTTGAAGCTGGTAATAAAGAAGAAGCTAGCAAATTAGCAAAAGAAGCAACAGTTTTAATTGACAAGAGCGTTAGCGATGGCGTTCAACACGCAAATACTGCTGCAAGACAAAAATCTTCAATTGCACGTTTACTTAATTCTTTAGAATAAGAATTATTTATTAAAATTTATCAAGCAATCAGCAAGAAGACTCCCATCTTCTATAAGTGGGAGATGAATTGCGATATAGATCGCTAAGACATTACATAACAATAATAACATTCGTAAATATTACATATATTAATAATTATGATTGATATATATTATA
>JAZLFA010000056.1:0-6831 GCA_045615545.1 Bacilli bacterium | reverse complement strand
AAAGAACAATTTTGAAACATGTACGTATAACAATCATTAGTCAATGTGTTATCGGGCAAAAGTAAGTTAAACGCTGATACTAAATTAGTAAAATTTAAAAAACATCTATAGAACGCATTATCAACTAAATCTCTACTAGATAACAAAGATTTACATAAACCGCTCACTTCAAAGAATGACGTTTCATCGGAATTAAATACGTTACCACCTGCATTATCATTATTCCCTTTAACAAAAATCCTTTCGCCTCGACTAACTTTAATACTTGCAGTGCCATCAACATCCGGCCATTCACTGGAGCCAGAAATTTGGTAACACAAATCTCTATCACCTTCGGTAATGACTAATGTCGCATTATCATTTCGCGGCGTAAAGGTTAAAAATTCTTCAGATGTTGGGGCATAAACTGCTTCCAATTCAACTGAATCATTAATAATTTGATCCTCACTGATTTTTTCATTGTTTATTGTCCAATAAAGGAAATCATTCATTGGTTTAGCACCACCAATTAGTCTTTCTTCTAAACTTCCCCAAGTCGCACCTTTTTCCACTTCAAAGGAATAATAACGATCACCGTCAGTTGTTTCGATAAAACCAGAACGTCCGGCATCTAATGTAATGGTAACCTTACTGTCCTCAATCCATTTAGCGTATAAAGTCAAATTGCTAGAAATATGAGTCTTAGTAAAATTAAATTTATTTATAAAAGTTTCGTCATCCATATACCAGCCACCAAAGGTGTATCCTTCTTTTGTAGGATTGCTAGGAGCATTTATAATATTCCCTTCTTTAATATTGGTTATTGGTTCAACTTCTGATCCTTCGTTAGAATCAAAGGTGACAGTAAATTTAGTTTCTGGAGAAACAGCAATTGTTTGAATAGAAGTAGCGTACTTTAGTTCGAAAGACAATGTATAAGTGCCATCACCATTAGATGCATATTGATAATCAGTTCCTTTAACGCCTATCATGTTTTCAATTTTAACTTTCACATCATCTGGCAAAGTTAGGCCAACATTTGGTTTTAAAATGAATTCGTATTGAGAACCTACATCACCAGTCAAGATAAACATGTCGCTATCTTGATTATGTCCTTTAGCAGTACAACCAATACCTTTAAAAATAATTTGGTCCTCCCCAATTGCAGTCGCGGATATCTTCACATCCTCTGTCATGCTAGAAATAGTAATAACGTTATTAATTTCATCAACATCGACTATATCTTCGCCTTGGCTAACAGTAATTAAAGAAACCTTTTTGCCAATTGCGGGAACAATGGTGAATCTAACATTTTCCTTAAGATAAGGGATTTTGGAATTATATGTGGCTTCTCCATTAATTGTGCAATTGGTACCAGTGAAGTTGAAGTCATATTCTTCTTTATAAGTTTCAGTACACTCAGCGGTAATTTCAATATCTTGAGTAATAGCGTTAGGGAAAGAGATGACACCACCACTATATGTAAAATCTACATCACCACAATCAATGTCACCTTTAGTAGGCATTAAATAATTATCCGCTGCTTGAATAGTGTATTTTAGGTCTGTTTTACCTGAAATAACTGTATCGTTAAATTCATTTTCGCCATTAATTGTGCAGTTAGTACCCACAAAATGAACGTTATGTGTGGTTGTTTGTTTATTGTTTACAACTGTAGCGCTAATAGAAAAGAAAGAAGATCCTATTAATAATATTCGAAATATTTTATTTATCATAATCTTTATCCTCAATTGTAATAATAGTATGTACTATTCGCGACAGGGTCGCTTGTATATGTTCCACCGGTTCTTTCAAACATGCCAAGGCATGCAAAATCAGGAATTTCTGAAGGGGTTATGAAAAATTTAGTATATATGTATGTAGTTTCTTCGGGAATTGAATCACTAACTTTTAAATTAGTACAATTATTAAACATATTACCGTAACACTGATTCGCTAAAGTAGTCGCAGGTAATTTAGGCGAAAACAACAATGAAGTAACTCCATCAAACATATATCCATAGCAATTGCCCAATAAAGTAGTTTCAGGTAAAAGTAAATTATGAGCAGAAATCAAAGAAAATATATGATCACTAGTAGAACGAAACAAAGCATTAAAAGCTGAGGTAGGTAAACTAGAAGGTGTCTCAAATAACGACCCGCATAACCCACTAACACTAAAATAATCCGAACTATCAAACATTCCTTCGCTGGTCATTACATTATTATTGTCAAATCCTTTGAAATAAATTTGTTGACCATAATTTAAGTCAACATTAGTGCTACCAGTAAATAAAGTCGGTTCAGTATCTCCAGTTCTTTGATAAGAGAAGGTTCTCGTTCCGCTTCCTGGTGGATTAATAGTTAGAGTTGCATTACTTCTTGGTGTCAATGTTAAAAATTCTTGAGATACGCTCACATATCTTGCTTGTAGCGTGGCTGATTCACTAAATTCATAATCATCTGACATAGGAGTGTATCCATCTAGGGTCCAACACAAGAATTCAAGACCATCGATGTATCCACCATAAACGCGATTGTTAATGTTTTGCCATTTTGTGCCTTTAGCAATATCTAATTCATATTTTCTTTCGAAATTAATTTCGCATAAACCGTGTACTCCCGCATCAAAAGTTAAAGTAATAATATTGTTTACTGTCCACTTAGCGTGTAATTCAACACTTTCATAAATTGCCGTGGTCGCGAAATCAAATTTATATTCAAAGGTATCATCATCGTAATACCAGCCATCGAATGCATATCCACTACGAGTTGGATCAGTAGGCGGATTAGTCGTTTCTCCTTTGACTACTGAAACGGCTTTAACTGCGCTTCCTCCGTTTGAGTCAAACGTAATATCATATTTAATTTCCTTAAGTTTTGCTTCAATACCGATAACCGTTTCTCCTTTTGGATAAAACTTTAAAATGTAATTACCAGTAGTCGCAGTATCAGGAAGATAAGAATAATCAGTTGGATCAGCGGTTACGTTATTAATTTTAAAATTAATGTTGCTAGTTAATTCATAACTATTAGCAGACGCAATTGTAAATTGTAATTCATCAGTGTTAGTCGCAGTGATATTAAATATATCTTGAGAGGTAATACCTTCTCCAGTTGCGGTGCAATTAGTCCCACTGAAACTAATATTGCATTTTTCTTCAAATTGTTCAGTAGTTTCAGCGGTAATTGATACGCTGTCATTCATCTCGCTAATAGTAATAACACCTGTTGTGTTATCGTAAGTAACCTTGCCTTCTGGTTCAACTTTGGTCGGTAACTTATATCCAACATCAGGCGAAATCGTATATTTTATGTTTGTTCCGCCTTTCTTAATCGTGTCATCAAAGTCTTTGATTCCACTAATGCTACAGTTTGTGCCTTCAAAATGGAATGCACAATAACTTTCATCAAGAATTGCCGTAGCAGTAATCTTATCAATATTCTTAGTTACTTTATCAATATTGATAACACCGGTATCCATATCATATTGATAACTAATACCTTCTGGCATTCCAATCGTCTCTGGTAAATTATATCCATCACTAGGTACAATGGTGTATTTCGCGTTCTCTTTATCTTTAATTACAGTATCAGAAAAAATAAAGTCGCCGTTAATCGTGCAAAACTCACCTTCGAAATGGATGCTATAAGTATTTTTAAGAATATTAATCCCTTCAATTTTTCCTTCGCCTTCTTTCTTAGCGGTCTTATCATTAAAATGAAATTTTAAATCCCCTACATCGTCTTTAGTTAAAACACTGTTAAAGGCAATGGTTAATTCTAATGGACGAGAAGTCGCTTCCTTTGGAGTCACTGTTGAAGTAATACTAGTTTGATCCTTTAGAGCAAAAGTAAAATTAGTAAATTCAATCGAACGATCGCTTGGGGTCCAATCAAGATGAATAATTGCTTTATCATCGTTTAAACTAACTGAAGATTCTTGAACAGAAAACTTAACGTCTTCTTGAGGAGTTGGTCCGGGTTTATCTCCACCACAACTCGATAAAAGAGACACTGCCATTAATGGCATAACAAATATAAACTTCTTCATACAATTAAGATTATACACAAAAACATACAAAGTGTAACTTAGTGTCCATCCTAAAGTTACACAACATTAGGGTTCACTGAAGTCCCCAACCTATACCTTAAAGTTATACAAAAGATTTCTGCCCCATTTTTATGTGGAGAATTTATTAATTCCAAATAGAAGTTTATAAAATCAATAAGTTTAAGCTTTAGGAACACCAAGAATATTAGTAACATAAATTGTAAGGCCGCTGAAGTCAGAACAAGTAATGCTAATTGATAATTTGCTGTTTTCAGTGACGTAAGCGATTTTCCAATCGTCGTTCGTTTGGATTTTGAAATAGTCTCCTGTTTGCGAATCTATAACAACCTTGCCAACTTCATTATCATCTATTTTAATAGCAATAGTCGGTTTTTGCTTAGCTACATAAGTATTAACAAATAAGTAAAATACAAGTGAATCAAAACTATCTTGTAATTTCTTAACCTCATTAGCAGCATCAATAGATGTAATAGAATCAGTGCCTCCAGAAATTGTAATAATTTTTGAATACTCGTAACCATATCGATCCTTATAAAAACCTTTATACACAGATTGTCCTGTTAAAATTGGTTCAAAAGCGAATTCAAACCCAGAAGTATTCACTAAATTTTTAAGTTTTGTTTTCAAAATAGGAGAAATAGCTTTATCAACAAGATAATATTCTGGATCGCTTATGGCATTTAGATAATCTTGATTAATAGAATGAACAAGGAATCTTTCTTTGTCAGAAGTAAACGATGCTGGAAGCAAGGCCATTTTATCTTCTACCACTTTAGCTTTGTTGATATTATCTTGGAGAAAAGCGACAATAGCTTTGACACCAAGACCAGAATATTTAGTGGATGTTAATTTATTAGCCATTTGTTTAGTAAGATCGCTCGCATCATCGTAAGTATCCGAAATAGTATTAATGTCATATTGGGAAAAGTACTCTGTTTCTTCTTTATAAATATTATCGATCAATAAAAAGATATGTTCTGCTATCTTTTCATGGGTTTTATAATCTTCGACTGCTTCATCCAAAAGTTTATCGGCATTTTCAAATGTTTCTTTTAAATCACTACGATTATTCGCCGCAATAAGCGCTCTACTTCTATAACCTTCGGCATACTTTATATAATCACTTTTTCTTGTAAAATCAGTACTTGCTTTCGCGCTACTTGAATACATAGCAAAAAAGTCAATTACATCTTTATCTGCATCATACTTAGTTCTTGCATCTAATAATAATGTTGGAGCACCAGATTTAACGAGTAAATCTAATAAATCAGATCTTTTATTGCAAATAGTATTGATTTCAGTTGCTTTATCTTCTTGAGCCATGATTTCATTATCCGTAGAATAAATGCTTAAAGCCTTAACACCATTAATATAATCATTTACTTCATCTAGATCGGTCTTGTAACTCTCTTCGGCTATCGTTATGTTAGCGCTGGCAGTAGTAATTATAGTTGCAAATGTAGCTTCACGTTGACTAGCTTTAGTAGCATTAACGGCCGCTAAAGCCTCTTTAGCAGCGTCAATCCCGGATTTAATAACCATTTTTTCTTCGGTTGCTTTTTCTTGAAGAGTTGTTACTAATCCCTTATCCGCGTTATAAAGATTTCTTATTTCAGTTAAAGCATTCTTTTTTTCATTAACTAAATCTTTTAATTCTTTAAATTGAAGATTAATTGTAGGCACAAGTGCCTCTACTGCTTTAATTTGATCATCGGAGCAAGTATCTTTAATAGGTGTAAGACCATCAACTGCAGTTATAAACCCTTGGATTTGCTCTTTTTCATAGTCATAGCCACTTCTTAAAGTAGTTATAGCAGCATCACAAATATCTATTCTGGCAGCAAGATCGGAACGATTTACGACTGTAGATGCTTCTATCTCCTCTAATACTTCTTCAACAACTCCGATTTGTTCATCAGTTGATTCCTTAGATAAATAACTAGACACATCCTCAAGTTCAATAACTCTCGTTTCGTCCTGGTTATATGCGTTTAATGCATTAATAATTTTCTCACTATCATTAGAATCTATTAAAGTCTTGACTCTAGAATTTAAAGTCGATTGTTGAGTCTTAACATCATTAATTTCTTGTTTAGTATCAGTCACGCAATCGAGATTCTTAACTTTTTGATCAAAATTAGCAGCAGATGTCTTATCAGCTTCTAATAAATTCTTTTGGGCTATGAGTTGTTCTTTTACATCTTCAGGAACTTTAGCCTTTTCTTCTTCAGTTAGTTTATCAAATTCTTCTTGTGCTCTTAAGATCTCTGCTTCAGATGAATTTGGATTTAAATATCCAATATCTCTAATAACAACATCTACCCCCACTATTTCTTGTTGTTGATTGTCCCCACGATTCAAGTAGGTATAAGTAAATAGACCTGCAAAAGTAACAGTCGAAGCAGCTAAAGCAATAATTAATATTGTTTTAAGCGCTTTATGTGAACTAGGTGCATGATTAGAATCAGTCATAAATTAATCTCCTTATTTAGAAAGCGCTTTAGTAAAGCGCATCATATTTTTAATTAAAGATTATAAACAGTTTAATGTTCATAATTAAAACCTCACTTTTATTATACACAAAAAGAGACAAAGTGTAACTTAATGTCCATCCTAAAGTTACAGTTTAATCCAAATACTAAATGAGCAATATGCATTTATACTCTCGCCGTTTTTATTTTACTGATTCGTATAACGTGCAAAAAGATTATTTATGTTAAAATTATCCTGTAAGGAGAATTTATGGAACGTAAATTAGAATGCAATCCAAAAAGCAT
>JAZLFA010000055.1:0-5373 GCA_045615545.1 Bacilli bacterium | reverse complement strand
ACACAAATAAAAAACATTATTCCAACTTATGGAAGCAGAAATGAAATAAATCATGTTATTGGTGACATTTACAAAAATAAATATCACCTCGATGATTGTTTAATTGTGGTGACATACTTAGACCAATATATCTATCAAATATATGAAGCCAGCAAAACGCACAACATAAAAGTTACTTATCAAACTGGATTACCTATTTGTTTATCTGATCCATATAAACTTTATCGCTCTATAAAATTATTGGACGAAAAATATTTTTATGATGTTAATGGATATCTTAATTTTCTTAGTAATGAATCGCTTGATATTGATAAATTAAACATTACAAATAAAACTCAAATTGCAAACCTTCTTGGTAGATTAAAAGTAAGTTTTGATAAGAACAATAATGATGTTGTTTTATCTAATTTAGAAACGTTACAAAAAGGTAAGTATTTTGACTTCTTTTTATCTAAAATTGACCGCAATATTGCAAAAAATAAGCAAGAATTGCTTGAAAATTTATTGTTTATCATTAATGAATTCTCTAAGGGAATTGGTTATGTAATCTCTAATTATTCCAAAAATAATTTAGGGGATTTGGCTATATTTGAAACGAGTAAAAGATATATTGTTGAGACCATTGATTACGCTAATAGTGACGTTTTCCCAAAAGAGTTAAGAGATAGTTATTTAGCTTCTATTGATAACAAATATATTAATCACGAAATCAATGACGATAAATCGCTTCATGTTTGTAATATATCTCAAGCCTTATCTATTTATCGCAAACACGTTTATTTTATTGGTTTAAATGCCTCAAATTACCCAGGTGATTTAAAACAAGATTTCTTATTCTCGGATGATTATTATTTTAAGCTCACTAATATTGCTAATTACAGCGTCACTCAATTAAGTAAAAAGAACATTTTGCTTAAAACTATTATTGATCAATACCTAACACTAGGTAGTGAAGTTACTCTTTCTTATAACTCACAAGAAATGAAAGAAGCAAGAGAACTTAATGCCTGCAGTGTGCTATTAGATTATGCTGAAGATTTATATCAACAAGAAAACAAAAAGCTCGCTAAAGACAAATTAACTGTATTGATGCTCAAAAGAAATAAATGTAGTTACTATGATGACGGTATTAATCCAATATCTACCATTGGCGATATATCTTTGTCTAATGACGGTGTCATTCATCAAGATCTTAAAATTAAACAAGAAGATAGGTCAGATAACTACGACGATAAATATACTTTATTAACTAAACCGTATTCACCAAGCACGATGCCTAATTTTATCGCCTGCCCAATGCGTTTTTATTTGGATAACATTGAACACATTGATAACTCGATTACTTATGATCCGCTTCGTCCTATTTCTGGGAGTCGTTTTGGAGACTTGTTCCATTATGTATTTGAACGATATATAAAAAACAAAGGAAACATGACTCTACAAGAATTGGTTATGTTGGGAACCGATTTATATGATAGTTACGCTCTATTAGATCGATCGATTGGAGATAAAGACCTTTCAAAGAAAGAAATGATCAATGCAATTAATAATGCTTATTCATTCTTGAAAGATTTTGATTTAACTAACGCTACAGCGGAAAAATATTGTTTAAGTGATATCAATAATTTATATTTCTCGGGGTCAATTGATTTGGTTGCTTTAGATAAAGAAGGCAACACAGTAATTATTGATTATAAAACCGGATCACATATTGAGCATGTTGATAATGATATGGATACTTGTATCCAAGGCGTTATCTATTCATATTTATATGAAAAAGAAACAGGCATTAAACCAATAAAATTAATTTTCTATTATGCAAAATTTGCCAAAACAATTGTGTTTGATAATCCTAATAGTAATGACAATAAACAATATCTAGAAGAAAAAGCCTCTTTATTTTTAGCTTCTCTTAAAAACAAAAGTTTTCCAGCTAGAGAATATCTAGATGAAGAAGGCATTTGTAAATATTGTCATTATAAAAAGATTTGTAAAAAAGAGAAAAAACCGAAAGGAGGCAATGTTAATCATGATTGATGATAAAGTTGAAAGAAATAAAATATTTGATGAACTTGATTATAACCTCCTAGTTAAAGCCTCTGCTGGTAGTGGTAAAACCACTTTGCTTGTGGAAAAACTTGTGGCATTAATTGAAAAACGTAATGCCGATCCTAGCAAAATAGCAGCATTAACTTTTACAAAAAAAGCGGCAGCAGAATTCTACGATCGCTTTTATAAAAAATTACAGTTAAGAACTAAAGATGGTTTCGATGTTGAAAAAGACGACAAATATTCTTTGTTACCTAATCCAACAAAAGAAGAGGTTCAAAGAGATAAAGAAGCATTAAAGAAAATAGATACCGTCTATTTAGGTACGATTGACGCTTTCTATCAACGTATATTAAGCGAACATCCTTTAGAAGCTGGTATTGCCTCATCAAGTATTTTAATTGAAGAAGATGACCTTGATAGCGTACTTACAAAAAAATATTCTTCTTATATTTGTAGTAATGATAAAAAGATTCGCGAACTTGCTTTGTTCTTTTCAAATAATGTAGGAGGCTCAAACTTTAATGATTTAGCTAAATTTGCTTTAAATAATAGATTATATAATTTAGTTCAAATTCACGATAATATAGATGACTTAAAAAGTCACTATAAGGATGTATTAAGGGACTATATTAAAGGAGTTAGAGTCCTAGTTGATAACAAAGATATCTTGAATTTAGCGTCTTGTAAAAAAAGTGATGAGGCTTGGGAATATTTATCTAACAATATAGGACGCATTGAAAGACTTGATCCTACTGATTTAGGCGATGCAAAAAGAATGTTTCGTAAAATATTAGAATTACGTTTTGTTGCGAATGAAAAAACCGCTTGTTTTGCCCACTGTAATTTCCTTAGATTATTCGCCAAGGAAGCGCAAGACGATAATGGAAATGTAAAACGAAACAAAGATGGTAGTGTGAAGTATTACACTCCTAGCGAAAAGATTATTGAATATATTGATAAAATCGTTTTCTATTATGCGATTGAATTTATTAAGCTCATTATTGATGACTTAAAGTTAATTTTAAAAGAAAAAGGTTTATTAACATTCTCGGAAGCAACAATTTATTTATTAGAGCTATTAAGAAACAAAGATAACCAAATAGTGATTGATCAAATTAGAAAACAATATGATTATTTCTTAATTGATGAATGCCAGGATACCGATATATCTCAATATGAGATATTCTTTAGGCTTGCAGGCAATAACTATCCTTCCTCGTGGAAAAACATGGATATTATTGGAGGCAAATTATTTATTGTTGGTGATCGCAAACAAAGTATCTACCATTTTAGAGGAGCAGACGTATCTACATTTGATGAGATTAAATCTATCTTTGATAGCAATAATGCGAATGGCAAACCTTTTGATGTTGTTACGTTAACAAACAATTTTAGAAGTAAGGGCTCATTGATTTTAAAATTTAATGAAATGTTTAATAAATTGCTTTGTAGTCAAGGCTATGAAGATATTCCTAATGGAAATGATGAAAATATATGTCGTGCCTATATATATGCTTCATCCGCCCAAAGTAGATATGATGATGTAATTAATATAATTAAAACCAAGGTCAAAGATGGGTATCAATTTAAAGACTTTATGGTTATTACGCAAAGCAAAAAAGAGACATCTGTTTTTTCTAAACATTTAATGGAAGCATCTATCCCATCATATAGTGAAGGTGATGTTGATTTTAAGATATCAGCTTATTTAGAAGCAGTAATTAATTTATTTAAATATCTTGGAAGTAATAAGGAAGATAAAATTAGCTATCTTGAACTTTTATCATCACCTTTATTTAATTTTGATGTTAGTGGGTCTATTGACCTTTCTAAGGATTATTTATCTAGTATTGGTATAAATTCTTCATCTATTGATAAATGGCCTTCCAATACCTTAGAATCCTTAGCGAGCAATCATAAGATTATAGCAAGTTTAGATATCTATGGATTTGATATTTTGTCTAGCCTAATTCATTTATTAAAGATTGAAGAAGCAAGTGGGCATATAAATAGTTATAGTGATGCGATTATATTTATCAACAAAGCTCTTGGACCACAAACAATAGAAAAAGTTTCACCACTTTCTAGTGATATTAACGTTGTTGAAATTGCTAATGCACACAAAACCAAAGGTTTAGAGAAAAAGATAGTTATTTTAACCTGGTCTGGTGCAACAAGTGAAAAACCTAACCTCGTTAAACAAGGGGATAATATATATATATTCTCGCGTTCTATGGAGCTTCCTAATGGTGGCAGTATCGAAGTGCTCTCGAACCCAGATAAGAACACTTATTTAAAAGATATTTATGAGAAGGAAATAAATTATCAAAAAGAAGAAACGCAAAGATTACTATATGTGGCCGCTACAAGAGCGAGAGAATTTCTATTTATCCCTAAAAGTAATAAAAAAGGCAAATGGGATGATTTGATTGGCGAAGTTAAATTTGAAAGTTTTTCTTTGGAAGACTGTGGGCCTATCAAAAGGGATAGTAAAGAGATAGCAAACTTTGTTTCTGTTATTAGTGAAAACAAAAAGGATGTTAATCTTCAATCTTATAGTTATGTTTCCCCTTCAAAAATAGAAAAGATTAATCAGATTTTTGATGAAGGAGAAATAAAAAGTAAAGAGTCTACCGATGAACTTGCGCTTAAAGGTACGATGATTCATAAATTAATGGAATATATCGTTAATGGAAAAGAATATGTTCTTCCAGATGAGGTGTGCGAAAACATTGTGACAGCATACGGATGTAGTGGTTATTTAGATACATTAATAAAGATTAAAAACACTATCTACCAAAAGGGGTACAGACAAAACGAATGCCCTTTTGATGATATTTATCAATTTGTAAAGCCATATAAGTGCTTAACAGAAGTCCCTTTTGTTTATAAAGAAAAAGAAAAAATAATTCATGGCTATATTGATTTATTAATTAAGAAGGATGAAGAAATTATTATTATCGATTATAAAACAGGCCTTGAATCTATTGACCATAGCGAACAATTAAAGGCATATGAAATTGCCGTTAGTAGAAAATATAATAAGCCTGTTAAATCGTATATTTACTATTTGAACTACTCCCACTTAATCACAAGTGATTTGAAGATGGGAGATTCCTAGGCAAGGATAGTATTCTAGCCAGTAAGTAGGCTATCCCCGTAGTTCCTACGGTTAGATTATATTTGTTAATTAGGAAGGCTTAACAATCTAAGACCTTCTTTTTTAATATTTATAGCAGCATTAATATCCCTATCATGATGGTTGCCACATTTAGGACATGTCCAACTTCTATCACTTAATGTTAGGTTATCATTTTTATA
>JAZLFA010000054.1:0-11436 GCA_045615545.1 Bacilli bacterium | reverse complement strand
CACCCAATTAATTAATAATTATTAATTGAGGTGCTGATATGGGATACGATTATATTAATATTGAAAAGAAATGGCAAAAGATATGGGCTGAAAAAGGCTCTTTTAAATGTGATGTATATGATTTTAGTAAACCTAAATATTATATTATGGATATGTTTCCATATCCAAGTGGTCAAGGTTTACATGTTGGACATCCAGAAGGATATACCGCGACTGATGTAGTTGCAAGAATGAAAAGAATGCAAGGTTTTAATGTCCTTCACCCAATGGGATGGGATTCTTTTGGTTTACCAGCAGAACAATATGCGATGAAAACAAATCAACATCCTTCTATTATTACTGAGAAAAATATTGCTAATTTTACTAAACAAATTAAGTCACTTGGTTTCACATATGATTGGGATAAAGAAATTGCAACTTCTAATCCAGATTATTATAAGTGGACTCAATGGATATTTCTTAAACTCTATGATAATGATCTTGCTTATGTTGATTATCGTCCAGTTAATTTCTGTCCTGAGCTTGGCACTGTTTTAGCTAACGAAGAAGTTATTGATGGAAAAAGTGAAGTTGGCGGCTTCCCTGTTATTCGTAAACCAATGCGTCAATGGTTACTTAAAATTACCAATTACGCCGATAAATTATTAGAAGGTTTGGATGAACTTGATTGGCCAGCTTCTACTTTAGAGATGCAACGTAACTGGATTGGTAAAAGCGAAGGCGCTAAAGTTGTCTTTAAGATTAAAGGCAATGATAAAGAATTCGAAGTATTTACTACACGTGTCGATACATTATACGGATGTACATATTGTTGTTTAGCTCCTGAACATCCACTTGTGGATGAAATTGTGAGCCAAGATCAAAAAGACGAAGTGGATGCATATAAAAAATTAGTTGCTTCCAAAAGTGATATGGATCGTACAGAACTAAATAAAGATAAGACTGGTGTTTTTACTGGTGCTTACGCTATCAATCCAATAAACGGGAAAGAAGTTCCTGTATATATTGCTGACTATGTTTTAGCTAGCTATGGTAGTGGAGCGGTTATGGCTGTTCCAGCGCATGATGATAGAGATTATGCTTTTGCTAAAAAATATAATTTACCAATGATTCAAGTTCTTGAAGGAGATATTTCTACTAACGCAATGGTTGATGATGCTCCTCATATAAATTCAAACAATGCGAACGGCAAAAATATCAAAGAAGCAAAAGAAATAATTATTTCTGATTTAATCGCTAAAGGCGCTGGTAGCCGTAAAGTTAACTATAAGTTAAGAGACTGGTTATTCTCTCGTCAAAGATATTGGGGAGAACCAATTCCTATCGTGATTAGTGATGATGGTAAAACACATTCGATTGGATATGAAAATCTTCCTTTAGTTCTACCTGAACTAGAAGAATATAAACCAAGTGGAACAGGAGAATCTCCATTAGCAAATGCTAAAGATTGGTTAAATGTAACTTATAATGGAGAACACGCTTTAAGAGAAACTAACACAATGCCTCAATGGGCTGGAAGTTGTTGGTATTATTTAAGATATTTAGATCCTAAAAATGATAAATGTATTGCTGATCCAAAACTAATCGAACACTGGTTACCTGTTGATTTATATATTGGTGGAGCAGAACACGCTGTACTTCACCTTTTATATGCTCGTTTCTGGCATAAGTTCCTTTATGATCAAGGAGTAGTTAAATGTAAAGAACCATTTAAAAAGTTATTCCATCAAGGAATGATTCTTGGAAGTAATGGCGAGAAGATGTCAAAATCTCGTGGCAATGTAGTTAATCCAGATGATATCGTTAATGACTACGGTGCCGATTCATTAAGATTATATGAAATGTTTATGGGACCACTTGAAGCTTCTTTACCTTGGAGCAATAGTGGCTTAGATGGCGCTAAGCGTTATTTAGATAGGGTGTATCGTTTATTTACCGAACCAGAATTTACTAGTAAATTCAGTAAAGAAAATGATGGTAAATTAGATTATATTTATCATTCAACTGTTAAAAAAGTAACAGCTGATTTTGAAGCGCTTCAATTTAATACCGCAATTAGTGCTTTGATGGTGCTTACTAATGAATTTTATAAAGCAGAAAAATTATACATTCCTTATCTAGAAGGCTTTGTTAAGATGCTTGATTGTATCGCTCCGCATTTAGGCGAAGAACTTTGGGAGCTTCTTGGCCATAAGGATGTTATTGTTTATGAACCTTGGTCAACTTTTGATGAATCAAAAATTGTTTTAGATACAATTAAAGTTGCCGTTAGTGTAAATGGAAAACTTCGTGCGACAATCGAAGTAAAACCAGATACCGATGAAAAAGAGCTCGAATCAATAGCCTTAAAAGAAGATAATGTCATCCGTAATATCGAAGGAAAACAAATTAAGAAAATCATTGTTGTTAAAAACAAGATTGTAAATATTGTTGCCTTATAAGGAAAATATATGAAAGCCTGTGTTGATGTTGGTAATAGCGCAATTAAAATAGGAATATTTGATGGCAATAAATTAATCAAAAAGATTATTTTGCCTTCCAAAATTAAGATGCCTGATGAATTAGAAGAGGCTATTTTAAGTTCGCTTAATGACCATAAAATCGACGCAAATAAAGTTAGTAAAATATTATATTCCAGTGTGGTGCCATTATTAGATGAAAAGTTACCTAAAGCATTAGGAAAAATATTTAAATGTAGTGTAATTAGTTATTTAAATTATTCCTTACTTACTGATCTAAAGGTTAATGTTAAAGATCCTGATGAAATTGGGGGAGATTTGTTAGCGGATTTATTCGCTGTCGCTCAACAATATAAAGGTCCGAGTATTATAGTAGACTTTGGTACTGCAACTAAAATTTTGTATTTAGATAAAGACAATATTTTCCAAACATGTCTAATTATGCCAGGATTAATTGTTTCGGGTAATGCTTTAACTAATAATGCTGCTTTACTTCCTGAAGTTGGTTATGAAAATATCAAACCAATTACCGCAGCGAAAGAAACACTTGATGCAATTACTAATGGTGTTGTTTACGGACATGTTGAAGGGGTAAAAGGAATTGTCAAACGCATCGAAGAAGAAACAAACACAAAATGCAATATTATTATTACTGGTGGTTTTGCAGCTATTTTACATAGTTACATGCCAAAAGAATATATTTATGATGAGAATTTAAATGTTGGTGGATTGAATCTCATCTTAGACAAATACTGTTAATATCGGAGGAAAAACTATGCGAAAGTCAATTAATTGTAATAAAATTACAGCAAAATATAAAAAAGTATTAATCCAAAAAATTAAGGAATTCGTCGCTATTGATTCTACATATGATGAATCTAGCGTTAGTGAAGAAAATCCTTTTGGTATGGGTGTTAGTAAGGCATTAGATTATTTTGCAACTTTAGCATATTACGATGGTTTTAAAGTTAAAAATTATGACAATAAAGTTGTTGAAGCTATTACTGGCAATGGACCTAAAAATATTACGATTATGGCGCATGCTGATGTTGTGCCTGTTGGGGAAGGCTGGTCTTTTGATCCTTTCCAAGTAAAAGAAACTAAAACTCATTTGTATGGTCGTGGTGTCGCCGATGATAAAGGGCCATGCTTAGCAGCTTATTATGCTTTGAAAGCCCTTAAGGATGAAGGTCTTCTTGGTGATTATCAGGTGCGTTTTCTTGTAGGAGGAAATGAAGAAAGAGGATCTTTATGTATGGATCATTATTTCAATGTTCTTAAAAAGCCTCAACCAACATATGGATTTTCTCCTGACAGTAATTTCCCATTAATTTTCGCAGAAAAGGGAATTATTAATTTTGAGGTTAACAAAACATTTAAAATTCCTGGTGTAATTTCTATTAGTGGAGGCGTTGCTAGTAACTCTGTTATTGATACTTGTATTGTTAAGTTTGATTTTGATGGAAAAATAATCACCGCCTTAAAAGATAAAAAGAATGTTGATCTTGAAACCAAAGATGATGTAATCACTGCTGTATTCAAAGGCATTGCCGCGCATGGAGCGACTCCTCAATTAGGTAGAAATGCTGCTTTATATGCATTAAAAACAATTTATGAATTAACTGAAAATAGCAATGTTAAAACTATCATTGATCGTTATGATGACGTCTATGGCAACGGTATTGGCGCTGCTGCTACAAGTAAAGCTATGGGTAAAAACTCGCTTAATGTTGGTTTGATTTCTTATCAAAAAGGCAAGTTCTCAATGACCGTAAACTTTAGACACGTTGAGACCGTTTCTCAAAAATTGATGATTACAAAAATCAATAAAGGCAACGAAGGATTTACAGTTAAGATTCTTTCTACTGCCGATTTATTATTCTTTGATAAAAAATCACCTTTAGTTAAAACACTCTTAGAAGCTTACCGTAGTGAAACACATGATCGTAAGAGCCAACCAATCGCTATAGGTGGTGGTACTTATGCAAAAGAGGCGCGTAATGTTGTTGCGTTTGGTATGGAATTCCCTTGGGAAGATGCCAAAATGCATGGTATTGGTGAAAATGTTTGTAAGCATAGCTTATATGAAGCAATGAATATTTACGCAAAAGCAATATTTGAACTTGGAAAATTAATTGATAATGAGAACAAAATATAAACCTTGGGCAGAACCTTATTTGAATGAGCACAAAGAAGTGCAACTTTTATCTGAGAATTATAAAGATATTTTTGATGTCGATTTAGAAATTGGTTCTGGTAAAGGGATGTTTCTTGTTGGAATGGCTAATAAATTTCCTAGTCATAAATTTGTGGGAATCGAAAGAAACGTTACTTGCTCTGGATTTACTTGTAAAAAATTAGTGGAATCAAAACTTGATAATGCCAAACTTATCTTTGATAATGCTGATAGAATTATTCCTGAAATAAAGGATAAATCAATTAATAATTTATTATTAAACTTTTCTGATCCTTGGCCAAAAAGAAGACATCAAAAAAGAAGACTTACTAGTGAGAATTATTTAGCTAATTATTTCCGCATCTTAAAAGATGATGGATTAATTATATTTAAAACTGATAATTTTGATCTTTTTACATATTCTCTTGAAACTTTTACGAATAATAATTTTATAATTATTAGTGAAGATAGAGATTATAAAGGGGATGATGAATTTGATTTCCCTACAGAATATGAGCTATCTTTCCGTGAAGAAGGCAAACCAATTTATCGAGTGAAATTAAGGAAGAAAAATGGATAATTACGCATTATATTACCTGCCTAAAAGTTCAAAAGATGAAGTAAATGATATACTCACCATATTTTTTGGTGGCAATGTTCCAGTAACTAATCGCTTTGATGATGGTGATGTTTCCATTCTTTACTATAAAGAAGAACTAGTTGGGTATTTAATAAAAAACTTTTCTAAAATTTGTAAGATTAAAATCAATGGTATGATTTATCTTCCAAATAGTTTTTTACTAAAAGTAATCAATAGTGTTTTACTTAACCACAAACTTGAAGGATTATCTGAAAAGAAAAATTCGGGTTTTATTGTTGGTAAAATCGTTAATAAAACTATGAATAATAAAACATTTATCTATAAAATAGATATTGGTAAAGAAACCTTACAAAGTGAATCAACATTTGATTTAAATGTTAACGCTTTAGTAATTGTTGCTCTTACAGGTACATACTTATTGCCTGGTAGAATGATCAATGAATATGAGGTTAGAAATTTTGGTAAAATGAATGCCAGAATTTGTACCTACGAAGATTTACAAATGGAATCTTTTGATATATACCAACCTTTAATTATTGAAGAAAATTTAGATTTAGGAAGTGATTTTTTCCTAACGGAGGTAAAAGTAAATGCTTGAAGTTGAACTTAAAAAAAGCGGCAAGCTTTCACGTCTTACTAATAAGACATTCCAATTCGAATCTCGACTCGGAGAAGGTTTTTATAGCGCTAACTACTTTTTGAAAAGTAGAAAGATAGTTAGTGAAAATAATCCAAACCACATTGTCACCATGCAATGGTTTCAAAGAAGAGATAATGCGATGTTGTGTGGAATTGATGAAGCAATTGCTTTAATTCATACATTCGCTATCCATCCTGAAGAATTAATCATTGAAGCTTTAGATGATGGAGACATTATCAATAACGAAGAACCAGTACTTAAAGTTACTGGCAAATATGAAAACTTTGGTTTTTTAGAAAGTGTTATTGACGGTGTTTTAGCAAGAAGAACAAGCGTAGCCACTAATGTTAAAGAAGTGCTCGAAGCTGCTGATGGAGCTCCGGTATTTTCTATGGCAGATCGTCAAGATGATTATCTAACTCAAATTGGCGATGGATACGCTACTTACGTAGCCGGTATAACAAAAGTATCCACAGATGCTCAAGGATATTGGTGGGGCGGTAAAGGCATGGGCACTATGCCACATGCATTAATTCAAATATGTGGTGGTGACGTATGTAAAGCCGCTGATATATATTTAGCCAGTTTTCCAAATGAAAAAGTAACAGCGTTAATTGATTATAATAATGATGTTGTTACCGATGCGTTAATATTAGCAAAACATTTAGGCGACAAACTTAATGCAATTAGAGTAGACACATCAAAGTCATTAATTGATCATTATTTTGATGACAAAGATACAAGTGGTTTTGATCCTCACGGTGTTTGCAAAGAATTAATCTTCGCATTAAGAAAAGCGCTTGATGATAATGGCTATAATTATGTTAAGATAGTGGTATCATCTAGCTTTACAGCTAGCAAGATAAAACAGTGGCGTAAACTAAATGTGCCTGTTGATCTATATGGTGTTGGTACATCATTAGTGAATAATACTACTTGTGGTTTTACGGGAGACTTAGTTATGCTCGATGGAAAACCAGAAGCAAAAGAGGGTAGAGCAAATTACCCTACAAATAGACTTAAAAAAGTTAATTATCCAATAAGATAAGAAAGGGAGAAAAATATGGCAAATGTAATTGAAGATTTAAGATATAGAGGTTTAGTTAAAGATTATTCAAATGAGAAAAATGTTGAAGAACTATTAAGTAAACCAACAACCATTTATTGTGGATTCGATCCAAGCGCACCTAGCTTACATATGGGTAATTTTGTGATGATCTCATTTTTAATGAGACTACAACAAGCAGGACATCGTATCATTGCCGTAGTTGGTGGCGCAACTGGTATGATTGGTGATCCTAGTGGCAAAAGCAGTGAAAGAAATTTACAAGATGCTGCTACTCTAGCGTATAACACTCAATGTATTAAAGAACAACTTGAAAGATTCATAGATTTAAGTGATCCAAAGAAAGGCGTTTTATTAAATAACTACGATTGGATTGGTAAACTTAGTGTTATCGATTTACTAAGAGATTATGGTAAATATTTCTCTATTAATTACTTGCTAAGTAAAGAAATTATTTCCTCTCGTTTAGAATCTGGAATAAGTTATACAGAATTTTCATATAATATTCTTCAAGCAATTGACTTCTTGCATTTATATAAAGAAGAAGGCTGCCATATCCAAGTTGGTGGTAGTGATCAATGGGGAAATTTAACTAGTGGTCTTGAACTAATTAGAAAAGTAGAAGGTGTTGAGGCTAAAGCTGAAGTAATGACTTGTCATTTATTAATGAGGAGTGATGGTAAAAAGTTTGGTAAGAGTGAAAAAGGAGCCTTGTTCCTTGATAGTAAAAAGACTAGCCCATATCAACTATATCAATACTTCATTAATGTCACCGATGAAGATGCAGTTAAATATCTTAAAGTGTTAACCTTCTTATCTAAAGATGAAATCGAAACAATTGCTAAAGTTCATATCGCTAACCCAGGTATGAGAATTGGTCAAAAGGCGCTAGCCTATGAAGTAACAAAAACTATACATGGAAAAGAAAAAGCTGATGAAGCTGTTATGATGAGTGAAGTTTTATTTAAGGGCAATATTGCTGACTTAAAGAAAGAACAACTAGAAGAAATCTTTGCTGATTTAACCGTTGAAGTTGCTGGAGATAAAATGCTTGAAGATTTATTAATAGAAATTAAAGCTGCAACAAGCAAACGTGAAGCAAGAGAATTTGCTAGTGGTAACTCAATTACAATTAATGGTGAAAAAGTTACCGATCCAACTAAACTAATCAAAAAAGCTGATTCTTTATTTGGAACTTATACCGTTGTTAAACGTGGAAAGAAAAATTATTATTTAGTTAAACATTTATAGTGAATTTTACAGAAAAATAAACATTACATAAAAATAACTAAATCATATTTGTTTTACGCTTTTTTCTTAATAAAGAAGCAAAATTCCACATTTTGTTAAGTCTTTCCACAAATTGTTTATTTATTTTTGACCCTGTTACTCGTAACATAAGGTGGTAATAAAGGAGATTTGCATCTATGAAAATAGGAAAAAACCTCAAACGACTTAGAAATAATAAAAACATGACTCAAAAAGAGCTTGCTGATTTATTATTTGTTTCTTCTCAAGCTATTTCTAGATGGGAACATGATGAAGTCGAACCAGATATTTCAACTTTAACAAAATTGTCAGAAATCTTTAATGTATCCGTTGATGAGATCATTAATGGAACATTTGAAGATGATGAATCAAAAGAAAATAAAAGCAATGAACCACCTCAATTGGTTGGTACTTGCCATCACTGTGGAAAACAAATTTATAGCAATGATGATTATGTTGTTGATTCTAAAGAAGATAGGCGCCTTAATCATGGAGGGCATCATATTAATTTACCTGGCTATACACATTATTATTGTGAAAATTGTAAACAATATAAACCTTCACCAGTTACACCTTCTTCAGCTGCTTCGACTCCTACTCATGGGTCATATAGAAGAGGAAAAACTCATTTATTCACCACAAAAAGATTGGGATTTGGAATATTCTTTGGTGTGGCAGCTTTAATTTCGACAATGATCATTTTCTTTGTTGTCTTAAAATTAAATCCTGCAGCATCGATATTACTACCAATCTTAATTGGATATGCAGTGTTTTCAACAACTTATTGTCTCTTTACTGATTGTATGGTTCCTGAGTTTTTTATTGATATCGCCACTTTTTCTGTTAAAATGCCTGGCGTCATCGTTTCTTTTGATGCAGATGGTCTTAAAGCACTGATTATATTTAAAATTGCTATAGCAATTCTTAGCGTAATGGTTGGAGTTGGTTTGGTATGTTTGGCACTTGCGTTATCAATGTTGGTGTCTTTATTTGTTTTTCCGTTTGTTATTAATAAACCTGCATTTAAGTTATAGTTTTTTAAAAAGGAAATAAACATCATGAAAATTAAAATATTATTAATTTCTCTAGTATCTGTTGCTCTTGTTGGTTGTGGTGCTCAACCATCTGCTTCAAGCAGTAAAAAAAGCGAATCTTCTAGTGAAATTACTTCGAGTGAAAAAACAAGTAACTCTAGGGAGAAATCAAGCAGTTCTAGTGAAGAAAGCAAATCATCGAATCCATCTTCATCAGTTATTACCTCTTACTTAATTACTTTTAATGATTATGATGGCAGTTTATTAGAAAGCAAGAAATGGGACGTTGGAACAATTCCATCATATAATTACAAAATTAATCATGATAACGAAGAGTGGAAGTACACTTTTGCTGGTTGGTCACTTTCTAAGGGTGGAGAAGTAATTACTCTTCCTGAAGTTAGCGGAGAAGCAACCTATTATGCTGTTTTAAATAAAACTAAGCAACAATACACGATTACATTTAATACAAATGGTGGTAGTGAGGTAAGTCCTATTACCAAAGATTATGGTTCTACTGTGAATAAACCAGACGATCCTATTAAAGATGGATATGTGTTTGTTTCTTGGTGTGATGATTCTTCTTTATTAAATAAAGTAGAATGGCCTCTTACATTGACTTTAAACCGTACCTTATATGCAAAGTGGAACACAAAAATTGATATTAAAGGATATCTTTCTTCATTAATGAGTTCGCTTAAACAAAACCCTTATTCATACATCCCTGAAACAATGAGACCTACAAATAAAGATAATTTTGTTTCTAAAGGTGAAGTAAGCTACAATTTTAGTTCGTTTACCAATGTAAGCACAATTAAATATGGTGGATTTGGTGAGCAATGGCAAATGGTTATTGATAACATCCAACAAAGTCAATTGTTCTATGAGTTATTCAGTGTTTGCGATACTGTTATTAACTCTTCTGTAGTGACGTTTAATAATTGGTTTGATAATAATCCAAGTAGCACAAATAAAGAAATCAATGAAACTGGGTATTATGCCAAAGTTGAATTTGCTAATAATGTTTTAACATATACCATTCAAGTTAAAACTGGAGTTACTCTTCCTGTTTTTGGAGAAGTCCTTCCTCAAATAAATATGAGATATGACATATTAAATAAAGAAAAAGCTGTTAGGGTGAATTTAACTGATACTAACGCTATGCGTTACCTCATCAGTGAAGACTCTTATACATTTGCTATTAAATATGGAATTGACGGAGTTAATAGAAGTGCACTTTGCAGTTTAGTGAAGGATGATGAAACTATAGCGGGACATATCTATGAATATATCAATATAGTTGGAAAAGATTTGGTTAAAAGTTGTGCCGATTTCTACATTGATGAAGAATATACATCAGTAGTGGGCAATAAAGCTAGTGGAATCATTGGCATGAATAATTATATTAACGAATTATATAAAACTTCCCAAGGGAAACTCATCGGTTATAAAATACAAGAAACAATATCCAAAACATTCCCTGTTATTGGTGAATTTACCGCAACATATCACACTTTATGGTTTAACTTGAATAATATTACTGGAATTAATAGTGTTAAAGTTTTAGAACATACTAGTGAAAACGAAAATGCTTTTAATCCAAATGATATTTATGTTAACGAAAGTAATAAGTTATTTAAGCCAGCTTATAATTCTAAATTAACTATTAAAACAAGTAGAGAATTTGATATTGAACTTAGAAAACAATATCGTTTTGGAATGGTTGATGATGTTTTAACAACATATACCACCGAAATTCCAATGATGTTTATTCAAGATGATCATGATGGCTACACTAATTATAGTGATTTCGTTTCTCACATTAAAAAAGAAAATGGTATTACTGCTTCAGTTAATTTATCGGCTCAATATTTAGCAAAAATTAGATTAGATTATGAAGAACTCATTCCTTTATTCATAACTAATAAAGATTTGATTGATAGTGAGTATATTCAAAACTGGATTGGAAATCCTGTAAAATAATAATTTAATATCACGCCTATATTATAAAAAGAAACAAGATTTTCCGAAGGTACAAAAAAAGATAACCAGTTCCATAAACCTGTCTGCAAATCTTGCTGAACAAATCCTCTCCTAAAGTCATATAAAGGAAATGAAACCACACCATTATAAAATAAGTTATGGAAAAAATCCTGATATAGAGAATTAATATATACTAAATTATTTGCAA
>JAZLFA010000053.1:0-14371 GCA_045615545.1 Bacilli bacterium | reverse complement strand
TAGTGGAACAGATGGCTCCCCTGTTACAGGCAATGTTTATATTTTAGTTCTTCCAATCTTTTTCTCTGATAGTGATGAATTTATTTCTGATAAAGACCAAGTAAGAGAAGATATCGAAGCATGCTATTTTGGTACTAACGAAGAAACTGGGTGGAGAAGCCTAAAAACTTTCTATGAGGAAGAATCGTTTGGTGCTTTTAGAGTCGATGGGATAGTGGCAGATTGGTTCGATTGCAATGAGTCTTATTCTTACTATGGCACTCAAAGCACTGCCAATACATGTATATTGATAAATGAAGCATTAGATGAATTTAAAAAGAATCATGACGATATCGACTGGAACTTATATGATCAAGACAATAACGGCCACATTGATAATGTTTGTGCTGTATATGGTGCACCGAGCGGTGATTCTTTAAAGCGTTCTGACTTCGTTAATTTCTGTTGTTATCAAGCTGTTTGTGGATATTATCCTGTCGTTGGTGACCCCACGTTAGGCTATTTCACATGGGTTTCGTATGCAAGAATGTATCCGACAAAATCTATAGCTCTTTCTCGAACTGGCAAATCTAATTATGCAGATGGAGACGGAACGTCTCAACTTGATCCACATGGATATATTCATGAGTTAGGTCATATGTTTGGTTTGGTTGATTATTATGATTATGGTTCTAATTCAAAGCCAACTGGTGGATTCGGCTTACAAGATGGCGATGCATTTATGCATGATCCTTTCTCTTTAATTTCGCTTGGATGGGTTCAACCTTATATTCCTGAATCATCTTGCGAAATAAGACTTAATAATTTTGTTGATTCTGGTGACTGTATTCTTTTATCACCAAACTTTAATAATAACAATTCACCTTTTGATGAATATTTCCTTGTGAATGTATTTTCACCCACTAAAATGAATGAACACGATATGCTAAGTGGTTATTGGAATTCTGGGGATTTTACTGCTGATGATTATGGGGTTTGCATTTGGCACGTCGATGCACGATTAGTTAAAAGTACTAATAATTCTGATTTTAGTATCAACAACCTTACAACTGTTCCTGTTAGAGATTCTAATGGCGGTGTGAAATTTGCTTTTACAAATAGTACAGAAGGCGCCGACCCATATTGGATTAGCCCTTTAGGTGTTAGTTATTCCAATTATGATATTTTATACTTAGTAAGAAATTATCCTGATCTTAGCTATAATGCTGGCTATAAATTTAATGGTCCAGATTTATTCAAAGAAGGCGACACATTCTCTATGGATCAATTCTCAACTCAATTTGTTAATGGCAATAAATTAGATAATGGTCAATCCTTAGGTTGGGAACTGCAAGTTTCTTCATTAGACGAAGAAGGAGCGACAATTACTTTAACAAGGGTTTAATATAATATATAACTGGGACTGCATATAATAATTATTATTTTGCAATTTAAAACACATTCATTATACTGCCAATATGAATTAAAAATTCAAACACGGGTAAATCCTTGTAACAAGCTTGTGCACATACCTTTTATAATGGTCAAATGAATTGAGATTTGAGATATTTTGTATACTTTGCTCTTTGACTCAATTTAAATGTTGTAGGCAACGCAAAGGTATAAAGAATCGAATATACAATACTTAAAATTCTTCAAACTTTATAAACATTTGTTTAAAAATGATAGAAAAGATGAAATGAATATTAAACTTTTGGTGTGTGAATACTAAATCAATTAGAGAAAATTATTTGAATGCATTAGGGCAGCGTGTCAATACCTCAAAAATCTATTTGAACCTACCGCTTTGCTTTTTAACTTAAAATTAATTTGAAGTTATGATATAGTGAATTTGTACATAAAATGCTGTACTAAACATAATAAGGAGATTTCTTTTTATATGAAAAATGCATTTCAAAAATTAATTTGTTTTATGTCTGTCTTAACGATGGTCGGCTGTAGCCAACCAGTTTCAAGCTCAAAAGAAAGTTTACCCGAAGAATCTAGCGCTCCTGGAGAAACTTCTAGTACTTCAAATCCAGCTTCTAGTACTTCAAATCCAACCTCTAGCACACCTAAATCATCTAGTGCGCCTGCTTCATCTTCAAAGTCAAATAACACTTCTAAATCATCATCGGTTCAACCACCACACGAACATCAATGGGCTACTTCTTGGTCCTATGATGATAACAATCACTGGCACGTATGCGAAGGGTGTAGCGAAAAGAAAGATTCAGCAAAACACACATTTGGTGAATTTTCAGATGTTGATTTAGGAACTCTTTTAGGCAATCCAAAATACAAATACACGGTAGTTAATGCTAGAAAGTGTACAGTTTGTAATTCGTTCGAAATTGGCCAAGTAAAAGATAGCGTACTCCCAGAATTTAGAGTAACTTTTGATCCTATAGATCCAAACGCAAACTTTGCGACAGTTGCTAAGAGTACTGATGTAAACAGACCAACAGTCGATGCAAAATTCAGCATTACTAATTGCGTTGATGCTATTACTGATAAAACTGGAACAATTAAAGTTAGAGGTAATCAAACAGCAGGATTCCCAAAGAAGGGTTTTACTCTTAAATTTGATAGCAAAATCAGTCTTTTAGGGCTAGGCGATGGCCAAAAATTTAAGAAGTGGGTTTTAATGGCGGATGCTAAAGACTGCACTATCTCCAGAACTCCTTTAGGTCTAACTATGTCGGCGGGTATTATTCGCGATGATTCAAAAGTTTGGTCAAGTGATTACACACCAGTAAGCCTTTATCTCAATGATCAATATTGGGGATTATATTTCTTAGCAGAACAAAAAGAATCTAAGGAAGGTAGAATTAATTTACCTGAAGTTGATGATGGTTATACAGGCACAGATATTGGTTATTGTTTTGAATTAGATCATTATGCAGAAGAAGAGCCAAAGAAAAACGATGGCGGAGATCCAACATTTACAATCACTTATGATGGTTACGAAAATACTTCAGGTGGTGGTATGTGGGGTCAACCACAACAACCATACAATATCGAAGGTTCGTTGGCTAACCCTGGTCTTATGACTCATTTCACTATGAATTCAGATATTACTGATGGCCCTGTTCAACCAACAGATGCTGAAATCGAAGCAGGTACTAAAAAAGGCATTCCAGTTAATGCAAGTAATAGTAAGCAAGTTAAATTTATCCAAGAAAGATTAACTGCTTTATTCAAAGTTTTAAAACAAGCTGCTGTTGATAAAAAACCTTATACAGTCAATTCACTCAACCAAGCTGTTGCAGCAAACGACAAGACAATTAGACAAGTCGTTGAAGAAAACTTTGACCTTAAAGCTTGGGCAGAAGGCTTTATTATTAATGCTATAGCATGTCCACCAGATGTTGGTTATTCTTCATTCTATATGTCATTTGATAACTCAGCTACAGGCGATAAGAAATTAAGATTTGATTGCCCATGGGATTTCGATAGTAACTTCGGAAACAGAAGCCAACTTTGTGAAGGTGGCGATAGCGGTCAAAAAGATCCATATTACTTAGATAGAACTTCAAATATGTGGTTACAATGCTTAAGCAAACTCGATTTCTTCATTGAAGACTATGTCAAACCATTATGGAACAGCGTCAGAAATGAAAGAGTATTCGAAAATTGCATTGAAATGTTAAAGGTTTACTACAAAGCATATGCAAACGAACATAAGAAAAACTTTGATAAATGGAAATCAATTAACCCTGATGACTCAAACGTTTCTAGTTACTTTAGTGGAGAATTAAGAAGTGTCTTCAAACAAGTAGATGAATCTCACCGCAAGGAAGCACAAAAAGAAACAATCAACTGGTTCTCAAAACGTGTTAACTACTTCGAAAAGAAGTGGGGCGAAAATAGACCAAGTCTTCCAACTATTTAACATCAATCAAAATTAAATAATTCAAAAGAGGTGTACCAAGCTCAATCTTAACGTGAGCGAGGAACACCTCTTTTTATGAATAATAGCGTATTTCCTTACTATTTCATTGGTTTTGATCTTTTGATTCTTGAGATTAACATTGTAATGGAGAATACTTCAACTGCTAATACGACTATTGTATTGATGACAAAGTCTAATATAAATCCAGACTTAACTTCTGGAACTTCATTCATAACAAATTTCAATGCTTCTATTCCGGCAATATCAATATCTGCTTCATGACATACATTTGTGCAAACAATTAAGTAGGCGATAAACAAAGCAAGAAGAATGGTTATTAATGTAGTAAAGAAGCTCATTACGATCATCATGTAAGTTTGCTTTCCATGGAATAGTCTATATAAGAATGTTCCTAAAAGTATCGAAATAAGTGGTGCAATCCATGTAATTAAACCAAGAATTTCAAAACCAATTGCTACCCCAGCACCAACTAAACTGCCTATTAAAATACCTAAAAATCCCTTTAAATAGTTGTTTGGTGCATTTTTATAATCAGCTTCCGCCTTTTGTTGAACGCTATTAACTACTTCAACAGCGTTATTTGAAATTCGTACTTTGATTCCATTTGTTGACCAAGAGATTGTTGTTGAATTATCTTCGGTTAATTCTTCACCTGATTGTGGGCAGATATTTGATTTAGGTGCCTCAATTTCAGTTAAAATCTCTAAAATCTTAGGCATTACTTGTTGGAATTTTTTAATAAATGTTCCAGAAGTAGCTGCACCAATCATAACTGCAACACCAAAGTCATAAGTTGCTGCTTGGCACATAGATATATTCAAACTATTAAATTTAACAAGGAAATCATTCTTTTTTGTTTGTGATAAAAATGAAGAAATATAAAGAACGGGACCAAGTTGAAAGTTGTTGTTAGAGATATTTGCTTCGTATCCTTCAATATTTCCATATCCCCAATTTTTGTTGTATTCGAATGAATAATTGCTTAATGCTTTTATAATGTTTTTGTTCATAATTTGTCCTCAATAGTAATTAATATACCAAGTTAAAGCATGAAATAATAGTAAAAACAATTCTTTTTGAGTTCCCTCTTTTTTCACATCTTACAAAATTTCAACTGATGAAATTGTTACAAATCCCTTATTTTCTTTGATTTTTACATGTTTTCGTTTATTTTTTCTTTGAGAAATCCAAGTTCAAAAAAATTAGAGGTACGAAACATGAAAGACTGTATTTTGCTTTGTTCTCATCTTATAGAAAAAATAGAAAATCTTGTCAGTAAAATCGTAGGAAAATCTACTGGTCGTCAATTTAAATTCTACCTTGATATGGTATATGGAATTCTTAAGAGTAAAAGTATTGTTCTTAATGATATTGCTCATGCATTAAATGAAGAATCTTCCCTTAAAAAAGTAAATGAAAGATTATATAAAAACTTAATGAGAATACCTGATATAAATGAAAGACATAATCTCATCAAAGTTGGATTAACTTATATGAGAGAAAAGGAAAAGGTTTTTATTATTGATGATACAGATGTTATGAAACCATATGGCAAACATTTTGAATGTCTAAGTAATGTACGAGATGCTTCTTATCCTGGTGAAAGTAATAAATATGACCATGGTTATATAGTCACTACTATTACAGGATTAAGTGATAAAAGGAAACAGCCAATCCCATTTTATGACCGTGTGCATTCTCCTAATGAACACGATTATTTATCAGTAAACAACATTACTAATATCGGTGTAAGAAGAATAATTGAACATCTTAATGATTATGAAGGAATGTTTGTCGCGGATCGAGGATATGACGATATCAAGTTTATGAAGATGATTGATGAAGCTAATCAGTATTTTCTTGTTAGAATGCGCTCAAATAGGTGGCTAATCTTTAAAAAAGGCAAAATAAAGGCATTTGATAAAGCTAAAACAGTTAAAGGCAAGGTTATTGTTCCTATTACGATATACGCTAAAGAGAGATATATAAAAGCTTCTTCATTAAGATGCAAATTAACTAATTATTCAAAGTATTTATCTATCATTATTTCTTATATGGATAATGATGATGAACCTCTTGTATTAATTACCAACAAAGAAATTAAAACAAAAGAAGAAATTTCTCAAATGGTTTACCGCTATTCAAGTAGATGGAGAATAGAAGAATATTTTCGTTTCAAGAAAACTGAACTCGGATTTGAAAACTTTAGAGTTAAAGCATTAGACTCAATAAACAATCTAACATTCGCGTTAGACATTGCTATTAGTTTGCTCGCTATTATCATTGAAGAAGGATCTCCATATTTATATTTAGAACTACAAAAATATAGCAAAATAATAAAAGAAGATGTGAGTATTGAATTCTATAGAATTCTTTCTGGAATCGCCACTGTTTTAGGTACGAACAAAAACGGGGTTAAAAATTATAAGCCCATAAGAAGTAATAAACCAAAGCAACTTTCGCTATTTAAAATCAAAGATTTTACTTGAGCCATTTTGAATAGAAAAATCACTCAAATCGATGGATGAATTTCACTAAAATTCCTCATTTTATTTTTGCAAAAAGGGGGAACTCAAAAAAACAATTCTTGTTAATATTTATTAACTTGTGTAAAATTGTTGACCGGGCATTGAAAGATGCAAAAGTTAACTCTATACAAGATATTGAACGTACTCTTATTAATCGTAGGCTATCTAGCAGCTATTTTAACAGAAGAAGGCTTTGCAGCTAAATCTTCTGCACCAGAAGGCTCGAATGCCGGAAACGGACTAATTATTGCTGGATTAGTTTTCTATGCTATTTTGTTCATGCTTCAAATCCCTTCATATATCATTACTTGTTTAAACTCAGGAATGAGCGAACAGAGCGTTGCAAAACACAATATGATAATGAAAATTATCAATCTTCCGTTTTTTGCAATAAATGTTTATTCCTGCGCGATTGTAGTATTAGAAGGTTTATCAATAAGCTTCTTGCTATTACCTTTCCTTATTTCCTTCTTGGTAGTTAATACTTATTTGGTGATGTTTAGAACATCGTTATCAAGCATTATCTATTTCATTAAAAAATATATTAATCAAAAGCTTAAACCATCACCATGGTCAATAATTGCTATTATATTCTCTTTTATATTCTGCTTGGATGCAGTAGGAGCAATTATTCTTTTTAAGCACGAATTAAATCAAATTGATAACAGATACTATAAAAAGATAATGAGGAAAGTAGAACGTTGGAAAAACAAGACATACATGCCTTTAAGCATTTATAAGATTCTTTCTATCGTTTCCTCGATTGGTTTATATGCAGGTAGCATCATTCTTGTAGTAACAACGTTCGTTAATTACGAGGAAGTATCGGGACTAGAAAATATTTCAGAACTAATAATTCCTGCACTAGGTGTTTTGTTTTTTGGCTCACTATTTAAGATCATTATTGGCATCATTTATGGCATAAATGGTGAAGAAAACCCTATAAATTTCCTTTCTATATCCAAACTTTTTGATGCATTACCTATTATGGGAGTGTGGACAGTAAGTTGTTTATATATGATTATCGGAATTGCTTTTAGTATCTTTTCGGTCTTATTAATATTCTTAATAGTTGTTATAGTTGTATTTTTCGTTATCTTTGCCTTTAATTTGATTAGTGGCATGCTTTACTTTGCTAGCGCATCATTATTTATCATTGCTGCATTATGCTTCTTAGGCAATTCCGTTGCGGTTTTCACATATTATATGAACCAACGAAAAGTAAAAAATAGAAAATTTAAGAATAAAGCTATCGTATTATGTATGTTTTTACTTTGGATACCGGTTATTAGTATCCCAGCAACTTTTGTTTTAAGGGGTATAAACAAAACTGATGGCGTTCTTGGCGATGAACCTTTAGCCACACTTAAAGAATAAATGGAAGAGTATATCTTCATTACATTAAGAGATAAACCAGAATTAAAAGAAACCGCTGCAGAGTGGTTTCATAATAAATGGAGTGTGCCTATAAAGGCTTATTTAGAATGCAACGTCAAAAGCGTTAATCAACCTATTAGCGATTAAAAGAAATTAAATAAGTTAAGTCAAGTAGATTTAATGTTTTTTCTTTTTGGTGACTTTTTCTTTGGAGAAAGCATAATGAAAACAAGTTTGCTATATGGATTGTTTAAAAAACTAGGTATAATTTACTTAGTTTCGAAACAAATGCCTTTAGTAAACATACCGAATATAGTACAGGCAAGTTTACGACAAGTGGCAACCGCAGCTACCTTGTGAGGAAGGCCGCTGCTTTTTTTCTGATAATAGAATTTGGTTATTTGATTATCATATTGTCCAATCATACAGTTGACCGCTACATATAAGGCCGAACGTAATATCGAATTGCCTTTTCTGGTGATTGAACGATGTTCGCCATTATCATCACCAGATTGGTCGATATGTGGATCTAATCCTATGTATGCCACTAATTGTTTGGCTGTGTTGAATCTTGTATAGTCACCAATTTCCGAAGATATAACCATCGATAACTTTTCTCCAACTCCTGGAATGCTTTTAATAAGACCATATAGTTGCCCTTTTCGTAAAAGCCCATCCATCTTATTTTCGGTTTCTTCTATTTTGTTTTCTAATTCGATAATCCTATTCAATGTTTCGGCAAGACAATTAACATATTCTGATTTTTCGTTAACTCCTGATACCGAATCTAAAGCATAATCTTTTAGTTTATCCGCGATTGTTAATCCTCTTTTGAATGAGCAATGTCCATTGTTTTCTAAGATCTCTGCGATTTGTTGAGATGTTCTTCTTTTTAAAACGTTTGGATGATGGTATTTGCTAACGATAGTTTTGATGATTGTTCCATCTACTTTACTATAGTAAACATCTAGACATGGCCATATCAAATCAAGATAACGACGATATGTACATTTAACCGCGCGAAGTTCATTCATCAGACTTCTTCGATGCCTTGATAATGCTTTAACACTACTTTGATCAGGAACATATTTTTTGTTTAAATGTTTTTCTTCTCTTTTGTAGAAGGTTTCCGCGATATTTGTACAATCTTTAGAATCGGTTTTAACTGGTCTAATGTTTGACTTTCTAACTTTTGCTGATTCTAAAGGCGAAATTGGATAAGCATGGTTTATCATAGGTAATTGCATAGTCGTAAGATTTATCAAAAAGGAAATGAATCCTTATTAATTTGTGGTCGATTATTTCTATGTTTTTAATGAGCGGTTTTAATACTTTAAGCTCTACTTTACCGTCATTTGCAAAATGGTCTTGCGAGTCTTTGATGGTTTGCTCATATCCGGTAATGGCTCTGGGAAGTGAATTAACCGCTGCAATCACAGCTCTATCGATATATTTTTCTCTGATAATATCGTTCTTGCAGTTTTTAAAATCGCTGCAGATCCAGGCTCTTTCACTGTGAGTCTTCAAAGCAAAACCAATCATAGGCTTCCCACAATGAGGGCATTTCAAATATTCGTAATATGGATATTGATGCGTTCCTGCTTTATGGTTTTTCAGGTCAAGCGTTCTGACGGCAAGTTCATAATCAAATCTTGAAATGATAGCCGGATGATGGTCTTTTACATAGTATTTTTCAACCATGTTATCTATGTTTTTCATCGCTTTATGGGTTAAAGCATCTTTGCTATAAGTCTTTTGCATTGTAACATCGCCTACATATTTTTCATTTCGGATCAGGTTCTTTATGGTAGTTGTATACCAAGCTTCACCCTTTGGTGGTTCAACACCTTCACTGTTGAGTATTTTGCCAATGTCGTTTAAACCAACTCCTGAAAGGAAAAGGTTATAAATTCTTCTTACTATTTCTGCTTGTTCTTCAATCACAAACCACTCGGCTTTATTATCAGGATTAGGTCTATAACCATAAGTACCAGAGAACTTTGGTCTTCCTAAAGCGAAGTTCTGTCTGAAACCTCTTTTAATGTTTTCGCTGATAGAAATGGATTCTTCCTGTGCAAAGGCAGCAAAGACTGTAAGAAGGAGTTCACTGATAGCCGATTCTGTATCCACCCTTTCTTTTTCAAAATAAACTCCAACACCAATATCCTTTAATAGTCTTGTGTATTGAAGAGTGTCTAATGTGTTTCTTGCAAACCTTGAAATGGACTTTGCAATAATTAAATCTATCTTGCCGTCTTTAGCGTCCTTAATCATCCTTTGAAACTCAGGTCTTTTTGTCGCTGTGGTTCCGGAAATACCGCGGTCTGCGTAAATACCGACAAGCTGCCAACCAGGTTTTTCTGCTATAGTTCTCTCGTAAGAACTGATCTGGTTTTCAATGGATGATTCCTGAATTTCCAGGTTTCTTGAAACACGGCAGTAGGCTGCTACTCTTTTAACTCCCGGAATCTGCGTAATGACCGGACTTCCACTCACCCTTTTAATGACTTGAACATTTGGGTTTAATCTTGATTGTTCTTTTACAATTTCAAAATCGCTCATCTGACTATCCTCCTGACTTTATTAACTTTTTTGTTTATCTTTGTCTGAATGCGGTCAAAAATAATGGGATCTACCAAAGGCTGATGATGCTTTTCAATATAGACCTGAGGAAATTCGCCATTATTCTTTACCGCTTTTCCGGTAACGTAGTCGGTTACCACTGTTTTATTGGTAAGAACATCACCTTTATAAGCTACGTTTCGTATCATTGCGGCAACAGTTGAAACTCTCCATACCTTTGTTCCACCGTTCTCTTTTTCGTACTCGTTTAGTGCTTTTGTTATTTCTGTAAAAGGAGCTTCTTGTCTAGCTAGGTCAAAGGCAAGTCTTACTCTTTTCGCTTGTTCCAAATCAATCACCCAGACATGTTTAAAAGAACCTGGTTCTCTTGGTAATTTCTTATACCCATAAGGGCATGAGCAGGTAGGATTTCCAACTTCCGCATTTCTTTGGTAAGCAAATTTAACTAGTTGAGAAATGCTGTTTACTTCTTCCTGTGCAAGTGAAGCTAAAATCTTTAATACAATGGCTAAGTTCTTGTCGTTAGAATAAATGTTCTCTTTTTCAAAGTAGACCACCACTCCGAACCTGTTCATTTCATCAAGCACTTCAATGCACTCGGCTGCGTTCCTGGCGAATCTGGAAATAGACTTACAAAGAATCCTATCCACCTCGCCTTTTTTACATTTGTCATAAAGCCTTAAGAACTGTGGTCTTTCCATCATTCTTAGTCCTGAAACTCCTTCGTCCCCGAACACGCCAACCATATCCCAGCAAGGATTCTCTGAAATTTTGGCTTTGTAATAATTTACTTGTGATTCGTAGGATTCTTCTTGAGCGTCCTGAATTGTGGACACTCTTGCATAAGCAGCTACTCGTTCTCTTTTAGGTGTTTGTTCCCGAATGAATACTGCCTGTGGTTTAACTGTTTTTTCGATTTTTGTGATTTCCATTTTTTACTATTCTCCTATTAAAAAGTTTTTCGCCGACCACCTGGGCCGTAAAAAAAGAGACACAGCCTTTTAAGCTATGTCCCTCATAAAAAATACAATGATTAGATCGCATAAAACCACCTCCGTTTTGCACGTATATATATCACTCTTTGTGCAAAAAATAGCAAGCGATTTACCCGATAATTATTGAACTTTTTTGATAATTTTTTGTGTCTTGAAAACAACAAGAAAAGGCCCGGCAAGATTTCTCCTACCATGGCCTTGATTCCTATTTAATTTTCCTATTATATCATACCACAAAGGTGGCACTATCTCAAAGTATCTTGAACTCTCTCGAACTCTCTATTTTTCAAAAATTAGGAGTTTTCCATTTATCCTTGTAATGATGGTGCCACTACAAACCCTCTGGAAGTAAGATATACATCAATATCGTTGACAATATATTTTGGTCCTGTCGTATGCAAAACTTCATAAAATTCTTGAATATATTCCATAACCGAGTATTTGTTAAATAATGTCAAAACATCGTTCCCCGACATTTTTTTCTGTGTCTTATATTCTTCAATACAAAAGATTAAAAAAGGTAATTCTTTACTCATAATTATCCCTCCGGAAATAATATTTCACCAGTTTCTTTTTCACCTTTCCACATCGAATAAAGAGTTAAAGGACTATAATGCCAAAGTTTCGTTTCCTCTTCAGAAAGAAGCCCGTAGGTTTTAGAATTATAAAATTCATTGATTGCGTCAATATCATCTAGGCCTTCATTTTTAACAATTAAATCTACTGTAGCAGGAATAATAGAAATGCTCAATATAGCATTAAACCTTTCATCCATTTACTTTGCCTCCTCTGCACCTTTAAATTTCAAAAGAGAAATTGATTTTTCGGTCGCAAACACATACTGATCAAATAATTTCTTAATTTTAAGTGCTTCCAATGCTTGGTCTTTCGATAATAATCCAGTAGCATAAACCTGAAGAGTTCTGTATACATCATCATTGGCTACAGCACCAATAATTAAATCATACTGCTCTCCGCTATAAGTTCCGTTTCTATGTTCAGAGACAAAATCCAACCATTCTTCATCTGGTGCTTTAAAACGTTTGATAACTAGTTCCTTACTTTCGATCACATCGCTAATTTCATAAATATTTAAAGTAGGAACTCCTCCTTTGCGAGCGGATACTTTTTTCGCAAAAGTAATTGCTTGGTCTTCGTTGGTAGTTGTATAAAACCCAAAACCAAAATCAAGAAATCGGTTCTGTTCAATCAGTCTTGGTTTTTCTACTGTCATATTGCTTCCATGATAAAGAATCATAAAACTGCCTCCATTTTTTGAATCTTGATTTTTTCTTCTCTTAACTTTTTCAAAATATCCTCTATTTGTTTACGTCGATTCAGTTTTTCTTGACAATCAGCAATTTTATCTTCATCGTTTCCGATATATTTGCTGATTACTTTTTTGCCGTCTCGATAATACAAATAATAATAGATCTTGCCTTTCACAGCCTTGGGAGTTATTTTACCTCTAGGCAAGGTTTCCAGTTCTTTTGAATACTGATTTACCATATTTTCGTTTCTCATCTCTTCACGAGCAATAACTGATTTAAGAACACTCATTTCATCACCCTATATTATTATACCCAACATTTATTGTTTTGTCAATAGATTTTGTTGGGTAATCTAAATTGTCAGAATCTTTTCTAAAATTTATGTTTTTAATCTTGAACTATTTGCAATGCGACAGTGTAAGCAGTTTTTCTACATATAAACTCTATTGACATCCACGCTCTTTTCATCACTAGTTTAGTGCGTAGAAGTCAATATTTCATTATTTACCCTTTCTCTCATCTCTAACCGCTTTAATCTCAAAATTGACTTCCTCATCTGTCATTTCAGGAACATCAGCTGCTTGTTCTCTTAATGCTTCAAAAGCAGAAAGCGCATCAGTACGTGTAACGACACTCTCTGGCATTACTGCAGGAAAAGGAAGTCCCTTCTCAATTTTGCTACGGGCTAAAAACATACGAAAAGCTGTAGGTAAATCCATACCTATTGATTCATAAATTGCAGTTACTTCGTCTTTCAACTGTTTATCTGCTCTGAATTGAATAAGTGTTTGTTCTGCCATATTGTACCTCCTTGTATGTTAAACGCATACATTTGTAATACTATTATATGCAATTCTAATACTTTGGTCAAGTATGTGGCATAAAATTTCAAGAATAATTTCATTTTCTGCACGATAGCACCACTATTTTGAGAGCATTTTGCACGTTTGTGCCCAAAATCACTTATTTAACTGCTTCACAATTTGGTTAGTACCAGTCGCAGAAAGTCCTGATGCAGCGCCAACGATAATGGCAACCACAACGTTTGGTGCCGGAATAATATCCGGAATGAAAAAGAAACAAATCACTCCTGCTATAGCACCAAGTCCTAATGCTATCAAAGGAATGAATCTGAGTAACTTTTCAGATCCACCAGTTGCTTTCTTAATTACCTCAATGATGAGATAAACCGCAGTAACAATTGCCGGTATGGCTATAAGATTTAAATAATCCATAATTTTTGCTCCTCCTTATTTATGAGCTTGTTCGTTTAAATGTGTTTCAATCCTTTGGATTGCTTCTGTAACTGGTCCATCGCAACCTTGTTCTTTGAGACCCTTTAAGCAGGCAAGAACTCCAAAAGTCAAAATAGACTGTTCGCTTTTGATTTCCTTGATGTCCGAATCTTGTTTATTGTTCTTTAAGTAAAACTTATAGATACCAAGAACCACCCCGAGTATTACACCAAGCGCAGTAATTACAGAAGCAATAGAAATAATAATGTCAGCCATCACTCTTCCTCCTTAAAGTCAATAATGCATTCAAGAAGCAATACTTCCTGAGGTGTTGGAATATCATCTATTGATTTGAAATCTTTATCGAAAAGAGTGGCTTTTTCAATTGAGTCAATCTCCAGATTTCTGAGTTTAGCAATTTCAGCTTCAAACTTCTCTTTTGATTCAAGATCAGGAAGTGAAATGCGGCCTTCATTCACGATAGGAT
>JAZLFA010000052.1:0-34931 GCA_045615545.1 Bacilli bacterium | reverse complement strand
ATGAATTATTATTTACAATTTATATTTTTTATATGTGGCCGAAGTAATAAAAAAGATCTAATTGGTTAGGTTAGATCTAATTTAACTTTTAATAGTAATTATCATTTGATTTTTATTAACTGATATTGCTTATTAACAGCTAGTATAAAAGACAAATTCTTTTTTCCTCTTTAAGACAAAATCAACCTATTTGTTTCAATTATCTTATTATTAATTGAAAAATTTGCATTCATAATTCTACACACCTACAATTCTTCCATTTCTAAAAATAAATTAAATTTAATATGTCTTACCATACTAGTAGAATAATCATTTTCATCATTTGTAATAAGAATTTTATCATATCTATAATCCATTTTATTAAAAGCTTTAAATTCTCTAGAATATGCCTTTTCATCTACAACGCTATAAGCAACTTGGATATAATGTGATTTTCCATTTTTTGTTACAAAGAAATCTATCTCATTATCCTCATATCTATATACTTTTACATCATATCCTTTAAATAATAATTCATTATATACAATGTTCTCTAGATTATGATCAATATCATATCTATTGTCATCTACTCTTATCGTATTAAAGCATACATCAGAATTATAACTCTTATAATAATAAGCTAATTCTCTTTTAGTTTTAGTTGAATACTCTTTTATTAAATCAATACCAAATGCTTCCTCTATAAAACCAATATATTTTATTACTGTATTTATAGAACAAGGTGAATTATTGTTTTTTAAATAAGTTGTAATGGATTTGGCAGAAATTATCCTAGCATTAGATTTAAAAATATAATCACAAACCGCTCTAAATATATAATCTTTTTTTATATTATATCTAAGACAAATATCGTTATGAATAATAGTTTCTTCTAAGTCAAAAAGATAATTTCTTTTATCTTCGCCGTCATATTCAAGACTTTTTGGAAAGCCTCCCCATATTAGATAATCATTAATTGTATAGACTTTGCCTAATTCTTTCGAATACTCCAAACATTCACTATAAACAAAAGGTCTTATTCTAAACGAAATATATCTACCACTAAGTTCTTTTGTAAATTCATTTGATAGCAATTTGGAATTTGATCCAGTAATAAAAACAGAATTGTTCTCTAAACGCAATGTTTTGCAAGCATCAGCCCATCCATCTAAATTTTGAATTTCATCTATAAAAATATAATACTTCCCATTGTTTTTCTTTTCGCTATCGATATAATCCAACAATTCCATAGCATTTTTTATCTTATTTTTTATTCTAATGTTTTCAAAATCAAGATAAATAACATTGTCTGTTTTCTTTTTAATTTCATCTTTAATTTGAACCATAATTACCGATTTTCCACATCGTCTAATTCCTGTTATGATTTTAATTAAATCAGAATCAATAAAGGGCCTAATCTTACTTAGGTATTTTTCTCTAATTATCATATAAATTAATACCTCCCCTACCTCTCCTAGTTTACTGAAACATTTATGCATTTTCAACATATTCTTTCAGTCAACTGAAACATTTTAATAAGAATTTAAAAATCTTTCACTTGAATTTTGTCAAGAAAAGACCACCCAACTTGGAGTGCTAGTGTAAAAGTGGACAATGGTAAAAAAGACCCAACAAAAGCAATCGTCAGGACCGTATTTATATATTTATATAAAAAAGACCACCACTGATGTTTGTGGTGATCTATTTGTTATTTTCTTCTGTTACCTATTTGATAACTAATTTACTTCGCCGGTCCACTTTGTGATCTTTTTTACAAAGTCAGTCTGTGGTGCGACAATAGTAACTGTAATCGTCCAAACCCAGTTTTCCTGATTCGTCCAAATTTCGCTTTCCCCGAAAAGAGCCTCCGCCAGTTGTCCAATTTTGCCACGACTACTTCGACGACGACACGACGAGCTGCCCGACAAAGCTTCGACACGCAGGCCTCCAATTGCTTCACACGCAGTCGTACGAAACGTGCACACCTTGACGACGCCAGACAGACCGCCCAGACAGCGACAAAAAAAGCCGCCACTATGGACGACTTAATTTACATTGATTTAGCCACAATTCAGGGCCTTGCCATATGTGTCAACTAATTCCTGTGCGAGGAGAGTGCCTTTTGTCTCATTGAAGAGAACGGACTTCGTCCTGCGACACATGCTGTTATTTTAGCATAATGATACGAATATATTCACTCAAATCTATTTACTAAATATTGCTAATTCTCTGTCTTATGTTATCATTTCCTATGGAAGAAATTTGGAAAACATTAATCAATGAAGTAGCTTCTAAACTTAACGAAAGAACTGTTTCTAATTATGTTACTTGCGGTCAGGTAAGTGCGGCAATAGAAACTGTTGACGGAAACATCTATACAGGTGTCTGTGTTGATACTTCATCTTCCTTAGGAATATGTGCTGAAAGAAACGCCATATTCAATATGCTCACAAATGGTGAAAGCAAGATTAAAAGAATTGTAGCGATTAACATAGATAAAACACCTATTCCGCCTTGTGGAGCATGTAGAGAATTGATAGTTCAGTTGTCGCCGAAAGAGTATCAAGATATCGAAATATTAATTAACAACAAAGTATATAAGTTTAAAGAACTCACACCAGAATGGTGGATAAAATAAAAGTCGCCCGAATTGGACGACTTAATTTACATTGATTTAGCCTAAATTCAGGGCCTTACCATATGCTTTGACTAATGCCTTGCGAGGAAAGTCATTTTTAGCCAACTGAGGCAAATCGCGACTGTCCTAACACAGTAACAATTAGTCTGCAATATATGGGAGTAAACCCATGAATCTTGCATTCTTAATAGCAACGGCTAATTCACGTTGATGTCTTGCACAAGTTCCAGTTGTTCTACGTGGAGCAATTTTACCATTTGGGGTAATAAATTGTTTAAGCATTTCGACATCTTTATAGTCGATGTATTTAATATTGTTTTTCTTGAAGTAACAGACCTTTTTGTGTGGTCTAACTTTCTTAAACGCCATGATTATTGTTTCCTTTCTTAATTAGAATGGAAGATCATCGTCGGATAAGTCGATTGAATCTAAATTACGATTTTCTTCCGTGTCACTTGGAGTGGCTGCAACGCCATCATCAAATGGTGGGATTTCGTCGTGACCACCAGCAGCTTTTGGTGTTAGTAATGTGATAGAATCACATAAGACTTCAATAACGGAAGCCATACTACCATCATTGCGTTGGTATTTTCTTTGATTCAATTTACCGTCGACACCTACCAAGTTACCCTTACGGGCGAATTTGCAGAGAGTTTCAGCTGATTGTCTAAATGCTACACAATCAATGAAGCAAGGCATTCTTTTGCCTTCTGCATCTTTTTGAGTGCCATCCACTGCAAGAGTGAATGAAGTAATTGGATTACCAGAATTTGCGGTTCTTAGTTCAGGATCTTTTACAAGTCTTCCTGCTAATACAACTCGATTTAACATATTGATTCCTCCTTATTCGTGATCGACAAGAATTAAGTAACGTAACACTTTGGAATTAATACGTACACGACGATTGAATTCGTAAATCGTTTCGTTTGTCATTTCAACTTTAAGAACGACATAGTATCCTTTGCTTTGTTCCTTGATTGGATAAGCAAAGTCTCTTAAGCCCATTGATTCATCTGTAGATGTAACTTTACCTTCATTTGAATTAATGATGCTAGCGAGTTCATCGATAGCAGCCTTACGGGCTTCTTCGTCTAAGTCGGCTCTTAAAATGTACATAATTTCGTATTTGCGCATTTTTTCTACCTCCCCTTGGTCTTCTGGCTATTTACATAAGAAATAGCAGAGAGAAATGCTAACTTTAGCATATGTATATTACATATCCTTTAAAGCCTTGTCAAGCACGTGTGTTACGCTATGAAATACTCATGGCGATATTTTGTGCTTAATTCCTCTCTATTTATATATACACAAGAAAATGATTATTTTTAAAACTAGGGCAGGAAAGTAATATTATTTCCATATTCACTTACATCAGGCTTGCTATAAGAAGCACCGGTAATTTTATTTCCTGATGTAACAAATGTTACATTCTCTACATACTTTGTTTCTAAATTTGAATAATCTTTAGTTAATACATCATCGTATAAAAGAAAATCAGAGATTACTACATTACTAACAATGTGGGGTTCTTTAGAATACTGTGGACGAGTATCTATCGCGCCTTTTATTCTAACTTTGGGATTTGGTTTGCCACCAATGACAATGACATTATTGACATTAACGTCATCTATTGTTCCAAGTGATGTTACTTTATGAGCCTCGCTCCAATTAGAAGAAAAGATATTGGCAAAATCAATAATTACATTTTCTCCATCACCGCCACCCATTGAAGCATCTTCAACCGTAATGTTAGAAAAACTTACTCGTTTAATGTTTGCGTTATTTCCATTATGGATTGAAAAAATAGCCCTATGATAGTTATGTAAAACAGTAATATTTTCGAAACAAATGTCTTCCATTATCTCTCCAATTGTTTCATATCCAACTTCCATTGATTGGGCTAAATCCGTCCAAATTATACAGTTTTTGCAGCAAATATCACGTGTAACACCTTCAACTCCGGATGTGTAATTAACATAATTTTTTATAACAAGTGAATCGTCCCATGAACGAACAAATACATTCTCCACCAATACATGCTGGCACGATTGTAAAGAAATACCATCACCGTTACTTCTACTAGAAATTATCTTTGTGTTTTCTATATGAACTTGAGTGTCAAAATAGATATTAAAACACCATCCCGCAGGATCAATAACGGAAAAATCTTTTAGTGTCAGATTATTAACAAAATTTATATCAATAGGAACTAATGTTGTCCCTTTATTTGCATCCCTTTCAAACATTGATCCATCTATGTAACCTGGGCCACATATAGTGATGTTATTTCTGGAACGAGCGTAAAATCTTGCATCAAGAAAACAGCCAGGAGAAAGATAGTAGACATTCCCACTAGATAAAACGATTTCATTATTGTTATTGATTCTATTATCATTACTTTTATTATGAACGCCGGGCTCAAAAACAATAGCACCTTTTGGCACTTCATAAACATCCATCTTATTTACAAACAAATGGAGCGTTCTACCGCTTCTTAATTCAATCGTATATTGTCCAACATCACTTATGGTAAAAGTTATTACCCTTCTAGAATTATCGACAACATATTTTACGTCTCTTGATGTTGGTCTAATACTAATTTCATTCATAAATGCAAAGTTAGCTTGTAGCTTAATTTCAACTTTACCTTCGAGACCAATAGTTGCAACACCATTATTCATCCTATTATGAGCTGTTGGGTTCCATCGCTGAGAAAAATTAGTTTTAACTTCATAAATTGGAACTCTTTTATCACCAATATACATTCTTAATTGATTGTATTGTTCTTTTTCTTGAACAAATGGTTCGATAAAAACTTGGTTTCTTTTCTTTAAATCACTTTCATCTTCTTTATAAGAAAAGTAATCTTTTTCTAAAATGTAAAAACCCTCATCATCTTTTTCGTAACGGCCTTCCTCGCTAGAAGAATAAATACTAGAAGAAAGAAAGGATGAACCACTACCCAAGCAAGATGTAAGTAAAATAAATGGAATTAAAAATAGGAATTTAGTTTTCATTATAGGAGCGTTTTTTCAGTTTCCTTATCAAAGATACAAACACTAGTTGCATCAAAAGAAATATTTATTACATCATTATTTTGGAAACGGTCTAAACCAGTTGTAGATAAGATTACTTCTTTTTCGTTTCCTTTAATCAAAACATAAAGCAATGTATCTTCACCTAATTGTTCTACTAAAGTAACCTTAGCTTTTATATTTTGATTTATATAACCATAATCACCTTCTGTTTTGATCGCTTTTGGTCTTAGGCCAATTATTACATTTTGATTTATTTTTTCTTCTGGGAATTGTTTTACTCTTTCTAGTGGCAAAAGAATCTTATCGCCAAAGTTATCGAACTTAGCGTAGTATTTTGTGCCAACCTTACTTACCTTTCCTTCGAAGAAATTCATTTGTGGCGTTCCAATAAAACCTGCCACAAACATATTTACAGGGTTTAGGAACAATTCTTTTGGGGAATTAATTTGTTGAATCACTCCGTCTTTTAATACAACAATCTTATCCCCCATTGTCATAGCCTCAACTTGGTCATGAGTGACATAGATAAAGACCGTGTTGAGTTCTTTGTGTAGGCGAGAAATTTCACTACGCATTTCTACACGCATTTTTGCATCAAGATTACTTAATGGTTCATCAAGTAAAAATACCTTTGGATTTCTCACAATTGCTCTACCTAATGCAACACGCTGACGTTGTCCACCGGAAAGATTAGCAGGTTTACGATTTAAATATGGTGTAAGATTAATTTTTTCTGCCGCATCTTTCACTGCTTGATCAATTCTTTGACGACGTTCTTTTCGATACTTAAGTGAGAAATAATGTTTAAATCCCCCATATTTTTCTGCTTTTAATGGAAAAGCAATATTATTTTTAACTGATAAATGTGGGTATAATGCGTAATTTTGAAACACCATAGAAATGTTACGATCTTTAGGATCCAAATCATTTAACAAAACACCATCAAGATAGATTGAACCTTCACTGATTTCTTCTAGTCCCGCAATCATTCTAAGAACAGTCGATTTGCCACATCCAGATGGACCAACAAATACAACAAATTCTCCTGGATCAATAGTTAAATTAAAATCCTTAACTGCGCGAACATTTCCTTCAGAATAAATTTTTCCTAACCCAACAATATCAATCTTATGACAAACGGTTTTATTTACCTTATCAATTACATCAAATAAATCGTATAGTTTAGTGATTGGATATTTAGTTTTTGAATACGTACTTGCATCTGAAATCCCAACCGAAACAAATCCACCTTTATTTGCAGCATCAATTCCACTAGTGGCATCTTCTACTACTAAGCATTCTTCAACTGGAATATTTAAAATTTCAGCAGCCTTGAGAAATACTTCTGGATCAGGTTTGCTTTTACTAATCATTGTTCCATCAACAATTGCGTCAAAAGCATTAGTAATATCTAATTTTTCTAAAATATACTTTGTATTCTTGCTAGATGAACCAACTGCCAATATATATCCTTGCGCGTAAAGCTTCTTGATTGTTTTAACCACATCACTAGATAAAGATGATGGAGATAATGTATCAAGTTGTTTACGATATAATTCATTTTTCTTTTCTGCTAATGCATTCTTCTCTTTAACGCTATATTTCTTATTAGCTTTTTCTAAAACAATCTCTAACGACTCCATTCTAGAAACACCGCGAAGACGATTATTAATCTCCCAATCAAAATAAATACCTTCTTCATCAGCAATTTGTTTCCATGCTTGATAATGGAATTCATCAGTAGAAATCAATACCCCATCTAAATCAAAAATAATTGCTCTAATCATAATTATTCCTCCTCAACTTTATAGTCAAACTTATTAATATTTACTTTGTATTTTTTTCCTAAATATTGGACCGAAAAAACAATACCATCAATTGACTTTGGTAAATGCGGATTTAAGGTCAATTCTCCATCAACAATATCTAAGCCGGCAAAACCAAAAATCATTGATAAGTATGCACCAGCATTACTTGCCGGATGAGTGCCACCAATATATATACCACCAGCATACATTTTTTGATCAGTTCCAAGATCAATCGAAGATGATTTTCTAAACATATTATAGGCGTTATCCAAATATCCTATTTTTGAAGCTAATAACGAATACATTGAACTGCTTAATGATGATCCGTGCTCTGTAAATTTAAAATAATAATCGTAATTTGCTTTGATTATACTGAATTTAAAGAGGGAATTAATGATAGCAAGGAGAGCAACAACATCAGCTTGCTTGATTACTTTTGTGTTATAAGCTACTCCATTTTTTCCACCAAGATATTCATTTTCATTTCTAACGCGAGACTTAACAATTTCAGGACTCACTTCTTCTAAACCAAAGTATCCATCAAATTGCTCAATTATTCCTCTTTCGTTTGGTTTTGGTAAATATATATTTGATGAAAATTCTTTAATTATTCCAACATTAACAGGGCCAGAAAGATATGATCCATAATCATTAAATAAAGAAAGGAAAATATCACACGAAACTTTAATCATATAATTCGTAAAAGCGTTATCGTTGACACGTTCATGATATTCATCTGGGCCAATAACATCGTTCACATGATATATTCCATTAATATTGTTCGCATAACTCATAAAGAAACGCACCACCTGATACATAACTTCAAAGCCACCATCCCTTAAAATGGAGTAATCATTAGTCCACTTAAGATAATATGACATCGCTAAAACAATATCGGCAGATATGTGAATTTGTTTTTCATTAAAATATGTTCTTATTGGCTCGCCAGTAATTGGATCGGTTACATTAAATTTTGAGCATCTTTCTAAACCATCTTCTTGACTTTCCCAGGCATAAAAGGCTCCTTCATATCCCAATTCTTTAGCTTTAGCTAATGCCCCTAGTAACGTATTAATTCTATATTGGATAAGATTACGAGCAAACATTGGGTTTGTTAATGTATAAAACGGGAGCATAAAAATCTCTGTATCCCAGAAAATAGCGCCCTTATATACTTGCCCTGATAACCCTCTTGCAGGAATACTTTTTAAACTTTCTTCATCTTCAAGAATCAATAAATGATAAATGCTGTATTTAAGTTCAAAGTCAGCTTGTTCATCGCCCTTTACATCAACGTTTGCGTATTTCCATTTTTTCTCAAACGTTAATGTATGCTGACGATATAATTGATGGAAACCAAGCAAGGAAATAGATTCTATGACCTTAAATCCATCATCACTATATGGTTCATCTTGAACGATATATGCATATACACGCAATGTAAATGTTTGATGAGGATTTAAATGTTTGCTTAAATAAAACATCCCATCTTGATAAGTTACTCTTTCAGAAAAACGATACGCTACATACATAGAAATATTTCTTCCTTCATTTGTTATTCCAGAAAAAGAAATATTGTAGTCTTTTCGACGTTTATCAATACTAACAAAATGTGGGCCATTTATTTCATAAATATCAGAATCAATGCCAAAAGAAGCTTCAAATTCCTTATTTTTAGTTGCTTCTAAAACATATTCCATGCACATTAAGTTTTTATTTACTGTGCTTAAAAATCTTTTTGAAGAAATAACGCAATCATTAAAGATGGTTCTGCGTTTAAATACTGCATGTTCAATATCTAAAATAATTTGATGCTCGATTGGTTCGTTTTCAAGAACGCTACTATCTTTCACCCTTACATAGAATGGGTTGGCTATGTTAATAGATTCTCTCCACTTGTCTTTATATTGATCATAAAATCCACAGACATTTAATGACACTTTTTCTTTCTTGCTATATTCTTCAAGCGTGCCTCGATATCCATAACGACCATTAGCAAGTATAAACATGTTGCCATAAGAATCAACTGACGAATATGAATAACCTTCTTTAATTAATTCTTTCACCTTGTTACCTCGAGTTCATTTACAATATCTATTTTTTGTCCATTCACTATTAAAGAAATAGGCTTCCCTTTTAAAGAAAATTTAATTTTGTTACTGTCAACAAATATCCCAACTTTTGAGCCATTAAGTAACAAATTTACTTTGTAAGACTTCCAACGTTTTGGGAGTTTAGGAGCAATCGAGACATCACTAGTATCACTTCTTAGTCCTAAAAAACCATAAACAATATTCATCCATGCAGCTGCAATGGAAGTCATATGTAAACCTTCGAGAGTGTTACGATTATAGTCATCTAAATCTAGTCTAGTGGCAAAGCCAAAGAAATCCATGGCCTCCTTCTCTTTCCCCAAATATGAAGCAAGAATTGAATGGATTGATGGTGATAATGATGATTCATGTAAACAGCGAGGTTCATAAAATTCATAGTTTGCTTTAATTTGTTCATAAGTAAAGTCACCAGGGTATAGAAACATAAACATCAATACATCTGGTTGTTTAATTATGTCGTTACGATATATGCGGTCATATGACCAGTGTGAATAAAGTGGGAAATCTGTTACTGGAATTTTATCAATATCAACATGTGGCAATTTATAAAAGCCATCATGCTGTTCAAATAGTTTCGTTTCTTTATCATATAAGATAATCATTTTTGAAGATGCTAATTTCATCTTTTTGATTAATGAAGGAGTATATCCACACTTTTTATATAAAGCTTCAGTTTTATATTTTCTACTTCCAATGATAGTAAATAGATAATTAAACATCTTTTTGGCCATAAAGTTAGTGTAGGCATTATTATTGACCATCATTTGAAATTCATCCGGTCCCATAACCCCATAATAACCAAAATTACCTTCTTTATCGTATTGACCGCGAGACAGTAAAAACTTACAAATTTCTAAAAGCATTTCTAAGCCATATTTTTGCATAAAATTATGATCATTATAGACGTTCATATAATGATAGATAGCATAGCCAACGGCAGTTGTTGGTTGAAATTGGCAAGAAGCGTGTTGCCACAAAGTACAACCTTCATATCCATTTCGTGTCGCAATTGGATAACACGCGCCTTCACAATCAAGCATTTTTGCTCTTTGTTTGGCTTCGTAAAGAGTGTTGTATCTAAACATCAATAAATTAAGAGCTGCTTTTTGATTTGAGAATAAATAATAAGGAAGGCAATAGGTTTCGCTATCCCAGAAAGCATGGCCGCTATAAGCTTCACCAGTTAAGCCTTTTGCGCCAATATTGTTATCTTCTGCATATCCGTGATAATTGGTTTCAAGCTGAAAAATACAATAACGTATTCCTTGTTGATCTATATCGCAACCAGATATTTCAACATCGCTCTTGTCCCAAACTTTGTTGAAATATTTTTCATTACTTTTAACATAATAATCAAAATTGTTTTTACGCAATAATGTTACATTTTTAATGGAATTCTTGAGCAATTCGCTAATATTTTTGTCACTTTCTTCATTGACAAGTATATTCACATAACGAACAAAATTGGCTACTTCCATGGCTTTTAATGCGAATTTATAAGTAATGCCAATTTGTTTTTCTTCTTTAATAATTTTGCCTGAATAGGTGGTGTTCACTATCGATGATGCTGCTAAAGATTGATGGGTCGTTAGAGTTTTAGAAGTGAGATAGATTATATCGCCTTTATTTCCAACTACCGTGTCTTTCCAATAAGTATCATTACCCCAATGGATTGCTTCATTATCTAGATAAAATGTAATGCTTACTTTAATGTTGCTATCTGTTTTAATAATTATTCTTTGATATGCACTTGGACAATCAACCATATCTAGTAATCTTTCAAAAGAAAATTCAACATGCTTTTTTCCAAGTGTAACAATATAATTTCTACTAACCAAACCCGTTCTCATATCAAGGGTTCTAACAAAGTTGCTACATTTTAACTTAGCTAAATCAATCAATACATTATCGATATAAATTCTAACTTTATAAAAATCTACTGAATTAATAGTAAAGTGACTTCTTTTAACTACTCCGAGGTAAGCTCCATCAATATCTTTTTTGGCATATTCGATAATGCCATTAAAATATGTTCCTTTTAAAGAGTGAAGGCTCACACCCTCTTCAAACGAGTTTCTAACACCCATATATTCATTACAAAGTGAAAAGATTGATTCACTTACTTGATTGCGGTCTTTATGAAAACCTTTTTCGATAATCTTATATGGATCAACTTCTAAATACTTATTAGATACTTTTCCCATGACTACTCCTTATTTCCAGTATTGACACCTTGATTCATAATTTGTTTTTGGAAAATCATAAATATCAATATTTGTGGAATGATTGATAACACTAATAGTTGTAGCAATTGATTGGCTTTTACTTCCGTATCACTAGAGAAGTTATAGATAGCAACCATAAGTGTCCAACTACTTGAATCACTTGATTGGCCAAGAACAAGATAAGGCAACAAATAATCGCTATAAGCCGCAGTCATAGCGAATATTGCAACAACACCAATAATTGGTCTAGCAAGCGGTAAAACAACTTTGAAAAATATCTTTAAACTACCAAGGCCATCCATACGACTAGCCTCAATTAGTGAACTAGGTAATTTTTCAAAATAGTTTTTAAACAAAAGATAATAATACGCGTTAGCGCCAAACACTAACATTAATGGCCAATAACTACCAAGCATACCAAACTTTTGTATAGCCATAATAAGCGGCAATATCCCAAGAGCAGAAGGTATCATGTACGCTAATAAAATCATCACATTAAGCGCTTTATATCCAACAGGTTTAATTACTGCTACTACATAAGCAATAATGGAATTAAAGATTACAGCAAATATAACTGCACCAATTACAACTAAAATTGTATTAACGAAAATTTGTCCTAAACCAAGACGTTGCCATAAATCTACAAATTGATCAAATGACCAGCTATTTGGAAATAAATGATAATTAACGGAATTGATTTCCGCTGTTGTTTTAAAGGATGATACAACCAACCAAAAAACAGGAAAAACAGCAATAAAGGTAAATAGTAACAATACTATTACCATTGTCCAGTGACCAAAAATATGTCTCTTCTTTTTATAATCAGAAAAGTTTAATAAGCCGCCAGTTTTAGCGTGCATTCCTTTAGGGTTATTAACACGTCTTTTTAATTTCATACTAATGACCCTTTAAAGCCTTTCTTTCAATGATTTTTGATATACCAAAATAGAATAAAGTAAAAGCTAAAATGATTAATGCAAGAACAACACTAGTTGCTGCACTTTTTGCGTATTCAAAGTTTGCATCATGGAATGCATAGTTATAAGCAAGAAGCATTAATGATATTGCGTTTCTATTATCTTGACCGGCAATAACCATTGGCTCATAAAATACTTGGAAGACAGATATGATTTGTAAAATTAATAACATCAATATCGTTGTTCTCATCATTGGTAATGTAAGTTTAAAAAATCTACCGGCAGGAGAAACTCCATCAATACGACTAGCTTCATAAATTGAATTATCGATTTGTTGGAAGTTGCTTAAATAAATGAGCGCTGTCGCTCCAGCTCCTCTCCAAGTCATCGCGAATACAATGACAGGAATTACAAGTTTAGGATCACTAGTCCATTCCACCGGATTCGCGTGAAATAACTTAATCATTATGACATTTATAAAATCCCAATCATTATTACCAAACATACTCTTAAACAAAAAGACAACCGCCATACCACTAATCATGCAAGGAAGATAAATTAAGATACGGAAGAAGCCTTTCGCGTGAATAAGTTCACTAAGTAAAAAGCCAATTAGTAAAGGAACTAAAAAACCAATAATTAGTGACCAAAATATATATTTAAATGTGTTAGTTAACGCTGAAATAAAAACGGGATCAGCAAATATCGCTCCATAATTATTAAATCCAACAAATGTTTCAAAACGTTCATTATTAAAGAAAGATAAAACAACATTATATCCAATTGGGTACCACACAAAGAAAATAAATAATGCGACGGCTGGTAGCATAATAAGCCAACCAAAAACATTACGTTTTATTTTTGCACTGGAAAGATGGTTGTTTAACTTTCTTTCAAGTTTCATATATTATTTGCCAGCATCAAGAATTGCTTGAAATTGTGCATTAGCGCTACCAAGCAAATTAGTGCAGTTTGCTGTTTCTGGATTTTGTAAAACTGCTTGAATAGTTGTATCTAATATTTCATACATTTTCTGTGCAAACATCGGTTCTTCTGGATGTTTTAACTCACCAATAGTATCGAAGAACGGTGAATAATAATCCATATCTACTGAAATATATTCATTCTCAAGCTCTTTAGCTTTAGATAAGAAATCTTCATTTTTCCAAGGCATAATCTTTGGTAGAACTGGTTGATTTTTATTTCTTGCAACCTCATAGCCTTCTTTAATAGCATCAAAGTTATTTTTACTAGTAGAAGGAGATCTACCAATGTAATCAAAGAATTGCAAGATGCCACGAACTTCTTCATCAGTTGTATTTGCGTCAAAGACATAAGGAGTTCCACCATACAAAGAATAATGATGAACACCATCGCCAGTTGGCATTGGTACAAAGGCTAAATCAGACATGTCGACATCACCAGTAGTTTTTGCTAAGTGAAGTACATCACTACCCACAATTGCCATTGCTACTTTTTCTCCAATTGAGCTAGCCCAATCATCATAAACAATTTGAGTCCCTTTAAGTAATAAGTCATCATTTTTCATCTTTTGAATCCATTCAAGAGCTTCAATTGCTTCTGGAGAATTTAAATGAGGTGTCCATTTACCGGATTCATCTTTGCTTTGTAATGTCGCTCCATAGTTCCAAGCAAAATTAGAAAACTGCCATCCACCATTTTTATTTCCGGAACAAATCATCATACCCTTCGTGCTAGTTAAGTCACAAACCTCTAGACACATTTCATAAATTTCTTCAAAAGTTGTTGGATAGGCTGGAGAACCATCATCATTATATAAAGAATACGTTCCATCTTTGTTTTCAGGAAGTAAGCCACAGTCACCTAAAGTTTTAATATTTAGTAATAAACCCAAACCATATCCATCACGAGGAATACCATATAGTTTATTATCAAATGTTAAGGTGTTACGCATTTCATCATCCATCTTTTCATCCCACCCTAATTCGTGAACAATTTGAGTTATGTCTCTAATATAACCCGCATCTTTTAATGTTTCAGGCTCGGTAAACCAAGTTTGGTAAACCATAGGTAATGTTTTGGTAATAAATTTAGAACCAATTGTTTCTTTAGAATAGGTATATGGGTCACCCACAATTTGGTATTGAGGAAAATCGGCCTCAAACTTATCCTTCCACACTGTATACATCGCAACATCGCGACGATCACTAGAAGTTGGCCAAAACCCAATCTTTAGTTTCGTTTTATTTTGATCTTCTCCCCCACCAGCGCACGCGTTAATAGAAGAAAGACAAATGGCTGTAGATAAAATAAAGCCACTAATTTTAAGTAATCTATTCATAAAAGAATCCTTTCCATAAGGCTCCACTAGAGGAGGATAAATCCTCCCCTAGTTTTATATTTAGAAAATAAGAAGCCTTATTAAATGCAGAGCATCAAGTAAGCATACGAATTCACTTGTGCTAATAATTTAATTGTAATTGTAATGTTACCAGTAGAGCCGTCAAATCCACCTGCGTGAACATGGAACTCTTTCATGTTGATAAAGCCACTTGCTTCAGCAGCAATATTATATGTGCCCATACCAGATGTGCCTGGAATAACTTCACCATTAACATCAAGAATGACATTATCTTTGAACCAAAGAGTGTCGCCACCAACAGCTTCAATTCTTAAACTGTTAATATTTTGATTATCAGTTGTAGAAGAAACTGTAAGTTGAAGCATGCCAGTTGTCACTGGTAAATAACCATATCCAACATAACTATATCCAGTTAAGTCAGCAACTGCGACATCGTTAAAGCCAATATCGAATGCTTTATAAGAAACGGCAACTGAAAGAGGTGCCATAACAACGTGGCAATCACCAACAACAGCCATATCTCCACCGGCGTGGATATGTAAAGTTGAAGCTACACCAGCAACTTTTAAACCAGAGGCAACAAGGTCAATAATATATGTGCCCATACCGGATGTACCTGGGATAACTTCGCCTTTATTGTTAAATACGACGTTATCTTTAAACCAAGCAGTAATACCATTACCTTCTAAACGGAGGGAATTAATATTTTGACCTTCAGTTAATGAAGATACTGTTAATTCAAAGTAATCTTCCTTAGCAGCTAAATCATATCCTGCTAAATATTTATAACCAGTAATTTCATCTGCGCTAATATCAGCGGTCTTTTCAAAACCACGTGTATAGTTTGAAGCAGGAACTAAGTTATAGATTGTAATGCTGATATCACCAGCTGAACCATCAAATCCACCGGCGTGAACATGAATGCCTTGTTCAGTACCTTTAGTTTTTAGACCAGAGGCAACTAAGTCAATGACATATTCACCAACACCAGAAGTTGGATCTAATGGATTACCGTCAGCGCCAATAACAACATTATCTTTAATCCATTTAGTTTCTCCGCCAACAGCTTCAAATCTAATGGATTTAATGTTTTGACCTTCTGTTTCACTACCAATAACCATCTTCACAAGGGTTACATCAGCAGGTGTATATAAATAGTCAACATATGCATAACCAGAAATGTCAGGAAGAGTCTTTTCTAATGCTTTTTCTTCTTTATATGCATTTGGATCTAATTCATTTGCAAAGAAGATAGCATCAATATCAAGTTTACCTGCACCGGTATAATACATATCAATTTCATCTTCACCAGCAGTAGGAGCAAAACCACTTCTAGCTAAATCAACAATGTAGAATGCACTACCATCATTACGAACATATGGATAGCCAATCATTGATTGTGGGATTGTTGGAAGTCCACTAGCAGCAACACATTGATTGAAATAAATTACTCCGCCAAGATTTAATTGGAATCTAAAGTTATTTAAGTCAGCACCTTCACCGAGTTTCATAACAAAGACAACATAGCTTTGAGTACTATAGTTGTATTTTGTTTTTTCAGTAACTTGAATATAGTCGCTACTTTCAGTAGGACCTAAGTGTAACCAACCATTATCAACAGAAGTCAATGCACTATTATGATACGAAATGGAATAGTGTAAATTATCTTTTGCCATTTCTGGGTTAGCTGCTGCTGCATCATAGTTATCATCAAGTTTAGCTTGTGTACGTGTGAAATGATCAAACATTACAGCTTTCTCGGTATCGATGTATGGATATTCGCTAGCTGGAGCTTCATTTTGTAAGTTAGTAAAGAAGATTTGAGTAATAACAATATCGCCAGTTGCAGTTAATTTTAAACTTGCACAATCTTCGCTAGCTAAATCAAACACAAATGGAACAAACGCTCCATTAATAGGAGAAGAGACTTTCTTGCCTTCACTATCAACAGCGTCATCCCATGTTGCGCTATATTGGCCAACATTAAAGTTTAATTTGCCTGGTCCTAAAACATTTAAGACAAGGAAATCAAAACCTTGAGGAACGCTAGTGCCTAATGTATAAACATCTCCTTCTTCCATTGTTAAACCTTTACGAACAATAAAGCCAGTTGAATCTCTCCACCAGCAAGTGTCATCGGTTTTATTTACTTTTTCACGAGTAAAGTCATCAAGAATAAGTTTGTCGCCAGCCTTAACGATAAAGACTTCTGCGATTTCTAAAATGCCAGAACATTCTTCATTTCCAGCATAAAGGTGGAAACCTAAAATTTTGTCTAAAACTTTAGTGCCACTCTTACCAGAGCCATCAGCGAGTTCATATTCTGTGTCAGCATCTTCAATAGATTGACCTGGAGAAATGACAAACTCTTGATATTCACCTGTTAATTCAGGTAATTCTTCTCCATCAGGATCATAAGCTTCGGCTAGATTAATTGGATAAACTTTCCAAGCATCATCACCACGTAAACCTAATGTTAAGTTTGTTAACTCTAGTGTCTCGTTTCCAGTTAATCTCATTTTGAAACCAATACCTTCGTATGTTTCAAGGGCATATGTACCAGTGGCCATTTTGTAAATAGCGCCGTCTGGTGAAACTGGTTCGCCCTCATCTTCACTATCAACTAAAACACGGAGGAATGAATCAGTGACTGTTGCATCTGTAGTTCCAACCGGAGTAGAAGAGAAGTCATCATACATAGTATCAAATTCACCACGGAATTCTCTTGTAGCAGAGCAATCTGTAATTACTCTCACAAAAGGATCTTGGTGTTTGATAGGTGTAGGAGGAACTTCTGACGAACTACTAGGTTCGATAGATGAAGATGGTTTTGGTGCTTCACTTGAAGAAGGATTTCCACCGCCACTACAGGCAGATAGAACCAATCCAAACGAAGCTAGAAGGATAAATAAACTTCTTTTTTTCATCTTTTAGTTTCCTTTCTGTTTATTTATTATTACGCCCCATAAACACTCACTTCGGATACTTGTCCACCGTATCCGCCAGGATTGCTATTTGAGGTAATAACCATTTTAAAGAAGCGTAATGAAACTGGTTTACTAAGTTCGATAGTAACCCTGTTTCCGCTTGTTGGATCAAAGAGATATTCTTTCTCTTCAATCACTTCAAAAAATTCGGTTTCTTTTGTATATGATGTTTTACTTTCGCTTCCATAGAAAGCTATCTTTTGTGTTCTTGGAGACCATGTTAGTAATGGAGGTAAACAAAGAACAATAGTAGTAATTTCTTCACTTTGTCCAAGATCAATAACGATTAACGCTGGTAATTCTTTACTTTCATAATATGTTGCTGGATCTCCGTCAACACATTTCTCAACGTTGTAAACATCGGCAAATTCACTTGCATCTACAACTGTCTTTCCATACGTTAATGATGGTGGATAGAATTCTATTTCACCAATTGTGTAATATGGCGCACCACTACTAGTATCATTACGATATAAACGTAATTGGATACCTGCATAATCAGTTGCAGTAATATTAATATCAATACAGTTTCCGCTCGCAGGAGACATCTCATAGTCTTTGGTTGCAGAATATCTTGTGTATTTATCATTAATTGAGCCATCAGCTTTTAACTTTTTCACCCATACTTGAATTGAGAAAGTAAAGAAATAAGCATTATCTTCACTACCTCTAATTCTAATTTTGCCCACTTTAGAAACGGAGGCAAAATCCATCGTCAATCCAGCAAACTCACTTTCTTCTTTTTTCCAATCTTTGCTGGACCAAACGGTTTTTGGATCATTGTCCATTAGATTTTGGACACTGGTTCCACTTCTTGTATACTCACCACTGCCATCATCAACCGGGGTATTTGTTTTACTACCAGCACCATGGCTAGCAGCAATATCACATTTAATATTTCCTTTAACTCCAATATATGGTAGTCCGCCTTTAAGATAAGCAAATTCAGGAATCAAGATACCGTCTTGATGAATACCTGGAACAATGGTTTTTTCAACGTCAGAACTTGCTAATGATAATGTATATGGAAGGCTTATATAACTTCCCAATACCTTATCAAGTTTAGAGTATGTGATGTTTTCAACATATTCGTTTGTTGCGACTTTAAATTCATCAAAAGTATTAATAAATTTTCCATTAATTTTATAGCCCTTAATATTAACATTTGAGATTTTTGATGTTGGAGATTCACCGTTAAATCTAGAAATGATTGAATCAAGAAGTCTATAAACATGGACATTTTCAATTGTTACTCCATTAATAACGCCACGCGCTCCTTCGCTCTTAGTCCAATCAGGATTGAATGCAATTGTAAAATCCATTAGGAAATCATTTTCCAAATCTTTTCGATCATCTCCAAGCATTTGGCCATCTTCTAATGTGATATTTTTATAAGTGACACCACTAATGACTGCGTCGTCACAGTTATGGCAAGAAATTAATGCTTTATGGAAATTATGTAACACAGTAATGTTTTGGAAAGTAATATTCTCCATTTTTGGACCATTTGTTTCATAGCCAACTTCCATTGATTGAGCTAAATCAGTCCAAACAGTAACGCCATCAAATAAAATATCCTTGGTGTTACCACGATCAACATTTTTAACAACAAGGGAATCATCCCAAGTTCTAACGAATCCGCCTTTAACAATTACATCTTCACAAGATTGAATGGAAATTCCATCACCATTTTGTCGAGCAGTAATCATCTTTACGTTATTTATCCTAACGTTTTTACATTTAATGAACGCAAATGTCCATCCTGCTGGATCCATAAATGCAATATCGTTTATCACGACATTTTCACATGTATTAAACTCTACCGGTATTTTAAATTCGGCTTCACTTCTACGGTTATAAATAGATCCAGAAATAATTCCTCTACCAAAGATTTTTACATCTTTACAGAATTCGCCTTTAAAGTTTCCATATACATAAGAGCCACCGGCTAAATAAATTTGAGTGCCATCACTAACTGGAAACGCACTAGCATTATATACACCAGGACCTACATAAATTTTTTTATCATCCAAATCAGCTTCTTCTTTGCTCATCGTCTCAGTTTCAATTGGATTAGCAAAAATATGAATTGCTTCATCAGGATTATTGTTATACTCAACGACATAATTGCCGTTATACTCTAAATCAAATGAAATTACATTGCCCTCTATACTAGGAACAATGCCATAAACTTGAGGAGAGACAATTGCAGAAGTTACTAGTGTATCAGCATTTATCGTAATATCTAAATGAACTTTACCTTCAAAGTCAAAAATAACATATGGATTAGTGGTTTCTGGAAGTTCCCAAGAGAACTTACGTCCGTGGTTTACTCTTGTTTCATAAACAAATAAATTAATGTCATTAACTACAACATTAACTTTTTCACTGCTCTTTAACAAAGATGGTCCTTCATATGTTACAAGTTTTGTTTTAGTAATAACCTTTGTACCAGGAATAAAATTTTCTTCATTATAGTATTCACCTCGACTTGGAAGAGATGAAGATGATGATCCACTTGATGTTATGGATTCACTACCAGGTTGAGCACCTTGACAACTCGTTAATGAAAGCACAGCAAAAAGTGTAGCCATCAAAAACAAACGTCCTTTAGAACAAATATGCATAGAGATACCTCATTTATGTATCTTCATTATAAAAGGCAAAAAGTGGACGTTCAATTATTTTGGTTAACCGGTTAACTTGTTAACTATTAAAGAAACTAAGTTTCTTAATGGGTGCAATTAATTCAACTTCTTAACCGAACCACGACAAACAATGGATGGTTCTACAACATATTCTTTATGAATAGAGTTCTTACTTTTTATTGCTTCAATAATTAATGAAGCAGTCATTTCTCCTTTATAGGAAATGTCTTGTTTAATCGTTGTTAAAGGAGGGTAAACAATCTTTGCAGTATAAATATCATCAAATCCTATAATTGATAGATTATCAGGTAATTCTAGTCCATGGTCCATAAAAGAACGCATAACACCAATAGCAATAGTGTCAGCAGCACACACAACGGCCGTTAACTTTTTATTACGAATGGATTCAAAACATTGATATCCACCATCGTATGTAGCATCACAAAATATCACATTGTCTTTATTAAAAGATAAATTATTTTGTATCATCGCATCACGGTACCCATTGTATCTTTCACGATCAACAACAGAACAATCAATATTTCCACAAATAAAACCTATGTTCGTATGCCCGTTTTGAATAAGATGTTCCGTGGACATGTACGCGCCTTTATAATCATCAAAACGTACAATATTATATTCTTCATCAGATGCATAGACGTCAACCAATGTTAAAGGTATTTCATTTTTACTAAATTCATCATGGTAGTTGTCTGGAAAAAGACCCAAAATTACCGCCCCATCAATACCACGAGACTTGATCCAAGAAGATAATTCTTTTTGTTCCATCAATGGTTCAATAAGTACATCATATCCTTCTTTACGACATTTTCTCTCAAACGCAGAATAAAGTTCACTATAAAAAGGGTTTTGCGTTAAGGAAACATATATATCTTCTCTAGGTAAAAATAACGCAATTAATTTGCTTTCTCCTGTTGAAAGAGAAAAAGCAGAGTAATTTCGTGAATAACCGAGCTCTTTTGCGGCACTTAAAACAGCATTCTTTGTTTCAGCTGAAACTTTCTTTTTATCGTTTAAAACGTAGGAGACAGTGGCAGGAGAGAGCTTTAAGTATTTGGCAATGTCATATATTGTTACTTTTCTTTTTGACATTTTAATAATTCCATATCTTGCTTTGAAATAACAAAATCAATAGGTGCAATGTTAGCTTTCATATGCTCTAATTTAGAAGCTTTTGGAAGACTAACGCAACCGAGTTGTAAAGTATATGCAATACATAATAATGCGGGATTTGTATGGTATTTTGCGCTCATTTGTTGAATTAATGAAGAATTTAAAGCTCTGCCATGAGCAATAGGAGAATAAGCCTCTACAATGATATTTTCTTTCATACAATACTCAATCAAAGGTATATTCGTACAGCCAACAAAAACAGGAATTTGATTAAACATTACCTTTACATCAGAGTGTTCATTTATATTCTTTATATCTTCAATAGTAAAGTTACTCACTCCAATGGCTTTGATTAATCCTTTTTCATAAAATTCAGACATTGCTTTCCATACCTCAAGATTTTCTTTATAGTATGTTTTGTTTCTTGTGTCATATTCACTCCAAGGACAAGGGCAATGAATTAGCATTAAATCAATGTAACCAATATCAAGTTTTCGAAGCGATTCTTCAATTGATTTTTTGGCGGCTTCATATGATTTATGATGTGAAGCCACTTTTGTAGTTAAATAAATTTGTTCGCGTGGTAGGCCGCATTCTCTAATCGCTCTTCCAACCTCAACTTCATTACCATAGTCTTGGGCACTATCGATATGTGTATAACCACACTTAATCGCGTTACTGACGCATTCGTAAGCATCTTTATTTTCAATTAGCCAAGTGCCAAATCCAATTTCAGGAACACTAGCATTATATTTATTAAATGGAACAACAAAATTTTTCATACTTTTCTCCAAAAAAAGGAACACCGTTCCTTTTATTGTTTTTTCATCATTGGGAAGAGAATGACTTCTCTAATCTGTGGTTGATCCGTAAGTAACATTACTAATCTATCAATTCCCATTCCGATACCACCTGCTGGAGGCATACCATATTCAAGAGCCTCAACAAAGTCTTCATCCATTTCGTTAGCTTCTTCATCACCAAGTTCTTTTGCGGCAAGTTGTGCTAAGAATCTTTCTTTTTGATCAATAGGGTCATTAAGCTCAGTATAAGCGTTCGCTAACTCTTTACCATTAACGAATAACTCAAATCTTTCTACATAACGTGGGTCTTTTCCTTTTTTAGTTAAAGGAGATACTTCAATTGGGTAACAATATACAAATGTTGGTTGAATTAATGCTGATTCACAGAATTCTTCAAAGAATTCGTTCATTACATGCCCAACAGTATTCTTAAATCTATCAAGTTTAATTCCATTTTTTTCTGCTAAAGCCTTTGCTTCTTCAAAGTCTGTGATTTTTTCAAAATCAATACCAGTCTTTTCTTTAATTAGTTCACTCATCTTAACCCATCTAAATGGTTTTTCAAAATCAATTTCAGTACCTTGATAAGTAATGATGGCTTTTCCATTAACATCAATACAAGCTTTTCTAATCATATTTTCTGCTAATCTTCTCATTCCTTGAAGATCGCTATAAGCTTGGTAAGCTTCGATTGATGTAAATTCAGGGTTATGAGATGCATCCATACCTTCATTTCTAAAGAGTCTGCCAATCTCATATACTCTTTCCATTCCACCAACTAATAATCTTTTAAGATTAAGTTCAGTAGCAATTCTTAAATAGAAATCTTGATCAAGGGTATTATGGTGAGTAATAAATGGTCTAGCAGAAGCACCGCCTAAAATAGGAGAAAGTATACCTGTTTCAACTTCAACAAAACCTTCGCTATCTAAATAGCTTTGAATACTTCTAATAATTTTTGGACGTGCAAAAGCTACTTTTCTCGCCTCATCGTTCATGATGAGATCGAGATATCTTCTTCTGCTTCTTTCTTCAACGTCAGTTAAACCATGGAATTTTTCAGGAAGAGGATGTAAACATTTAACTAAATGTTTGAAACCAACAGCACGCACTGTTAATTCACCCATTCTAGTCATCATTACGCGTCCTGAAACACCAACGATATCACCAATATCAGACATCTTGAATAGTTCATAACTTGATTCACCAACTACATCAATTCCCATATAAACTTGAATGTTGCCAGATTTGTCTTTGATATTCATAAAGGAGGCTTTGCCCATTCTACGAATTGCCATAATTCTACCTGCAACAGTGACTTCAAGGTCCATTGCATCAAGTTCTTCGGCAGTTTTTCCTTCACAAAGTTTTCTAATTTCATTCACATGATGAGATACTTCGTATGCTTCTCCATAAGCATCAATACCAAGTTCATTATATTTAGCAAGTTTATCTCTTCTTACCAATTCTTGATCGTTTAATTCATCAGCCATAATTTATACCTCAATTCCTGTTATAGTATATTAGTTTTTTTGACATTTTTCAAAAGTCAAATTAACTGATATGTTCTTTTTCAAATCTCTCAATAATTCTAACTACAGAGTTGTAATCAGTTATTTCACAAGCTAGTTGTTTTTTTAGCTCTTTGACATTAGGTATATTTCCAAAGAAACTTGGACCCATACTTCTAAATATTGTTACTGCTCGTTTTTCACCTTTTTCATCAATCAAATTATGCAATAATTGTAAACAATATTCTTTTTGTTCAACAAAAGATGGAGGTAGTAGTTGCTCTTTATTTTTATAAAATCTATCAATGTCGGTTATAAGTCTTGGATTACCAACGCCACCTCTAGCTACCATTACCATTTGAGCACCAGTTAATTCAATAGCGGTCTTGGCATCTTCAAGAGTGAAAATGTTACCAGAAACAATGAGTGGAACTCTCATCTTTTTACCCAAATCTTTTATTAAATCAAAATGTGGTGTCCCACTATACAATTCTTTACGAGTTCTGGCATGTATTGCAACAAAACAAACACCTGCTTTTTCTAACTCAGAAATCACCTCAAAATAATTGATATTTTTGTCATCCCATCCGAGCCGAATTTTGGCGCTTACTGGGAGGTTTGTTTCGAGCTTAATCGCCCTAATAATTTCTCCACACTTTTTCGGATCATTCATAAGAGCAGAACCAGATCCTACCTTTGTTACTTTTGGAACAGGACAGGCCATATTAACATCAAAGAAATCAATATTTTTATTTAAGTTTTGCGCTATTTTTGCGGCTTTTGCAAGATTTTCAGGATCATTGCCAAATAATTGCACACCAGTCGGAATTTCAGTTTTTGGAAAGTTTAAATATGATAATGTTTCTTTATTTTGATAAATTAATCCCATGTCAGAAATCATCTCTGTATAACAAATAGAAATACCAAAAGGAATCATAAATTTTCGATAGCCAAAAGAAGTGTATCCAGCCATCGGTGCAAGGACTACATTTCCATTTACTTTTTTGCCATTAATTTCAAACATAACAAAAGAGAGGTTTTGCCCTCTCTATTATTCTCCTTTTTCTTCCTTAGTTTCTTCAACTTTAGGAACAGGCTCGTCTTCAACTTTAGGAGTAATTACTTCTTCAGGTTTTTCATCACGTTTTAAGTGACGATGTTCGAGTAAGTAATCAATCTCTTCGGCTGTAATTTGTTCATGCTCAAGAAGCGTATTGGCAATGAGCGTAACATCTTCTTTATGTTTCTTGATTAATTCAAGAGCCTCTTTGTGTGCTGTTTCGATAATCTTTCTAATTTCAGCATCAATTTGTTCCGCTGTAGCAACGGAGAAGTTCTTTTGACTTGAAGCATAGTCTCTTCCAAGGAAGACACTTCCAGTGTCTCTTTCATATTGGATTGGACCTAATGATGACATACCAAGTTCAGTAACCATCATACGCGCAATTTGAGTTGCAACTTCAATATCATTTTGTGCGCCTGATGAGATATCATCAAAGAATGTCTCTTCACTACTACGTCCACCAAGGTATCCAACAATTCTTGCTTCTAGTTCACGTTTTGTTAACAAGAATCTATCCTCTTCAGGAGTCATACGGACATGTCCGCCCGTTTGTCCACGAGGAATAATTGTGATTTTTTGCACCTTATCGCTATGAGGATATTTTAAGCCAATAATTGCATGACCTGCCTCGTGGAATGCAACGATTTCACGTTCATGAACACTAAGTGACTTGCTTTTCTTAGCTGGACCAGCAATTCTTCTATCAATTGCTTCGTCAATATCATCAGTTGTAACTTTATCAGCATTTTTTCTTGCTGCTAAAATGGCGGCTTCATTTAAGATGTTTTCAATATCAGCGCCAGAGAATCCAACAGTACGTTTTGCAATATTTGCAAAATTGACATCTGGATCAATTGTTTTATTGCGAGCATGAACTTTAAGAATAGCTTCACGGCCGTCTCTATCAGGTAATGAAACAGTAATCTTTCTATCAAAACGGCCCGCTCTTAATAAAGCTGGATCAAGAACATCATCACGGTTAGTTGCCGCAATAACAATGATTCCTGAGTTATCAGCAAAGCCATCCATTTCAACAAGTAATTGATTAAGTGTTTGTTCACGTTCATCGTTACCACCACCTAAACCAGCACCTCTTTGTCTACCAACAGCATCGATTTCATCGATGAATACTAAACAAGGAGCATTTTGTTTAGCTACTCTAAACATATCTCTAACACGCCCAGCACCGACACCAACGAACATTTCTACGAAATCAGAACCAGAAATATAGTAGAATGGAACTCCAGCTTCGCCAGCAACAGCTTTGGCTAATAAAGTTTTACCACAGCCCGGTGGACCAACTAACAAAACACCTTTAGGTAATTTTGCGCCATATCTAGTAAATTTCTTAGGTTCTTTTAAGTATGCGACAAGCTCAACCATTTCTGCTTTTTCTTCATCGCAGCCAGCAACATCATTAAAACGAACTTTCGAGTTAATTTCACGACGTGCACGACTTTTGTTAAAGTCCATCGCTTGTCTATTTGATGATCCGACACTACCAGCCAAACGTGTGAATAGGAATATTACTATAAGCAATGAAGCACCCAACATAATAATCGTTGGTCCCCATGTATCCCACCACGAAGTAACATAAGGGTCTGTTACTTTGTACTCAACAAGTTTATAGGCTGGATCATCTCTTATTTCAATAATTAAGCTACGAATTGAATCTCCGTATTCAGTAAGTAAAGTAACACCAGTTTTATCATCCTTATAAGCCCACGGATGAGTTTCGTCATTATAAGTTTGCCAATCGATGGTAACGCTATATGAAATTTGTTTAGTAGCAGTTTTATTTTCTAAGAAAGAACCGTTTAAAACGACAACGGTCTCTTCTTTAGGAGTAACATTAACAGAATAGACTCTGTCATTCATTAATGCCTCAACAAAGACTTGCTCATTTATTGTCTTAGTTCCATTCATGTTGCCAAAAATAAGAACTGACATTGTAACAATTATGCCAATTACTAATAGTAAAGATAAAACGAATCCAAACGAGGATCCTTTACGCTGTGGTTGTTGATTTTTTGGTTCTTCTGCCATATTTCAATACCTCCCAATAACAAATATATTCAAAAGAATATGTATGAGTATTATATCATTATTTCTATTTTTTTGAATTACTATTTATTTTAAATAAAAATTGCAATCAGAATCAGGTATAAAACCTTTTTTATATCGCGGACAATAAATTACAGTATTATCTTTACTTAAGATAACGCACCAACGTTTACGAAGCGAAAGAGGGACTTTCCAATCAATCATTAGCCTTCTTATTTCTTTTTCATATCCTTTGATAGTCACAACATCATTTGGAAGTGCTGTTCTAATAGTAATTGGATAATCCTCAGGCTTAACATTTCTGTTTGCACTCCCAAGTGTAAAATCCATATAAAAATATTGGTTGTTATCTTTGCTAGGTTTTTCATAAACAAATGAATAATATTGGTTGTTTTGCTTAACAACCGAAATACCATTTGCATCCCGCAACAATTCGTACGAGTTATCGAGCTTAATTACAATATTTGGTTTATTACTTTTTATCGCCTTATGAATCTCTTTTGAATATGAAAAACCAATCTCATAATTTGGTATATATTTTCTAATGAATAAAGTAATAAAATAGGCAAATTCTAAATCGGACATTTTATTTATATTATCAATATCATAATTTGGCACTTTTGATATACCATTTAAAAGCAAAATTAAATTATCATTTTTTTCTTTAATTTCTTCTAAAATCATATTCCTATTTTCTGTGGATAATTTTTCAACAATTTCATGACGTATCTTATTGCGTTCAAAATTATCTTCAAAATTTGATAAATCGATCGCGTATGGAACACAATTTTTATTAACGTAATCAAGTAAATCACTTTTTTTATAATCCAGTAGAGGTCTAATAATATTCATTCCATAACCGCAAGTATTGACGGCAATTCCGTAATAAAGTGGAAGATTTTTACGTTTTTTTTGTAATAAGTATGTTTCAATATGATCGTCATTATTATGCGCTACAAGTAACGCACTATATCCATTTTGTTTATATAATTTATTAAAAAATGAATAGCGAATTTCTCTTGCTTTTTCTTCAATATTTTTTGTTATTTTTTCTGTCACATTAAAAATGTATAACTTAACATTATTTTGGTTACAATATTCTTGCAGTGAATTTACCTCAAAATCACTCTCATTTCTAAGGTGATAATTAACAATTGCAACATCAAAGCAAAATTCATTATTTTTTAACATATGAAAAAGTGCCATCGAGTCTGGACCAAATGAACATGCTAATAAATATTTTTTGCTTTTATCAAGATTAAGCATCGCTACCACCTTTTGTAGATTGATTGATTAACTTATAAGAAAGATTAATTTTTTTACCAACTTGCTCAATGGTAATTTCAAATGTAATAATTCGAGATCCCATGGTAACAGTAATGATGTCTCCATCTTTAACTTCGGTTGAAGGTTTCCCAATTTTTTCATTAACTAAAACCAAACCACGTTCACAATATATCTTTGAAACGGTTCTTCTCTTGATTAATCCAGAATATTTAAGCGCTAAATCTAATCTCATACAATTTCTTTCACCTTATTATTGTTTTTAATATTTACTAATCCATAGAGGATTCCTTCCATGTCTTTTAACATTTGAGGCGTCTTATTTATCACAATCTTAAATTTATGATTAATATAACTAACCTTAAGTCTAGAAATATAAGGAATTAAGGATTCAAATAAGATATTTCCTATTCCTTTAATATTAATATATGGTTCTGCCAAATATATTTCTACATTATTTAAATTTTCTCTAACGGTTGTTATGTTGGCTTCTTTTAACAACAAATCGATATTTCTTTTAATGAATAATAGTTCTACTTCTTCTGGAAGTTTACCAAATATATCTCGAGTTTTGTTTTTAATTTCAAGTAATGATTCATTTGAAGAAGCGGACAAAATCTCTTGGTATAATTCAATTTTATCAGAATCACCTGCGTATTCTTTTGGAATATACGCATCAATCTTTAGTGTTAGATTTGCTTTAATTTCTTCGTCAAATCCCTGTTTTTTATCTATTTTTTCTTTAACGGCTTCATTTAATAATTTGATATACATCTCTAAACCAATTGAGTCAATGTATCCAGCTTGTTCTGGTCCAAGAATATCTCCTGCCCCTCTAATCATTAAGTCGCGTTGAGCAATTTTATAACCACTTCCAAGTTCGGTAAAATCTTCAATTGCTTTAAGTCTTTTTTCTGCCTTTTCATTTAGTTGTTTATACTCGTTATACATTAAATATGCATAAGCAATTCGATCACTTCTACCTACCCTTCCTTTTATTTGATATAGTTGACTAAGGCCATAACAATCGCTGTCTTCAACGATAATCATATTCGCATTTGGAATATCAATACCGTTTTCAATAATAGTTGTACAGACAAGCACATCGATTTCGCCATTATAGAACTTTAACATTACATCCTCGATGTCACCTTTATCCATTTGGCCGTGCGCGACACCAATTTTTGCTCCAGGAATCATTCTAGATAGCTTATTAGAGCACATGTATAATGTTGAAACGTTGTTATGTAAATAAAATACTTGTCCTTTTCTTCCAAGTTCTCTTTCAATTAATTCTTTTACTAATTCTTCTTTATAAGGAATGACATACGTTTGTATCGGCATTCTTTCTTGTGGAGCGGTATTAATAATTGACATACTTCTAACACCAAGCAATGATATTTGAAGCGTTCTCGGTATAGGTGTGGCGGATAATGTTAAAACATCAATATTTGTTTTCAGTTCTTTAAGTCTTTCCTTTTGTTCAACACCAAATCGTTGTTCTTCATCAATTACTAAAAGGCCCAAATCTTTAAATACAATATCTTTGCTTAATAATCTATGTGTACCGATAGACAAATGTACCTTACCATCAGCTATTTCTTTAATTGCTTCTTTTTGTGTTTTGTCGCTAATTAAGCGCGAAAACACTGCAATTTTAACATCAAATCCCACAAATCTCTCTAATGCACGTTCATAATGTTGTCTTGCTAAAAGTGTTGTTGGACATAATAAAGCGACTTGTTTCCCCGATAGAATCGCTTTCATAATTGCTCTAAAAGCAACCTCAGTTTTGCCGAATCCAACATCGCCACAAAGTAGCCTATCCATAGGGTGATCGCTTTCCATATCAACCTTAATTTCACCTAAAGATTTTAGTTGATCTCTCGTAAGTTCAAATGGGCATGCATTTTCAAAATCTTTTTGAAATTCATCATCTTCTTGAAAGGGAAATCCTTTTACTTTGTTTCTTTCAACATACAAGGCAAACAAGCGATTCGCTAAGTCATTGATTCTTTCCTTAATTCTTTTCTTTGTGTTCTCCCAATCTTTTGTGTGCAAATGAGAAATTCTAGGTTTAAGACCTTCTTTGCCCATGTACTTTCTTACAAGTTGGAATTGAGTTAACGGCACATATAATAGTTCACCACCATAATAAGCTATTTTTAGGTAGTCACGATGAATTCCATCTACTTCTAAAGTTTGAAGTTCTAAGAATTGCCCTATACCTTGATATTCATGAACAACATAATCTCCAGGCTGCAAATCTTCAAAGTCTTTAAATATTGTGGCTTTCTTAAATCTATTATCAAAACGTGATACTTTAACTTTTTCATTGTAAAGCTCGTTCGTTGTCAAAAAGACAATCTTTTCTTCAAATAAAACAAAACCACGAGGCAAATTTGTTACAGAGATGCCGATCTTATGTTTATTTGGTACATCTAAGCCATGATTTATTTCAAATGGTATTTTATTACTTAGTAATAATTCTTGCGTTACATTTAAGGACTCTTTACTTGCAAGTGATATACAAATTTTATATCCATCATTTAAATAATTATGGATGATATTAATTGTGTCTGATTGCTTAGTGGCTTGTTAAGGAACATTACGTATATCGAAATGATATGATTGTTGTCCAATTGGAAGATTCGAAGTCGTAATTTTCTTAAAAGAAGAGTTCTTGATTAATCTTAACGAGTCTTGATACATCTCGAGATGTGAAATAATCTTTCCTTCAGAACTCATTTCATATAAATATTCATTTGATTGTTGCAACAATAATGTATTAGATGTCTCCAAAGTATCAGCATCTACATTCACGATGGTGCCATCTTCAAAATAATCTAATAACGAATAATGCTCGTTACATAAAAAACCATAATATTTATATAAACGCGCTGAGGTTTGGTTTTCTAATAATAGAGAGATATCAGTATCAGTAATATTTCTTAGATTTTCAAACGTAGTCATATCAAGATGCTTTTGATCTTTTTCTAAAACTTCATGAATCTTGTCATATACCTCACGCTTTTCTTCTTCGCTTAATATAAAGTCACTAGCAGGTAAAATAGTAACTTCATTTAGTTTTAATATGCTTAATTGAGTAGATATATTAAACTCGCGAATTGATTCAATTTCATCATCAAAAAACTCTATACGAATTGGGTTATTTAGGTTAACAGAAAATATATCTAAAATATCTCCTCTAACCGCAAATTGAAGTGATTGATCAACTTTCGAAACCATTATATAACCTGACTCGATAAGTATTTTTTTAATCTCATTGAGTTTATATTCTTTTCCAACCACAAAATTGAGTATTTTGCTGTAAAAAAGTTGAGGTTTAGGCAAATATCTCGCAATTCCTGCAGTATTTGTAATAATTATTTTATTTTGGTCTGTTCGCAATTGGCTTAATGCGTATAACCTTGATGATAACAATTCTTTTGACTGTGCAAGCGCTTCAGCTCTAATCAATTCGTCACCAGGAAACAATAAAACATTGTTCTTTTCAATGAAGGTTAATAAAAAATCATAAATATTTTGTGCTTTATATAGGTTTGAACAAACAATAATAAAGCTTTTCTTTTTCTTTTTATAAGCCAAGGCTGTTAATAAAGAAATACCAATTGAATCATCAACCACAAAATGCCCCGATTTATCTAAATAGGGGGGTATAGCATTATTCGTTTCAAGCAACTTTAATAAGTCCGTTGTATTTCTCCTTAACTATTGTATAGCGACATCGCTTTATCAAACGTTGTCTTTAATGCCTCCTTCAATGCTTCAACAGCATTTGTGATTGCAAATTCAATTAAAGGTTTTTCCTCTTTCAATGGCTTTGTTAATACATGATCAATTCCATCATATGCAGGTTCGCCTATACCTATTCTTATTCTTTTAATATTATCGGTTTTTAAGTTATCAATAATATTTTGCATTCCCTTTTGACCACCACTACTGCCGGAAGGTCTAAGTCTAATAGTTCCTGGCTTTAGAGCCATATCATCATAAATGACAATGATATCAGCAATATCAATTTTGAAATAATTAACTACTTCGTTGACAGCAGTACCACTTAGATTCATATATGTAGTTGGTTTAAATAACAAAACGTCCTCATCAAAGACTTTGCCTCTGCCAAGTAAACCGTGAAAGACTTCTTTATCAACATCAATTTGAGAAATATCAGAAAATAAATCAACACACATAAAACCCATGTTGTGACGTGTGCCTTCATATTTAGTTCCTGGATTGCCTAAACCAACAATTAATTTCATAGCACAATCATTATAGAGTACTTACAACTTTAATTAAAGTTAGGAAGTTGGTATATTTATCTTATCTCATTAACAATATATGTATCCATGGGGATACATTAATGATGACCCCTAGGGGTCACTTTTTTCTTCCATGGTAAAATAAAACGAAGTCGCGGGACCTCTGTAATAGTACTACTGCTAGACAGTCTGCCTTTCATACTGAGGACGCGACTTTCCATTTAAACGTTGTTTGTAGGATAAGGCTTTGACCTTTTATTTGAGATAATACGTTTGGAAAGTTAGCGGATTGTTCGCGACATTAGTAAAGGAGGATTTATTACTTATGCCTATTTATTACGTAGGTATTGATGTCAGCAAGTTTAAGCACACTTGTTGCATCATCGATGAAAACGGAACGATTATTAAAAGTAGTTTCGATTTCGAAAATTCAAAAGATGGATTCGCTTCATTAATCAAGATCTTAAAATCAATTGGTGAATCTCAATCCATCCAAATTGTAATGGAAGCAACCGGACATTATCACTTATGTTTATTCCGTTACCTAGTTAAAAATGGTTATCAGGTTCAAATAAAAAACCCTGTCGTTATCCATCGATTCAAAGAATCAGAATATCTCGACAGGGCGAAGACTGATAACCTTGACGCCCTTTTAATTGCACGTTATGCATCAAAGCATCCATTCAGTGCTTCTATGCTTAAATCATATAACATTGAAAGGATAAGGTGTATAACAAAAGCAAAATATTCTTTATTTCAAAGTAAAGTTAGGACCATTGAACATCTTCATCGTTATCTAGATGAAACGTTCCCCGAATTAGTCTCTTTTTTGCAAAAAGGGAGTGGCAATAAAAGATTTTATGGTAGGAATATCTTTGTCTCAAAAACTAATTTATGGTTAATAAAGAACTTTCCTTCAGCCGAGCGATTTGCTTTAGCAAGAAAAGAAACAGCTAATAAATTGAAAAGCATGTCAAAAGGATCGTTTAGTTTAATTAAATTTAACGAACTTAAAAACATTGCCAAGAATTCAATCGGCGTTTCCTATAAGGAAAGTGAATCAATCATTGTTCAACTGATCGATGAATTGATTTCAATTAATGAAAGAGATGAAGCATTAGACGAACTTTTAAAACCTCTAGTGGATGAAACTGCTTCTAATCTATTAACAATTCCAGGCATTGGATATCGCTTAGCGGGTTTTCTTATTGGAGAAATTGGAGACGTTAATATGTTTGCGACACCCGATAAATTAGTTAAATTTGCGGGTTTAGATGTAAACATTTATCAATCTGGTAAAGTCGAAAAACACGGGAAACTAAGAAAAAGAGGGTCACCTCTTCTTCGATACGCATTATTTCAAGCGGCTGAAAAAGCACGCATTCATTGCGTAGAAATTGCTGAATTTTATGCGAAGAAAAAGAATGAAGGTAAACACCCTATTTGTGCATTAACACATACAGCTAGAAAAATATTACGTATCGTCTGGGCGTTATTAAAAACTGGACAAAATTATCAGCAAACTTTTTCTAATTAGTGCTTAAATTAGAGAAAGAAAATTAATCTCTTTATCTAAAGATAAGATTCTTTTGTTATGGACTTTATAAAAATTTTACTTGATAATTGTAGGTATGAAAGCGATACGCATCATCTTAGCGGGATTACGTAATGCCGATAAGACCTATAAACTAATAAGTAAAGGCGATAAGATTGTCGTCGGTATTAGCGGTGGCAAAGATTCACTCGTCTTATTTTATGCATTAACTCTATACGCTAGATTTCAGCACACTAACTTTACTTTATATCCCGTTATGATTGATTTAGGCTTCCCTAACTTTAAAGCCGATAAAGTAAAAAAGTGGGTTAAAGATTTAGGTTATGATTTGATTATCAACGATTCAAAAAATGTATATCCAATTTTAAAAGCTAACCAAAAAGAGAAAAAACATTTACCGTGTTCAATATGTTCTAGAATGAAAAAAGCGATTATGAACGCAGTTGCTCATGAAGTAGGCGCTAATAAGGTAGCCTTCGCTCATCATATTGATGATGCTGCCGAAACTTTGTTTATGAATATCTTTTATACAGGTA